>NZ_JAQLDU010000004.1 GCF_028209625.1 Collinsella aerofaciens | reverse complement strand
CGCCGGAGGAGTTCCGGGACCGGGCCCTTGCGGCGTAGTCGCTATTTATTCAGTCCAAGTTTCGGGGCGCAGTTCACGGTCCCCTTCGTGGTGGTTTTTAGCGCAACGAGGTGTTCCCAGCCGACCATACGGGCGGCCTTGCGCTCACGCTGCTCGATGACAGCGCATCTTTAGACGCGAAGTGCGGAACCGGGTGCATATACGAGCCGCGTAGCGTTACGAATTCATGGGAATGACCGTATCGCCAATTTGTACGCTTGCAATCTTGTCTGTGTCACAAACTTGCGAGAACGGCCAGGTCTTGTGGACATCAGTGGTGCCGTTATCCAGTTTATTTGCGAAATAGCCGCTGTGGCTGGTTGCGTCCTCAACATGACCGTCTTTGAACGTCACGATGAGGGGTATGTTGCCAACGGCATCCATAGACTCCTCCATGTTTTGAGACATCTTGCCGCTGTTGTTGTCGTGTTCGATGGAACGATCTATGTTGTAGCGGACTGAAACGCCAACGCAGGATACGGTGGCCTCTTGAATCGTCGCCTTGGTGCCGTTAAAGTTGACCGATTTGGGCGCGGGAATCGTAACGGATGTATCTTCGTAATTCAGCTGGAACTTAAGATCCCATGGGCCCGTAAGTATTTTCTTATACTCGGGAAGCTCTTTGCCAGCACGTGGCACAACGAGAGAGTTGATATGCGTGCGGACGGTCCTGCCCATAAGGCCGGGTGATTCAACGCTGAACTGTGCAAAGTATTGAATGCTGGAGTCCTTGGGGTTCTTGTCAATGAGCCATGATTGGCCTTGGCCGCCATGCTCGCCATCAACGTATACGTTTCCATCGACACTTCCGGCGATAGTTCCGTTCTCGCCCGGCTCGGAAAGCTTTTTCAGGGCAGCGGGATCGTCGAACGTAAGCGTATAGGCGATGGTAACCATATCCTTGTCGCCCATGATGGCGTCGGCGGTCACGGTGACTCCGTTGTTGGAGCAGCTAGCACCGACGGGCCGGCCAATACGGTCGATGATCTCGGTTTGAGAAGCAGGTCCGTCAAAGATGTCGGAAAGCATGTCAGAAGGAAGCGGCAGGACGCCTGTTGCCATAGCCGTGCCAGCGCCTCCAATGACGATAGCGAGGACTGCCGTTACAGCGGCAATGCGAGCGACTGTTCTTACGGGATGGCGGGCGATGCGCGGCTTGCGTCGCGTGCCATTAAAGTTGCTTTGAGCGGTCGCCGCATCGCTTGAGGCGACGGACTGAGCAATCGAGTTTGCCATGTGCTGCTTCGCATTATCGGTAAACGAAATGTGCTCCAGGGCGTGGCGATAGTCATTCGAATTCGTAGTCATTGTGGTCTCCTTTCAAGGAAAGCCGAAGTGACGCACGTCCGCGGCTAAGGTGCTGGGCGGTTGCAGCTGGCGTCGCGTGAACGGCGTCTGCGATTTCCCTGATGCTCATGCCTGCGTAGTAGTGCAAAAAGATGGCGATGCGCTGTGCTTGAGGCAGGGCCGTGACAGCGGAAAGAATGGCGCAGTCGCGTTGCGCGAATTCTTGCTCGGTATGTGTTACGGGTGCGCAGAAATCGGGGAGCGAATCGAGGTCGACAACCGGGTGATTCGCGTGCGTACGGCCGATATCGCGACATGCGTTCAGTGCGACTCGGATCACCCAAGCACGTTCGTGTTCGAGCGAGTCGAACGGTTGAGTGCGTTGGAGAATCTTGATCAGCGTGTCCTGGCAGATGTCTTGAGCGTCGTCAGCGGATCCAAGGGCCGAATAGCACAATCGAAGGATGAGGTCGGAATACGTGTCGACCAAGCGCTTTGCTTCCCGCTCGATCTGATCGGCATCGCATCGGAGCGTGCTATTGCGGTTACGGCGTGCAGGCATAGTGTCACCTCCAATTGGTCGTGGTGGATATAGGGAAGGCGTCTCGCGAGGTCCCTCTACATACAACACGGTCGAGACTGCATAAGTTGACAAAAAAAGACGGCACGTGAGCGCCGTCCTTACAAAACAATGAGTGTTCTCGTTAATTACACAAGCACCGTGATGGACAGGTCGGACGAGTCAGCAAAACCACCATAAAGGTGCCTATCCCCTTCGTGGTGGTTGTTGGCAGTTACCAGGGGGTTCTGGCGGTTGAAGACTCGATTGCTTCGTGGCGTTTGAGCTCGCGGCGCATGGTTTGCGAGTTGAGCCAAGCGGCCTTCCAACCGCGCGTGGGGTAGCGCGCCTCGTCAATTTCGATCTTGGTATAGCCGCAGGCGTTGACAATCTTCGTTCCGCATGGGTGTTGGCGCTCGCGTTGAAAGTTGGGGCCGTAGCTTTGGTGCACATGCCCGTGAATCATATAGTCGGGACCCCAAGACTCAAGAGCCGCATTAAAGCACTCGAATCCTCGATGCGGCAGGTCGTCCAGGTCGCCCATGCCTGCGACGGGTGCATGGGTAAGTAGAATATCGCATCCGTCTACCAGTGCGATTTTTCGCGATAGCTTGCGCATGCGTTTTGCCATCTCGCGCTCGGTATACATGTTCGCGCCGTCGCGGTAGCGCATGGAACCGCCCAGACCCGCAATGCGAATACCTCGGTACACATATACGCTGTCCTCAACACAAATGCACCCGCCCGGTGCATGGCGCGCGTAGCGGTCGTCGTGGTTGCCACGAACGTACACAAGCGGTTTGTTGATGACAGTGACCAAAAACTCAAGATAGTCCGGATCCAGGTCGCCTGCGGATAGAATCAGGTCAACGTCCTCAAAGCGCTCCTTGCGAAAACATTCCCACAGGCAGCGCTCCTCTACATCGGCAATGGCTAGGATATTCATAGGGCACGGACCTCCGGCTCGTTATCGAGCTGCGGAATCGAGCCTATAACGTTGTCAGCCAGCCAGTTCATCTCGACAATCTGCGTACTCGGCAGGGGAGGGAAGCCCTCAATCTGAACCACGCCGTCCTGGCTGTGGAGCTCGCCGCCAAATGGGTTGATGGAGCCCTCGACAATGCCGTTGCGAAGCAGCTGCACAAGTTTACGCGTCTGATAGGGTAGGCCCGGAGCGTAGCGAATATCGATGACGCCGGAGCTCATACCGTACCAGTAGTTGACGGCGCGCACCTGCTGGTCATCGGCGGTCTCGTCCCATGTGCCGTGCAGTAGGCTGCGTACGATGAGTTCGTAGTAACGGCCCCAGTTCCATACCGGCATAGCAATACCGGTAACTTCCTTGCCGTTTACCAGACGGTGAAGCCCGTAGGCGGTGGGGTCCTCGAGAGACTTGGACATATCGGCGCCGGTCATGACGCTCACGCCCTCGCGACACATGGCTTCGGCAAGACCGCCGGCGGGAACATCTCCCCAAGTGAGGATAATCTGCGCACGAGGGTCGAGCAGCGAGGCACCGATAGCGAAGGCGTTGATTTCGCTCAGCGCGCCCGAGGCGAAGACCGACGCATGGTAGCCAATACGGTGGTTGTCGGCCATGCTGGCGGCAAGGGCGCCCAGTAGGAACTTGGCCTCGTACATCTTTCCAAAGTACGAGCGGACGCTTTGGTGGGGAAGGCCGATTGAGCAGTTAAGGAACCGCACCTGGGGATACTCGACTGACGCCCTGAGCGTGTATTCCATGAGCCGGTGTGAGGTCGAGAAGATGACGTTCGCCCCGTGCTTTACGGCTGTCTCGACGGCGGCGTAGAACACGTCCGAATCGTGGCAGTCCTCGAACGCCTCGGTGCGCACGATGCCGCCAAAGTGCTCATCAAGATACCGGCGGCCCTGGTCGTGTAGGCTGTCCCAGCTCGACGTGGCACAGGGAAACTCGTGGATAAAGGCGATTCGCATGGGATTGGCAGTGGAGTAGACGGTCTTGCTCATAAAGAAGTTGAGCACGCCCGAGGTGGACTTGGCGGGCGCCTCTTCCTCATCGACACTCGGTGCCTCGACAAGATCGACCTTCTCCTCATCACTTTTGCCGGCAATGACCAACTCGCGCCAAATCTTGCACAGGCGGTTTACGACGATATCCGTCGGCGTATCCAGCAGGCGGTCCTGGTTGTACACATTGAGGTAGACGAGCATAGCGTCGGCGGGCGTAATGTCCAGATGGTCGCCGCCGGCGCGCAGGTAGGCGCGCTTAAAGAGCAGGAAGGTGTGGCGCAGGTAGTCGACCTTTTTCTGCGGCCATTTTTCGATAAGGTTCTGACCGAGCATCTTGGCGAGCGTTTCGTAGCTTCCCTCACGCGAGAACTCGATCTCGTATAGGGGGCAGACGCGCCAAAACGCGCAGAACTCGCCATAGAGGCGGCTTTCGACGGAATCCCATTTTCCGGGGTAGAGGCGGGTGACCTTGGCCGAAACCGTCGGGGCGTCCAGGAATTTGAGGACGCTGACGCGCTTGTTGCCCTCTTGGACGTAGAACCGATGCATGAACTCGGTGACGATGATGGGGTCGCGATAGCCCTCGGTCACCTGGATGTCGTAGAGGTTGGACCACTTGCGGGCGAACTCGGTGCTAAATGGCAACAGGGGCATAAAGTTGCACGAAAAGGCAGACTGACGGCCCTTGGTAACCGTGCCGACGACCATTTCGAGCGGAATATCCCGCAGGCCGACGCTCTCTCGCTGACCTAAGGGGAGCTGGGCAACCAAGCTGTCGAGGTCCGTAAGGTACGGGTGCTCGCTTTGGCTGATGGCGCGACGGCGTCCCTGCTCGCCGCGCTTGCGTGCTTGACGATAGGCCTCTTCCATGGTGTCTACTCCCTTAGTCGTTTAAACAACGATATGAACCATGGTACCACGATGCGAAACTACCACAAAGGTGCCTGTCCCCTTTGTGGTAGTTTAGGCGATGATGGGGGCGATGGCACGAATGCAGGCGTCGGCTGCCGTGAAGGTGGTGCTATCGTCGCTGACGATAAAGATGATTTTGCCCTTGACGCCAAAGTCGCCGATCTCGCTAAAGAGCACATACGGCTCCTTGTCAAAGCCAGAGATGGGCGAGACGGCCGTTTTGGTTGCGCTTGTGAGCTCGTCTGCCAGCGCGTCAAGGGAAGCCCACTTAGACGTGTCCTTTACGGCAACGGGCACGGCCACGCGCCCAAAGGGCATCAGATGCACGAGCGTGTTCTTGGAGATGTTGGAGTTGGGCACAATGATGGTCTGCCCGCAGGCATCCTCGATGGTCGTGTGACGCCAGGTGATGTCTTGGACCACGCCCGACACGCCGCCGACCTCGATATTGTCGCCGGGCTTGATGATGCCCATGAAGGTCACCTGCATACCGCCGATAAGGTTCGACAGCGTGTCCTGAAAGCCGAGCGAGATGGCGATGCCGCCGACGCCAAGAGCGGCGACGAGGGCGTTTGCATTAATGCCAAAACAGTTGTCGAGGATAAAGCTGCCGCCGATCATCCAGATGACGGCGCGTGTGATGTTGATGAAGATGCTCGATGCTGGGAGCGGGTTATCATCGCGGTTAAGCAGGTGGTGCAGGGTCTTGGACGCGATTTTGGCGGCAACGGCGGTGCCGATGGCCAAGATACCGGCCCAGATGATGTTGTGGACCCATCGTTGTGCAAAGAAATGAAGAATTGGCTCAAACAATTCCATGTAGGGAAACCTCCTCATGATCATCCAACCATGATACCCACCAAGAAGCCCGTCCGATCAAATTCGGACGGGCTTCTGTGCTCGATATAAGGTTTACGCGGCGGGGCTGCAAGGCCCGGCGGTGTAGCTTAGCGTCGACGCTTCCAGATAATGCCGAGAATGATGACGATGATGCCGCCGATAAGGCACGTGCCAACTACTGCCAGCGTGCGGTCTCCCGTTGCGGCGAGCTTGCCGGTCGTCTTCTTGGTGATGACCTTCGTGGTCGTCGTGTCCGTCTTAGGCGAGGGCTTAGGCGTCGGGGCCGGTGTGGGCGTGGGGTCAACGGCTGCGGAGCCGAAGCTGATGGTGCCCGCGAGCGAGGCCATCTTGCTCTCCCAGCCGTTTTGCCCAATCAGCGCCCTCAGCGCCGCCTCACACGTGCCCCACTCGGTGCGCTTGGTGGCGTGTGCGAAGGTGGGGAAGTCGGTCGTGTTGGTAATGATGTAGTTGTTGGTGGCGACGGTATAGGTCTTGGTGGGATCGAGCGTGCTGCCGTCCTTGGCAAGTGTGGCACTCACAATGCGCTTGCCTTCGGGCTGCGTCCAATCAATCGTCACGTTGATGCCGCCAAAGGAGAGAACGCTGCCAGAGTCATCGCGCCACTTGTACTTGTCTTGCGCTTCCTGCTCGGTATGGCCGGCTGCCACGTAGGCTTGCTGAAGCTCATAACTGTGATTGCACTCGTCGCTGATCTGCAGCGAGTGCTCGAGCGCTGCAAGGAAGTCCGCACCGGTCATGGTCCAGGTCTCCACGGTGTTGCCGTAGGGCGAGATAGCGATGACGTTGCCTGCGGTCACATCGCCTGCAGCGATGCCGCCGCGGATGCCACCCGCGTTCTCGATGGCAAGGTCTGCGCCCGTCAGGTCAAGATAGGAGCCGCAGATCACATGGCCGATGGTCTGGGCCTTGGTGGTGTCGCCCTCCTTGCTGGGGCGGAAATCGGTGGTGCGCACCATTTCCCAGCCGTGCGTGCCAGATGCGTTCTCGCCGTAGAAATAATTGGTAGAGCTCGTGCCGATCACCTCGCTCGATGCGGCGCTAAAGGCATCGTCGAGCGGCTTGATCTTGTTGTCGTGGACCTCATCAAGGATGCTCTGATAGGTGGAGCCCTTGTTGGGATCGGTCAAAAGAACGTTTACATCCTTGGCGGTATAGAGCTTCTCGTCGCTTTTGTCTGCGTATACTGCCACCGTGTCATCGTCGGTGCTTTCGGTGCCCTTGGTGTCGTACTCGTAGGGGACGGAAAGCAGTCCCACTTCGGCAAAGGCGCTGCCCGCCTCGACAACGTGGATTGTCTTGCCGTCGGCTCCCGTCACCTTCTCGTTAAGGTTGATGTGTTCGTGGCCTGCGACCAGGGCATCGACGCCGGCGAGCCGTGCGGCAAAGGGCTTAGCGTTGAGCGTGTGCGCAATGCAGACGATAACGTTGCAGCCCTCGTCCTCGCGCAGTCGCTTGGCCTCGGCATTGATGGCGTCCACCGCACCCGAGAACGACGTGCCCTCGATCAGGTCCGCGCGCAGCGAGGAGCCCAGCGACTCATCCATGGCTCCGACGACACCGACCTTAATCTTGTAATCAAACGTGGAACTGCCCTCGTCGTCCTTCCAAGTGCGATCGAGCGTCTTGGTGATACTCGAGCTCCATACGCCGCTCGTAGACTTCGCGTTCGCGCAGAGCATGGCGAAGGGCGTGCCGGTGGGGCTGTAGCCGGTCATGGTGCGGAGCTTGTCCGCGCCGTAGCTCCAGTCGTGGTTGCCCGGCGTGGTCGCGTCGTAGCCGTCTGCATAGAAGGTGTCCATGAGCTCGGCGATGCTCTTGCCCTCGCTCATGGTGGCAAAGGACTGCCCGTGGAAGGTATCGCCCGCATCGAGCAAAAGATCGGGGGCGCTGCTTTGGGCGCTATAGAGAACCGCCAGTCCGTCAAAGCCCACAGTGCCGGTGCCCTTGCTTGCGTTGTAGCTGTACTTGTAGCTGCCGTGGATATCGTTGGTGTGCATGACGGTCACGGTGCCGTCAATAGCGGCGGGCAGGTTCCCCGCGAAAGCGAGGCTGGGTGCGCCAGTGAGCACGCCGGCAAGCAGCGCGGCGGTTAACGCAAGGCGGGGGACGAATCTTTTCATGGCGGTCTCCTTAGTCCTTAACAAAAACCACCACAAAGGTGCCTGTTCCCTTTGTGGTGGTTTTCTAAGTCGTTAGCTTAGTAGCATGCGGTCGTTGGCGAGCTCGCCGCCCGAGACCTCCTCGAACTTCTGCAGCAGGTCGGCTACGGTGAGCGACTTCTTCTCGTCGCCGGCCACGTCGTAGATCACATGGCCCTCGTGCATCATGATCAGACGGTTGCCCAGACGGATAGCGTCATTCATGTTGTGCGTAACCATGAGCGTGGTCAGATGGTTTTCGTCGACAATCTCCTCGGTCAGGTTGAGCACCTTAGAGGCCGTCTTGGGGTCGAGGGCCGCCGTGTGCTCGTCGAGCAGCAGCAGGCGCGGCTTGGTGAGCGTGGCCATCAGCAGGGTGAGTGCCTGGCGCTGGCCGCCCGAGAGCAGGCCGACCTTGGCGTTGAGGCGCGTGTCCAGACCGAGGTCCAGGCGCTTGAGCAGCTCAACGTACTCGTCCTTCTCGGCCTTGGTGACGCCCCACGAAAGACCGCGACGATGGCCGCGGCGCTTGGCGAGGGCCAGGTTTTCGGCAATTTGCATGTCGGCTGCGGTGCCGCGCATGGGGTCCTGGAACACACGGCCCAGGTACTTGGCGCGCTGCGACTCGCTCAGACGCGAGATGTCGGTGCCGTCGAGCTCAATAACACCCGAATCAAGCGGATACACGCCGGCGATCATATTGAGCAGCGTGGACTTGCCGGCGCCGTTGCCGCCAATCACGGTTACAAAGTCGCCATCATTCAGGGTAAGGTCGACGCCGGTGAGTGCGCGCTTCTCGGTGACGGTGCCCTTGTTAAAGGTCTTCTTGACGTGCGAGAGCTTAAGCATCTGCCTCATCTCCCTTCGTGTAGGAGCTGCGGAGCTTGTAGCGCTCCCAAACCACGGGCACGCACAGGGCCACGGCAACGATCACGGCGGAGAGCAGCTTCATGTCGTTGGCGTCCATGCCCAGCTGCAGCACGATGGCGCGGATGAGGAAGTACACCACGGAGCCAAAGACGGCAGAGGCAAGACGGACGCTAAACTGCGTCAGACCGCCGGGCAGCAGGCGACCGAGCACTTCGCCGATGACGATGGCGGCAAGACCGATAACGATGGCGCCGGTGCCCATGCCAATGTCAGCGTACTTCTGGCTCTGGCAGATGAGCGCACCCGAAAGGCCAATGAGGGCGTTGGAGAGCACGAGGGCGATCATCTTGGTGGAGTTGGTGTTGACGCCCAGGGCGCGGATCATGTATTCGTTGTTGCCGGTGGCACGCAGCGCCGAGCCGATCTCGGTGCCAAAGAACCAGTACAGGATGGCGACGATGGCCGCGGCCAGCACAATGCCCAGGATAATGGCAACAGTGGACTGCGGCAGGCCCGTCATGTGGCTGACGGATGAGAAGATGGTGCCCTTGGCAAGGATGGGCGTATTGGACTTGCCCATGATGCGTAGGTTGATGGACCACAGGCTGATCTGGGTGAGGATTCCGGCGAGGATTGCGGGAATCTCAAAGACGGTGGTCAAGATGCCCGTGACGGCGCCCGCGATGGCGCCGGCGCACATGCCGGCCAGCACGGCGAGCAAGGGGTCAACGTTATTGTTGACGATGAGCACGGCGCAGACACAGCCGCCGAGGGCAAAGCTGCCGTCGCAGGTCATATCGGGGATGTCGAGCAGACGGAACGTGATAAACACGCCAAGCACCATGATGCCCCAGAGGACGCCCTGCGAAACGGCGCCCTGCAATGCAATGAGCATGCTTCATACCTCCTAGGATAGGGTGGACACGTGATTTTCCATAATAGCTGTACCAATGCATAAAAGAGCGGCGGACGGATGTTTTGTCTCATCCGAAACAAGCAGGGCGAACGCCGGTCTTTAGCGTTCGCCCCAAGGACTCAGATATTGAATAACGCGGCTGTGACGCGCGTGCGGGCCCTAGACGCGTTCCCGCGCATGGCGCTACTCGTCCAGAGCGGAAAGGTCGGTACCCAGAGCCTCGGCCATCTCGTCGTTCTTGACGACGACCAGGTCCTTGCTCGAGAGGTGCTTGATCGGCATATCCTCGGGCTTGGCCTCGCCCTTCAGGATCTTAACGGCCATCTCGCCCGCGGCGTAGCCCAGGTCCTTATAGTTGATGGAGAGGGTGAACAGGCCGCCGGCCATGCACATACCCTCCTCGCCAGTCACGAAGGGGAGCTTGTTCTCCTTGCAGATCTGGCCGACCTGCGAAGCACCCGCGGCGATGGTGTTGTCAGTGGGGGAGTAGAGTGCGTCGACCTTGCCCACGGCGGACTCGACGACGGACTGAATCTCGTTGGAGCTCGAGACGGTGAAGTCGGTGTACTCGAGGCCCAGCTTGTTGAGCTCCTTCTTGGCGGCCTTGATTTGGACGTCGGAGTTGGACTCGGCGGTGCAGTAGAGCAGGCCGACCTTCTTAACGTCGGGCAGGACCTTCTGCATCATCTCGAGCTGCTCGGCGACCGGGGTGAGGTCGGAGGCGCCGGTGACGTTGGTGCCGGGCTTGTCGTTGTCCTGGACCAGGCCGGAAGCGGCGTAGTCAGTGATGGCGCAGCCAACGATGGGGATATCAGCGGTGGCGCCGGCGGCAGCCTGCGCGGCGGGCGTAGCGATGGCATAGATCAGGTCGACGCCATCGCCCACGAACTTGTCGGCGATGGACTTACACGTGGACTGGTCGTTCTGGGCGTTCTTCTGGTCGATCTTGACCTTAAGGCCGCTCTCCTTGATGGCCTTGACAAAGCCGTCGTTGGCGGCATCGAGTGCGGAGTGCTCGGTGAGTTGCAGAACGCCGATGGTGTAGTCGGAACCGGCGGCAGCAGAGCCGGAACCAGAGTTGCCGCCGCATCCGGCGAGCGGGGCGAGCGCGAGCAGACCGGCGGAGACCAGAAGGCTCCTGCGGCTGATGGTGATGTCCTTCATATCATTACCCCCAGTATAAAAATGGCTGGAAACACTGCACTGGGACAAAGTGCAAGTGGAACTATAGTAGCGCTGATGTCCATTTTTACAACAGCCTGGCGGGTTTTTTAATACAGAATCGGATGGGCGATACGGGTAGTCGAATGGGCGGCGGAGGGTCTTATGCGGCGGAGGAGGCATCGTCCTCGGCCAGGGCGGCGAAGAACTTCTTGCCGTCGAGGAGACGTGTGGTGACGTTTCTCATTCGGCCGATCTCTACGGTACGCAACGTGTCATCGGCGCCTCGCGCGTCATAGACCGTTCCCAGCAAATACGAGATGCCGTCTCGTTGCTTGATGGCAAAGGGCCGGAGTGTCATCCGTGCCACTTCGACCTCTCCGCGTGCCGTGACACTCGAAATATCAAAACTCACCGTGGTTCCGTGGTCGATGGCCTGCTCGATGAGCTCGCAGGCATCGATGCGCTTGACGGGCGTGCGTGTGGCCTTGGTGGATTTGTCGCCTGCGCTTGGAGCAGGCTCGGGTGCATCGAGGTAGCCGCGAACGTCGGCACTCGCCATGGCGACCAGGTGCTGCGCCATGCTCTTTCGAATGGCGATGGGCGTGGAGCGGTTGCGCATGACCATGCCGTGGAGCCGGATGATCTCTTCGTCGGTGAGCGGACGGGTCAAGAGTCGATAGCCCACGCCGCGCTTGTACTCAATTTCGTATCCGGCATGGCGAAGTGCGGAGATGGCGGTGTAGATGCTGCGCCGCGCCGCCGAGATGGGCATGCGGGCGGGGTCGTCGGGATGGGCGAGGCGCCGGATCAACTCATCGGAAAGCATGGCCTTGTCCTCGCCGGTGTTTTCGCTTAATAGTTGCAGGATGCGAACGGCGCGATAGGCTGCCATCGAGGCGGCGCCCCTCGTCGTGGTCTCGTAAGTTTCAACAGCGGTTTCGGTCATGGCGCCCACGTCCTTTCCGTTTTGGGTGGCGACGGTATGGAGCCTAGGACGCGGGGCTTTCCCAGGGGCGCAGAGCACTCTGGGCGGTCGGTGGCCGTCGGCAAACGGCGGTTCGAGTTTTCAACAGCCCTGCTCAACTGACCAAAAACTTGCCAAAAGCTTGACGGATGCTGTTGAAAAAAGCGTCTCTCGACCGATGTCGAGAGACGCTTGTGCGATGAGCGTTGGCGTGTGGCGACGCGAGCTAGCGTCCGACGATTAGAAGTCGGCGTTGCCCACGGTGCGCGGGTGCGGCAGGACGTCGCGGATGTTGCCCACACCGGTCAGATACATGACCAAGCGCTCGAAGCCCAGACCGTAGCCGGCGTGCTTGCAGGAACCGTAGCGGCGCAGGTCAAGGTAGTACTTGTACTGCTCGGGATTCATGCCTAGGTCCTTGATGCGGGCCTCGAGCAGATCCAGGCGCTCCTCGCGCTGGGAGCCGCCGATAATCTCGCCGATGCCCGGCACCAGACAGTCGGCGGCGGCGACGGTCTTGCCGTCCTCGTTCATGCGCATGTAGAACGCCTTGATCTCAGCCGGGTAGTCGGTCACAAAAGTCGGTCGCTTAAAGTGCTCCTCGGTCAGGAAGCGCTCGTGCTCGGTCTGCAGGTCGATGCCCCAGCTCACGGGATAGTCAAACTTGTGACCGGCGGCGACGGCCTGCTCCAGGATTTCGACGGCCTCGGCATAGGTGACGCGGGCAAAGTCGGAGTTTGCCACGTGGTCCAGGCGCTCGAGCAGGCCCTTGTCCACAAACTTGTTGAGCATATTGAGCTCGTCGGGGCAGGTTGCCATGACGTCCTTAAGGACGTACTTGAGCATGGCCTCGGCGTTGTCCATGTAGTCGTTCAGATCGGCAAAGGCCATCTCGGGCTCGATCATCCAAAACTCGGCGGCGTGGCGCGTGGTGTTGGAGTTTTCGGCGCGGAAGGTGGGGCCAAAGGTGTACACGTCGCCAAAGGCCATGGCGAAGTTCTCGGCGTTGAGCTGACCGGATACGGTAAGGCTCGCGTGCTTTCCAAAGAAGTCCTGGCTCCAGTCAACCTCGCCGGATTCGGTGAGGGGCGGATTTTTGGGGTCGAGCGTGGTCACGCGGAACATCTCGCCGGCGCCCTCGCAATCACTCGTGGTGATGATAGGGGTGTTGACGTAGACAAAGCCCTGCTCCTGGAAGAAGCGGTGGATGGCGGCAGCCGCGACAGAACGGATGCGGAACACGGCACGGAACAGGTTGGTGCGCGGGCGCAGGTGCTGCTGGGTGCGCAGGAACTCGACGGTTGCGCGCTTCTTCTGCAGCGGGTAATCCGGGGCGCTCGCGCCCTCGACCTCGATGGAGGTGGCAGAAAGCTCGAAAGGCTGGGGCGCATCGGGGGTCAGCTTGACGGTGCCGGTGCAAATGAGTGCGGCCGAGACGTTTTGATGGGCGATCTCGTCGTAGTTGTCGAGTGCCTCGCGGTTCATGACGACCTGCAGGTCGCGGAAGCAGCTGCCGTCGTTGAGCGTAACAAAGCCAAAGTTCTTCATGTCGCGGATGGACTTGACCCAGCCGGCGACGGTGACGGTCTGGCCGCCGAGCGACTCGGCATCGGCATAGAGCTGCGCGATTTTGGTGCGGTTCACGTATCCTCCCATAACGGTTGAATGATAGTTATCCATACAGTTCGATATTCTAGCAGCTCGGCTCATTTGGGCTATACAGATAGGGCATTGGCGGGATGGTTTTTCAAACGAAAAGCGCCCGCGGCCAAATGGTCGCGGGCGCTTGACGAGGTGCCTTTTGGCTGTGTGGCGCGGGGCCTGGCTACTTGGTCTTGGCAACCAGCAGCGGGTCGCCAAGCTTGACGAGCGGGTTGCCGCCGATAAGCGTTCCAGACTCGCCGACATGGTCGATGCTCTTAAGACGATCGAGCTCGGAGACGATGACGGTCACGATGTCCTCGTGGCCGGCGGCCTTGATGGCCTCGCGATCGAAGCTGATGAGCGGCTGGCCGGCCTTGACCACATCGCCCATCTCGACAAAGCGGGCAAAACCCTTGCCGTTCATTTCCACGGTGCCCAGGCCAACATGGATGAATACGCGCAGACCGTCCTCGGTAATCATGCCGATGGAGTGGTTGGTGACAGTGGTGGCGCCGATGCGGCCGTTGGCGGGCGCATAGATGGTGCCGGTAATGGGCTCGATGCCATAGCCCTGGCCAAGCATGCCCGAGGCGATCGTCTCGTCGGGAACCTCGTCCAGGCTGACGAGCACGCCGTTGACGGGGGCATAGATGACGCCTTCGCGGGTGGCGAAGCTTGCTGCGGGCGGAACGGACGCCTCGCCGGTCGAGGTGAAGGTGGACTTAAGCGAATCGAGCAGACCCATAGTTGCCTCCAACTTAAATAGGCGCGTATCGCGCGTTTGGTTTGCCGGAAACGTTTCATATCTGTTTCGCGGCTTGGTCAACACCCCCTATTCTACGCTGCTCAGCGATACCTCTGAGCTGGGATTATGTGATATATCAGTTGAGGGGAAACTTATTGCTGGCGTGTTTCTGCGTCACGGGTTCAAGTGGGGTACGCTTGAAGGCGAAAAACAATGGCGCTTAATTTGCGCGAAGGGAGCACATATGATTGTCGAGAACCATGCGCTGTGGGGCGAGGAGCCGACCGAGGAATATCCGGCGACGTTTACGTATTTGGGTGCCGAACCGCTGCCCGATAAACCGAATGGCCGCCGCCCTGCCGTGATTATCTGCGGCGGAGGTGCGTTTACGCATATCGCTCCGCATGAGCAGGATCCCGTGGCGTTTGCGTTTTTGGATCACGGTTACCAGGCCTTTGTGCTCAACTATGTCACAAGTTCTACGGGTGACGTGAGCTTTCCGCACCCCCAGGCAGATCTTGCCAAGATGGTCGCCACGGTGCGTGCGAATGCCGACGAGTGGCATGTCGATCCCAAGCGCGTGTGCGTCGTGGGCTTTTCTGCTGGCGGCATGATTTGCGCCTCGCTGGCAACGCAGTGGAAGACCGGCCCCTTCGCGGCACTTGCCGGGGCGCGTCCGGACGACATTCGTCCCGACGCCGTGGTGCTGGGCTATCCGTTGCTCGACCTTGCCTATGTGCGCGATATGCAGACGCGTGACCCGCGCATCGACCTGCGCGTGCCCAAGACGGGTGGCAAGACAGGGCGCGATTTGCTCAACGACTATCTGTCGATGGTGACGGGCGGCGAGGCGACCGATGAGCACCTGACCGACATTTGCCCTACCACGCATGTTTCGCGCCAGATGCCGCCGACCTTTGTGTGGGGCGTGTCCGACGACAAGACAGCGCCGATCGCACAGGTCTATCCGTTTGCGCAGCGCATGGCCGAGGAGGGCGTCGCTTGCGAGATGCACGTCTTTGACCAGGGCGGTCACGGCCTTTCGCTCGGCAACGCCAACACCGCGGTCGACAACGAGGACAAGCAGGTGGCAGTCCGTCCTTGGATCCGCCTGGCCTTCCGTTTCCTGGAGCGCCATATGTAAAAGTAGACTACTTGCCCGTTTCAAAAAGTCTGCTTAGAGGAGGAGCCATGCTTGAGGGTACGTATGTGGTTTTGGCCCAGACGCCGGTGGGGAGCAAGCGCGGCGAGGTGACGTTTTCACATGGGGTGAACGGCGCGCTCAGGGCAGTACTAAACGTCAGGGGTCTCAATATCGCTCTCTCGGGTGCCCGCGCTGAGTGCGATTTCTTTGAGCTCTCGGGTACTATCTCCCACGTCTTGATGGGCAAGGCGCCCTTTACATGCACGGGGTCGGTTGAGGGTGATCGACTCACTGCTACCGCGCGGTCGGGTCCCATTTCGATCTCGCTGAGCGGTATGCGCAAAGAGCCTTCGGGGCGCACCGCATAAAGTTTGCGCAGGTAAACATCGGTATTTGACTTTATAAAATAGTTCAGAGCGCTATCATTTGTCGTTACGAGTTGGTTAGCCCCGGTAAACGGTTAACCGCGTCTAACGAAAGGATGAGCGCGTGAAGCTCGATACACTCGAGATTGGAAAGGACGCCGTTGTCGCATCGGTGGCATCGGACGATCAGGCACTCCGACAGCATATTTTGGACATGGGCCTAACTCCGGGCACCGAAGTTACCATGATGAAGTATGCCCCCATGGGCGATCCGCTCGAGATTCGCCTGCGCGGCTACGAGTTGACGCTGCGCAAGGACGATGCCGCACGCATTGAGCTCGTGGATGTGCACGACACCGATACCGGCCCGCGCGTTAACGCCGCAATCGGCACGACGGATCACCCGGCCCTGGGCGAAGGGACGTATTCGCCTCGTGCGGCAAAAACGGCCGTGCCCGAGGGCGCACCGCTGCATTTTGCCCTCGCCGGCAACCAAAACTGCGGTAAGACCACGCTGTTCAACCAGCTTACGGGCTCCAACCAGCACGTTGGTAACTTTCCCGGCGTGACGGTCGACCGCAAGGACGGCACCATCCGTAACCATCCCGAGGCAAGCGTTACCGACCTGCCCGGCATCTATTCGCTGTCTCCGTACACGGGCGAAGAGATCGTCAGTCGCCAATTTATCCTGGACGAAAACCCCGACGCCATCATTGACATCATCGACGCTACTAATATCGAACGCAACCTGTACCTGACGCTGCAGCTTATGGAGCTCGACCGCCCCATGGTCATCGCGCTCAACATGATGGACGAGGTGACGGCCAACGGCGGCGCCGTGGACGTCAACCTGCTCGAGAGCCTGTTGGGCGTGCCCGTTGTCCCCATTAGCGCTGCCCGCAACGAGGGTATCGGCGAGCTGGTGGATCATGCCTTGCACGTGGCGCGGTTCCGTGAGCGCCCCGGTCGCCTGGACTTCTGTGCGCCCGATGGTCCAGACGGCGGTGCACTGCATCGCTGCATCCACGGCATTGCCAACCTGATCGAGGACCATGCCGCGACGGCGCACATTCCCGTGCGTTTTGCGGCGACCAAGCTGGTTGAGGGCGACGAGCTGGTGACCGAGGCACTTCATCTGGATCGCAACGAGCTTGACGCCATCGAGCACATCATTACCCAGATGGAGGGCGAGGCCGGCACCGACCGTCTATCTGCGCTGGCCGACATGCGCTTCGGCTTTATCGGCGACGTGTGCGGGCGCTGCGTCGTAAAGCCGCACGAGAGCCGCGAGCACGTGCGCTCCGTCAAGATTGACCGCATCCTGACGGGTCGTTACACAGCCATTCCGGCGTTCCTGGTGATCATGGGCCTCGTCTTTTGGCTGACGTTTGGCGTGATCGGCGCGGCGTTGCAGGGACTCATGGAGGACGGCATCGCTGCCATCATCGCCTCGGCCGATGCGGGTCTCAAGGCGTTCGGCACCAACGACGTAGTGCGCTCGCTGGCTGTCGACGGCGTGCTTACGGGCGTGGGCAGCGTGCTGACCTTCCTGCCGATTATCGTCGTGCTCTTCTTGTTCCTCTCCATTCTGGAAGACTCGGGCTACATGGCGCGCGTTGCCTTTGTCATGGATAAGGTACTGCGTCGCTTTGGCCTGTCGGGCCGCAGCTTCGTGCCCATGCTCGTCGGTTTTGGCTGCACCGTGCCGGCTATCATGTCGACCCGTACGCTCCCATCCGAGCACGACCGCAAGATGACGGTCATGCTCACGCCGTTCATGAGCTGTTCGGCCAAGTTGCCGGTCTACGGTCTGCTGTGCGGGGCATTCTTCCCGCAGGCGACAGTTCCCGCCATGGTCTCGCTCTATCTGATTGGTATCGTGGTCGGCTGCATTGCCGCCCTGGTGCTCAACCGCACGGCATTTAAGGGCGACCCGGTGCCGTTTATCATGGAGCTTCCCAATTACCGCCTGCCGAGCGTCAAGACGACGGTGATGCTGGCATGGGATAAGGCCAAGGACTTTATTACCAAGGCCTTTACCATTATCTTTGCCGCCACCGTGGTCATCTGGTTCCTCCAGACGTTCGATATCCGCTTTAATGTGGTCGCCGATCAGTCGCAGAGTCTGCTTGCCGGTCTGGGTAGCATCATCGCGCCGGTGTTGGCCCCACTCGGTTTTGGCGACTGGCGTGCGTCGACGGCGCTCGTCACCGGACTCATTGCCAAGGAGAGCGTCATCTCGACGCTCACGGTGCTTTTGGGCGCAACGTCGCCCGCGGCGCTGTCGACCATGTTTTCGCCGTTTACCGCCTACGTGTTCCTGGTCTTTACGCTGCTGTACCCGCCCTGCGTAGCGGCAATCGGCGCCGTCAAGAGCGAGTTGGGCGCGCGCTATGCCGTGGCCGTGTTCGCGTTTCAGGTGACGGTCGCCTGGATCGTGGCGTTTGTCGTGCATTCGGCGGGCATATTGCTGGGGCTGGCTTAGTTATTTATTGATGGCGCAACCTCTGTGTATTGAGTTGATTACGGCCCCGCATCTGTTGCTGACGGATGCGGGGCCGTTGCTATATAATCGCCCATCGCTCAAGACAATCGGAGGGGGTTCCTACATGACTCAGGCAAGACAAGATGGCATCTCGCTCAAGCAGTGGCTCCCGCTTATCGGGCTTGCCTGCTGTTCGTTCGTGTTCAACACGTCGGAGTTCATGCCCATCGGCCTTCTGACCGATATCGCCGCGTCGTTCTCGCTCACCGAGGCCCAGGCAGGCATCATGATCTCGGTCTACGCCTGGGGCGTCATGTTGCTGTCGTTGCCGCTTATGGTGTTTGCCTCGCGCTTCGAGTTCAAGCGGATGCTGCTGGGCGTGCTCGCCGTGTTCTCGCTCGGGCAGTTTCTGTCGGCCGTGGCGCCGACCTATCCTATTTTGGTCTGCGCGCGCCTGGTGGTCGCCTGCTCGCACGCCGTGTTCTGGTCGGTCGCTTCGATCATAGCCTCGCGCCTGGTCGATACGCGTCATGGGGCGCTCGCCATCAGCATGATCGCCACGGGCTCGTCCATCGCGCAGATCTTCGGCCTGCCCCTCGGCCGCGCCATCGGCCTGGCCGTGGGCTGGCGTATGACGTTTGCCGTGGTCGGAGCTTTTTCTGCCGTCGCGGTGGTGTACCAGGCAGCGGTGTTCCCGGTCATGCCGGCGGGCGAGCGCTTTACCGTCAAACAGCTGCCCGAGCTGCTCAAGAACCCGTTCCTCATCGCGCTCTACGCGGTCACGGTCTTTATGGCGACCGGCTACTACGCGGGTTACAGCTATATCGAGCCCTTCCTGGCGCAGGTCGCCCATGTCGACGCAAGCGCCATCACCATGACGCTGACGGCGTTTGGCTGCTCCGGTCTGCTCGGAAGTTGGCTGTTCGGCCGACTGTTCGATGGCCATCGCTTTCCGTTCTTGGCTATCACACTCTCCGGCGTGCCGGTGGCTCTGCTGCTCATGGGTCCGGTTGCACCGTCGCTCGTCGCCGTTCTCGCTGTTTGCGCGCTATGGGGCTGCTGCTCCACGGCCTTTAACGTGGCGTTTCAGGCCGAGCTCATCAAGTACACGCCGGCGGATTCGTCGGCCGTCGCCATGTCGATCTTCTCGGGCCTGTTTAACCTCGGCATCGGCACGGGCACCGCGATCGGCGGCGCCGTGGTTTCGGGTCCCGGTATCTCCTGGATTGGCTTCGCGGGCGGGGCGATTACCGTCGTGGGTGTCATCCTCGCCATTACGGTGCTGTTCCCGGCCATACGCCGCGCAAAGCCCGTCGCCTAATCACGTTCCCTCATCAGTTGCGGTGGAATAGAGACTGTTTGCCCGGTTTATTGGTCTCAACAGTCCCTATTTCACCGCAACTTATTTTAGGGGAGGGGATGCACGGCAGGCATACAATGGATGGCGTTGTGTTGAGCTTACCGGGAGGCTGCTATGTGGGCATACGAGACGACGTTCTATCAGGTCTATCCGCTGGGCTTTTGCGGAGCTCCGCGCGAAAACGCCGCGCCCGTTGCCGAGGATGAACTCGCCCAGGCTGCCAACGCCGCGCCTAACCCCGATGCTCCCATTATGAAAATCGCCCAATGGGCCGGCTACCTGCAGGAACTCGGCATCGGTGCTGTGCTCATTAACCCGCCGCTCGAATCCGACAGTCACGGTTACGACACGCGCAGCCTGCGCCATATCGACCGTCGCCTGGGTGGGGATGCCGACTTTGCCGCCGTGTGCGAGACACTGCATGCCCATGGCATCCGTGTGGTGCTTGATGCCGTCTTCAACCATGTCGGTCGCGGTTTTTGGGCCTTCCGCGATGTTCAGGAGTGCAAGTGGGACTCGCCCTACAAGGACTGGTTTCACATTAGCTTTGACGGCGACTCCTGCTATGGCGACGGCTTTTGGTACGAGGGCTGGGAAGGCCATTTTGAGCTTGTGAAGCTCAACCTGCAAAATCCCGCTGTGGTCGATTACCTGCTCGAGTCCGTGCGCCGCTGGGCCGACGTCTTTGGCGTTGACGGCCTGCGCCTGGACGTCGCCTATATGCTCGATCGCGACTTCATGCGCCGGCTACACTCCTTTACCCGTGAGCTCAAGCCCGACTTTGTGCTGATCGGCGAGACGCTCCACGGCGACTACAACCAGATCGTCAACGACGAGATGCTCGACTCCTGCACCAACTACGAGTGCTACAAGGGCCTGTACTCCAGCTTTAACTCGGTCAACATGTTCGAGATCGCGCATTCGCTGCATCGCCAGTTTGGCGGCGATCCGTGGTGCATCTACCGCGGCAAACACCTGCTGTCGTTTGTCGACAACCACGACGTGCCGCGCCTGGCGAGCATCCTCACCGACAAGTCGTGCCTGCGTCCCGCCTATGGCATGCTCTTTGGCATGCCGGGCATTCCGTGTGTCTACTATGGCAGCGAGTGGGGGATTGCCGGCGAAAAGGGCGGCCCCGATGGTGACTGGGCGCTGCGACCTGCGCTCGATGAGCCTGCGCCCAACGAGCTGACGGCGTTCGTCACGCAGCTCACGCACCTTCGCTCGGCCGACGACGCGGCGGCCCGTGCTCTCAACTACGGTGCCTATCGCAACGTGGTGATCCAGAACAAGCAGCTGCTGTTCGAGCGCGCCTGCGACGGCGCGACGGTACTCGTGGCGGTGAATGCCGTGGACGAGCCTTACACCTTTGGCGCTGGCGAGCTCAACGGGTCCTTTGTTGACCTGCTTGCCGACGGCGCGCCCACGGTTGAGCTGACGGGTACTCTTGAGCTTGCGCCCTACGAGGTGCGCTATCTGTCGAGGGCCTAGGTCATGGCAACGCCTGACGAGGGCTATCAACATATTGAGCACGGGTTCGAGCCCGTGTTCGACCAGCACTCGCGCATCTTGGTGTTGGGGTCGTTTCCCTCAGTGCTTTCGCGTACCAATGCCTTTTATTACGGCAATCCCCAGAATCGCTTTTGGCGCGTGATGGCCGCGTGCCTCGGTGTGCTCGTGCCACCCAACGAGGGCGATCCTTTGGCAAGCGGTGAGCCCGCGACGCTCGATGCCTCCATTGCTGCCAAGCGATCCATGCTGCTGAACGGCGGCGTGGCCCTGTGGGATGTGATCGAGAGTTGCGACATTAAGGGCTCGAGCGACGCGAGCATTCGCAACGTTGTGCCGGCACATATCGAGCGCATTACCGATGTCACGCCGATTGAGGTCGTTATCTGCAACGGCGGCGCGGCCGGGCGGCTCTACAAACGCTATCTACAAGAGCGGACGGGGCTACCTGCCATCGTGCTGCCGTCGACGAGTCCTGCCAACGCGGCGTGGCGTTTGGAGCGGCTTGTCGAGCGTTGGAGTGAAGCCGTTGACTGGGCAGCTTATTAATTTAGATTATTGATTGAGTGCGGGCGCCGAGGTGTTTCAGAACGCCTCGCCAGATCGGCGCGGGCACGGCTGGCTCGGCGCAAACCATGCCATTGGTGTCGATGTCCTCGGCACTGCCGCCGCCGAGTCGCTGCGCATGCTCAACCGAGCAACCCATACGCACCGCACCCACGAGCTTGTCCATGGCTTCGGAAAACGGTCGGCGCAAGAGGCCCATGCGCGGGGAGTGGCGAAGCGCTGCGATGCCGCTGCCGGCGCAGATGGCAACGCCGCCACACCACGTTAGTTTACGGAGCTCGCAAGCTTCCCGCAGGCGCTTGACGGGCATGTGCGCCCCCTCGGTGCTTCTGTGGGCAACCTGCACGACGACATAGACGCGTGTCTCTGCATTCCCAAGGCGATCGAGCATCTGCTCGACAGTGATCATCGCCCCGTCATCAAATGCATCATCAACGGCGAGCACGAGGCCATCGGCGGCAGCATCGTCATCATCCGCCTTCAAGTCGACCGGTCGGGGGAGTACAGTGCCGGAAAGCTGTGCATAGGCGGCGATGGCATCCTGCAGGTCCCAGAGCAAAAACTCAAGATCGGCGCTATTGGGAATGCTGATATACGCAATGGTCTGCAACGTTTTTGGTACATCGCCGCGCGCGATCGTCTCCATGCCGCTTCCTTTCCGGTTGGTTTCCGTTTAGGTTACACCGTCCGGCGGCGCCCCGCCGCGCTATCCTAGTGCAACCCTTACGAAAGGAACGCCATGCGCCTGCCCATGAATACCTCGCTTGCCACGCTCAAGCCCTCCGGCATCCGCCGAATCAACGCGCTCGCCGCTCAGCATCCGGGATGCATCGCGCTTGCGCTCGGCGAGCCTGATTTTCCCACGCCCGATGTGATTAGCGCCGAGGTGACCGCCGCGCTGGGCCGCGGCGACACGCACTATCCGCCCAACAACGGTCGCCCTGTCCTGCGCGAGGCGCTGTCTGCTTACATGGGGGACGCGGGCCTTACGTTTTCGGCCGACGAGGTCATCCTGACCGACGGCGCGACCGAGGCCCTGTCGGCAACATTCATGGCTATGCTCAACCCCGGCGACGAGGTTATTATCCCCACGCCGGCCTTTGGCCTGTACGAGAGCATCGTCGTAGCCAATCACGCCAAAGCGGTCTTTTTGGATACGGAGCCTGCGCAATTTCAGATTGACGAGGAAGCGCTTCGCGCCTGTGTGACCCCGGCGACCAAGGCCATCGTTATCTGCTCGCCCAACAATCCCACGGGCTGCATTCTCAACGCGGCATCGCTCGACGCCGTGGCGCGCGTAGCGGAGCAGTCGGGCATCTACGTGGTCTGCGACGACGTATACAACCGCCTCGTCTATGTGGACGGCTACGAGCGCTTTGCCCAACGCCACCCGGAGCTACGCGAGCAGACGGTCGTCATCGAGAGCTTCTCCAAGCCATGGGCCATGACCGGCTGGCGCTTGGGTTGGCTCGCAGCGGCAGCCCCCGTCATCGCCGAGATTGCAAAAGCTCACCAATACCTAGTATCGAGTGCCGTCTCCTTCGAAATGGACGCCGCAGCTCGAGCCCTCACCGTCGACCCAGCCCCCATGCTCAAAGTCTACCGAGCCCGCCGCGAACGCGTGCTCGCAGCCTTAGACGCCATGGGCCTCGACGTAGTAGAACCAGCAGGCGCCTTCTACGCCTTCCCCAGCATTAAGCAATTCGGCCTAACAAGCGAAGCCTTCTGCATCAAAGCCATCAAAGAGGCCAACGTAGCTCTAGTCCCGGGCGACTGCTTCGGCACCGAAGGCCACATCCGCCTAAGCTACTGCGTCTCCGACGAAAACCTGGACGAAGGCCTCCACCGCCTGTCAACCTTCGTTTCAACTCTATAGCCCAGAGGGATCCAACCCATCAGCCCACCGACCCAAGCATCATGAGTGGGGCGCGCCGCTCAACGGACACGAGGATTCGCCGCAAAGTTACCGCAGCTCCGGCCCGAGGGGACGGGTCGAGATTTTCGTAGATTCCGCACGAGCCGAAGGCCACTTAATGTGGCCTTCGTGCGAGTCAGGACTTGACCGAGCGAAAATCTCGACCCGTCCCCTCGGGCCGGAGCGTATGCAGGGTTTGTGGACGAATCCTCGAGCCCGTTGACCGACGCCGGGGTCCCCGCCATAATACTTTCGGTTCACGCACGAATCCGCTGCCAGAGACAGCCGGTGCAAACGGGCATCGCCCGCGAGCTTAATGGGATATCCCGCCAGCCGAGGTGGTCGAGTAGATATGTCTTCTCGCCCCCGTCGCTCATGCAGCGCGGGGGCTTTCTTTTTGGACATGCCCCCGTCACGTCCTTGTGGCGGACCGTGCCCGGAAAGAATTCGAGGAGGTGTAATTCATGCCCCAGCAGTACAAAATCGACAAGGTTGCAGAGATCGAGTCCCGTATCGCCGAGAACGCCGGTCTGTTCGTCGTCAACTACAACGGTCTGACGGTTAAGCAGGCTCAGGAGCTGCGTCATCAGCTTCGCGAGTGCGGCGCCGAGATGAAGGTCTACAAGAACAACCTGGTCAAGATCGCTCTCAAGAACCAGGAGCAGCCCGAGCTCGACGAGATCCTCGCCGGCCCCGTCGCTTATGTGTTCTACGAGACCGAGCCGGTCGAGGCCGCTAAGGCCCTTAAGGACTTCTCTGCTAAGTCCAAGGGCGTCCTTGAGATCAAGGGCGGTATCTCCGACGGCAAGGCCGTTTCCGCTGATGATGTTAAGGCTATCGCCGAGCTGCCCACCAAGGATCAGCTTCTCGGCCAGATCGCCGGTCTCATCTCCGGTTTCGCTCGCGACATCGCTGTCTGCGTCAACGGCGTTTCCTCTGGTCTCGCTCGTTCGATCCAGCAGGTCTCCGAGCAGAAGGCAGCCTAGTCGCTGTTTTCACCCGCGGCGGCAACGCCGCACCCCTGGCGCATTCGCGCCGTGTTTTAACTGATCTCCGTGCACAGACACGGAAACCGAAAGGACTTAGAAATGGCTAAGCTTACCACCGATGAGATCATCGATGCTCTTAAGGAAATGACCCTTCTCGAGGCTTCCGAGCTCGTCAAGGCTATCGAGGACACCTTCGGCGTTTCTGCCGCTGCTCCTGCCGCTGTTGTCGCCGCTCCTGCTGCTGGCGCTGCTGAGGCCGAGGAGAAGACCGAGTTTGACGTCGTGCTCGAGGGCTTCGGCGACAACAAGATCCAGGTCATCAAGGCCGTCCGTGAGCTCACCAACCTTGGCCTGAAGGAGGCCAAGGAGGTCGTCGAGGGCGCTCCCAAGGCTGTTCTCGAGGGTGCCAAGAAGGAGGACGCCGAGGCTGCCAAGGAGAAGCTCGAGGCTGCTGGCGCTGCTGTCACCCTCAAGTAATCAGGCTCTCTCGCCAGATTTCTTTGCAGACGGGACTCGCTATGCGAGCCCCGTCTTTTTTGTTTTGGCCTCTCATTCCCATTGCTCGGCACGCAGAACACCGTTGTCTTCGCCGTGCCAATCCCGTTACCGCTGGGGCGTAAAATTGCACCATTCGAGCAATAATTTGCGTTGACCTGCTGAAGAATTGCGCTTGCCTTACGGTGACGTATGTCTCCGGCGGTAAGATACTTCGGTATCGCAATTTGGTCTGCGGCCGCCGTGCCGCACGCATAGGGCGCATTCTGCGCCTGTGAAAGGATCCTTGAATAACATGAAGGCAATCATCCCCGCCGCCGGTCTTGGCACGCGTTTTCTGCCTGGCACTAAGTGCACGCCCAAAGAGATGTTGCCGGTGCTCGACAAGCCGGTCATTCAGTATGTCGTTGAGGAGGCACTCGACCCCGAGGAGGTCGACGACGCCATCATCGTTACCTCTCCCGGTAAGCCCGAGCTGCTGAGCTACTTCCAGCCCGATCGCTCGCTCGAGAACCTGCTGCGCGAGCGCGGCAAGAATGCCTATGCCGATGCCGTCGCCCATGCTGGCGGTATGCCGGTCGACTTCCGTTATCAGTACGAGCCCAAGGGCCTCGGCCATGCTATCCGCTCTGCTGCCGACGCCGTGGCAGGGGAGAACTTCCTGGTTCTTCTGGGCGACTACGTTGTGCCTAACCGCGACATCTGCGACAAGATGCTCGCCGTTTCCAAGGAGCACGGTGGCGCTTCGGTTATCGCCGTCGCTGCTTGCTCGCCCGAGGAAGTCAGCCGCTATGGCGTTATCGCCGGCGAGCGCGTCGGTTCGCTCGAGGGCGCCGAGGGCGTTGCCGATGCCGAGCCGGGCGCTGTCTGGCGCATCGGCGGTCTGGTCGAGAAGCCTGCTCCCGAGGCGGCTCCGTCCAACCTGTACATCGTCGGTCGTTACCTGCTGAGCCCGCTGGTCATGGACCTGCTCGCCGATCAGCAGGCCGGTAAGGGCGGCGAGATCCAGCTTACCGACGCCATGGCCCGCTCGCTCGATCGTGAGGCCATGTACGCTGTCGTCATCGACCCGCTCTCGGGCTACGACACCGGCACCCCGTCTGGCTGGATGGCCACCAACGCCCTCATGGCCGCAAGCGATCCTCGCTTTGCCAGCGCCTTCTGGGACGCCATCGACGAGCGTGGCGGCTTGATGCGTAAGTAAGCCTTCGGGCATCGACATTTACGGGTGCGGACTTTGGTCTGCACCCGTTTTTTATGCGAGCTGCGATCGCCGGCTCTCTGTTCACAGAAAATATATGAACAGGTGTTCGATACGCATATATCTACCTGCACATTTTCTGTCGAAAAACTTTGCTACTCCAAAAACTCAATCGCGTCAAGGCTTTTCTTGCTCAACGGTCGGTACCTGATAAACTATTAGGTTGCGATAACTGGCGAAGCTATGCCTCGCCAACCCACCGAGCATTTCCGTGAAGGAGGAAAAACCTGGTGACCTACGCATACACTGCCACTGAGCGCAAGCGCGTCAGCTTCGGGAAAATCCCGGAGGCCATGGAGCTCCCCAACCTTATCTCTGTTCAAAGGGAATCCTTTGAGCGTTTTAAGGACGAGGGCCTTCGTGAGGCGTTCAAGGAATCCAGCCCCATCCAGAGCCAGAACCATGTTCTCGAGGTTACCTTCGGCGAGCATCAGTTCGGCGACCCCGCGCACACCGTCGAGGAGTGCCGCGAGAAGGACATGACCTATCAGGCCCCGCTTCTGACCGACGTCCGTCTCACCAACAAGGAGACCGGCGAGATCAAGGAGCAGCTCGTCTTCATGGGCGACTTCCCCATGATGACCGATCAGGGCACCTTCATCATCAACGGTACCGAGCGTATCGTCGTCTCGCAGCTCGTCCGCTCCCCGGGCGTGTACTACAGCTCCGAGATGGATTCGGGCAAGCAGATCTACAAGGCCCAGATCATCCCGTCCCGCGGTGCCTGGCTTGAGTTTGAGGTTGACAAGCGCGACCAGCTCATGGTCTCCATCGACCGTAAGCGTAAGCAGAGCGCCACGATGTTCCTGCGCGCTCTTGGCATCGCCGTCACCAACGACGACATCATCGAGCTGCTCGGCAACTCCGATGTGATCAAGCGCACCCTGGAGCGCGACACCGCCCTCACTCGCGAGGACGCCCTCATCGAGATCTACCGTCGCCTGCGCCCGGGCGAGCCTCCCACCGTGGACGCTTCCCGCAGCCTGCTCGAGGGTCTGCTCTTCAACCCGCAGCGCTACGACCTGGCCCGCGTCGGTCGTTACAAGGTCAACAAGAAGCTCAACCTCACCACCGAGGAAGAGGTCACGGTGCTCACTGACGAGGATATCGTCGCGACGCTGCGCTACCTCCTGTCCCTCGCTGCCGGCGAGCAGGGCTTCAAGGTCGACGACATCGACCACTTTGGCAACCGCCGCATCCGTACCGTCGGCGAGCTCGTCGCCAACCAGTTCCGTATCGGCATGAGCCGTATGGAGCGCGTCGTCCGTGAGCGCATGAGCTCCCAGGACATCGACGAGATTACCCCGCAGTCGCTCATCAACATCCGCCCGATCGTGGCTTCCATCAAGGAGTTCTTCGGTTCCTCGCAGCTCTCGCAGTTCATGGACCAGGCGAACCCCCTGACCGGTCTGACCCACAAGCGCCGTCTGTCCGCACTTGGCCCTGGTGGTCTTGCCGGCCACAAGTCCGGCTCCAGCCGCCGCACCAACGTGCCGACGGCCGTCCGCGACGTTCACAATTCGCACTACAGCCGCATGTGCCCGATCGAGACCCCCGAAGGCCCCAACATCGGCCTGATCGGCTCGCTCGCCCTCTACGCCCGCGTCAACGAGTATGGCTTCATCGAGGCCCCGTTCCGTCGCGTCGAGAACGGCGTTGCCACCGACCAGATCGACTGGATGACCGCTGACGAGGAAGAGAAGCACGTCATCGCGCCGGCCAACACGCCGCTCGATCCCAAGACCAACGAGTTCATCACGACCGATGCCGAGGGCAAGATCGTCCGTCCGCACACCGTGATCGCCCGTACCCGCGACTTCGACGGCTCCTTCGGCGCTCCCGCCGACGTGCCCGTCGAGGACGTCGACTACATGGACGTCTCGCCGCGTCAGATGCTCTCCGTCGCAGCCACGCTGATCCCGTTCCTTGAGCACGACGACGCCAAGCGTACGCTCATGGGCGCTAACATGCAGCGTCAGGCCGTGCCGCTGGTTCACCCCGCCGCTCCCTATGTCGGTACCGGCATGGAGCGTCGCGCCGCTCTGGACTCCGGCGAGGTCACCCTGGCCAAGAACGCCGGCGAGGTCATCTTTGCCGACGCCGCCAAGATTATCGTCAAGCATGCCGGCGGCATGGACGAGTATCACCTGGCCAAGTATCAGCGCTCCAACCAGTCCACCTGCATCAACCACCGTCCGCTCGTGCGCGTCGGTGACACCGTTGAGCAGGGCGAGCCTCTGGCTGACGGTCCTTCGACCGATCACGGCGAGCTCGCACTGGGCCAGAACCTCACCGTGGCCTACATGCCGTGGGAAGGCTTTAACTACGAGGACGGTATCGTCGTGTCCGAGCGCCTGGTGGCCGAGGACCTGCTGACGACCATCAACATCACCCGTCACGAGATCGACGCCCGCGACACCAAGCTCGGCCCCGAGGAGATCACCCGCGAGATCCCGAACCTATCCGAGGACATGCTTGCCAACCTCGACGAGGACGGCATCATCCGTATCGGCGCCGAGGTCGGCCCTGGCGACATCCTGGTCGGTAAGGTCACGCCTAAGGGCGAGAGCGCTCTGACCGCCGAGGAGCGCCTGCTGCGCGCCATCTTCGGTGCCAAGGCGCACGATGTCCGCGACACCTCCCTTAAGATGCCTCACGGCGCTTACGGCCGCGTCATCGACGTCGTCCGCTTTAGCCGCGAGAACGGCGACGACCTGGCCCCCGGCGTCAACGAGCAGGTGCGCGTCTACGTCGCCCAGCGTCGTAAGATCCAGCAGGGCGATAAGATCGCCGGCCGCCACGGCAACAAGGGTGTTATCTGTAACGTTCTGCCGGTCGAGGACATGCCCTACATGGCTGACGGTACCCCGATCGACGTTATTCTCAACCCGCTGGGCGTTCCTTCGCGTATGAACGTCGGCCAGCTGCTCGAGTGCCACCTTGGCTGGGCTGCTGCCTGCGGTTGGGATACCGAGCAGGCCGACTCCGACAAGTACGTCCCCGGTCCGTTCTTCACCGCCACGCCCGTCTTCGACGGCGCCAAGGAGGACGAGATCGCCGAGGTCATCCGTCGTGCCAACAAGAACATGCTCAACAAGGCCACCGCTGCCTTTGGCGATCACATGCGCCCCGAGTTCGTCACCCAGCTTGACGAGCGCGGCAAGACCCGTCTGTTCGACGGCCGCACCGGTGAGGAGTTCCGCGAGCCCATTACCGTGGGTACGTCCTACATCCTCAAGCTCGGCCACATGGTCGACGACAAGATCCACGCCCGTTCGACCGGCCCTTACAGCCTGGTTACCCAGCAGCCTCTGGGCGGCAAGGCCCAGTTCGGCGGCCAGCGCTTCGGCGAGATGGAAGTTTGGGCACTGTACGCATACGGTGCTTCCAACGTCCTGCAGGAGATCCTGACCGTCAAGTCCGACGATACCGTGGGCCGCGTCAAGACCTACGAGTCCATCGTCAAGGGCGAGAATGTTCCGGTCCCGGGAATCCCCGAGTCCTTCAAGGTTCTCGTCAAGGAGATCCGCTCCCTCGCACTGGACATCGAGCCCATGCACGATGCCGACGAGGACGCCTCCGCCCCTGTGACCGCCGAGGAGACCTCTGCTCTCGACGACCTGGCTGCGCTCGCCGGCGTTGACGCCGACGTCGAGGCCGAGGATGCCGAGACCGCCGAGGCGCCCGAGGCTGTCGCCGCCACGACCACTGATAAGGAGTAGTTGACTGTGGCAGATTTCGAAGCTACTGATTTTGACTCGGTAAAGATCTCCCTTGCCTCCGCCGACCAGATCCGTTCCTGGTCGCACGGCGAGGTCAAGAAGCCGGAGACCATCAATTACCGTACCCTCAAGCCCGAGAAGGACGGCCTGTTCTGCGAGAAGATCTTCGGTCCCGCCAAGGACTGGGAGTGCTCCTGCGGCAAGTACAAGGGCATCCGCTTTAAGGGCATCGTCTGCGAGCGCTGCGGCGTCGAGGTCACCTCGGCCAAGGTGCGTCGCGACCGCATGGGCCACATCGAGCTAGCCGCTCCCGTGTCCCACATCTGGTACTTCAAGAGCCCCACGAGCTTCCCGATGAGCCGTATGCTCGACATCAAGTCCAAGGACCTCGAGAAGGTTCTGTACTTTGCCAGCTACATCATCACCGAGGTTGACTACGAGGCTCGCGAGGCCGACGCCGACGACCTGCGCGAGGAGCTCGCCGCCGATCTGGAAGAGATCGATGCCGAGTGCGCCCGCCAGATCGAGTCCCTCAAGGAGCAGGGCGACCCCGAGAACTTTGACGAGTTCTCCGACGAGGAGCCGCTGACCCCCGAGGAGATCGCCTCTGGCATCGTCGACATCGAGGAAGAGTGCAAGGACGAGAAGCAGCTCCGTACGGACGCCTTCAACGCCTTCATGAAGCTCACCGAGCGCGACCTCATCTCCGATGAGCCGCTGTTCCGCGAGATGACCCGCTACTACTCCATGTACTTCAAGGGTGGCATGGGTGCCGAGGCCGTCCGCGACCTGCTCGCTGCCATCGACCTCCCCTCCGAGGCCGAGAAGCTCAAGGCCATCATCGCCGACGAGGACTCCCAGAAGCAGAAGCGCGAGAAGGCCGTCAAGCGCCTCGAGGTCGTTGACGCCTTCCTGAAGGGCGGCAACAGCCCCGCGAACATGATTCTGGACGTCATCCCGGTCATTCCGCCCGATCTGCGCCCGATGGTCCAGCTCGACGGCGGCCGCTTCGCCGCGTCCGACCTCAACGACCTGTATCGTCGCGTGATCAACCGTAACAACCGACTCAAGCGCCTGCTCGACCTGGACGCCCCTGCGATCATCGTGAACAACGAGAAGCGCATGCTCCAGGAGTCCGTGGACGCCCTGTTCGACAACGGCCGTCGTGGTCGCCCGGTCTCTGGCCGTGGCGGTCGCCCGCTCAAGTCGCTCGCCGAGGCCCTCAAGGGCAAGCAGGGTCGTTTCCGTCAGAACCTGCTGGGCAAGCGTGTCGACTACTCCGGCCGTTCGGTAATCGTTACCGACCCCAAGCTGCTGCTGCACCAGTGCGGTCTGCCCAAGACCATGGCGCTGGAGCTCTTCAAGCCCTTCGTCATGAAGCGCCTGGTCGAGCTTGGCAAGGTCGAGAACATCAAGGGCGCCAAGCGCGCTATCGACCGCGGTGCCACCTTTGTGTGGGATATCCTCGAAGAGGTCATCGACGGCCGCGTCGTGCTGCTCAACCGCGCACCGACCCTGCACCGTCTGTCTATCCAGGCCTTTGAGCCGGTTCTGGTCGAGGGCAAGGCTATCCACCTGCACCCGCTGGTCTGCTCGCCCTTCAACGCCGACTTCGACGGCGACCAGATGTCTGTCCACGTGCCGCTGTCCAGCCAGGCTCAGGCCGAGGCTCGCGTGCTCATGCTCTCTGCGAACAACCTGCGCTCGCCGGCATCCGGCAAGCCGGTCAACATCCCCTCGCAGGACATGATCATTGGTGTGTACTACCTGACCCAGGTCCGCGACGGTCTGCCGGGCGAGAACCACGTGTTCGCCAGCTTCGACGACGCGCTGCACGCCTATGACTGCCGCTCCGAGGTCGACATGCAGGCCAAGATTCAGGTCCGCGTGTCCGCTGCCGACGCCAATGTCATCAACGAGGACGGCACCCGTATCTTCCGCGTCAAGAACGGCAAGAACGAGTTCGTCGACTACGACGTCACCGGCAACAAGACCGCGCGCTTCGAGACCTCTATCGGCCGCATCATCTTCAACCGCCAGTGCCTGCCCGAAGACTACGAGTTCATGAACTACAAGATGGTCAAGGGCGATGTGGCCAAGCTGGTTGCGGACTGCTGCGATCGTTACCCCGAGGCCAAGGTCGGCCCGATCCTCGACGCCATCAAGTACTCCGGCTTCCACTACGCTACCCGCGCCGGCCTCACTATCTCGGTGTGGGACGCTCTCATCCCTGCCGAGAAGCAGGAGCTGCTCGATCGCGCCCAGGCCAACGTCGACCAGATCAACGAGTACTTCGAGGAGGGCTTCATCAACGAGACGGAGCGCCACATCGAAGTCGTTAACGAGTGGACCGCTTGTACCGATAAGGTTGCAGCGCTCATGCTCGACTTGTTCGACGAGGAGAACCCGCTCTACATGATGGCCGACTCCGGCGCCCGTGGTTCTAAGACCCAGCTGCGTCAGCTCGGCGGCATGCGTGGCCTGATGGCAGACATGTCCGGCGAGACGATCGACCTTCCCATTAAGGCGAACTTCCGCGAGGGCCTGCTGCCGCTCGAGTACTTCATTTCGACCTACGGCGCCCGTAAGGGCCTGGTCGATACCGCATCCCACACCTCGGACTCTGGTTACCTGACCCGTCGTCTGGTCGACGTGGCCCAGGACGTCATCGTCCGCGAGGAGGACTGCGGTACGCACGAGGGCGTCACCTACAACCTCATCATCCCCGGCACCACCGACCTCAACACCGACCTCGTCGGCCGTTGCTTCATTGAGGACGTCGTGGCTCCCGATGGCACCGTGCTCTTTGAGCAGGACGGCTACATCGAGAAGGTCGCTGACATCCAGAAGATGGTCGATGCCGGCCTTAAGAAGGTCAAGCTTCGCGCGCTGCTCACCTGCCGCTCCAAGTACGGCGTGTGCCAGAAGTGCTACGGCTGGGATCTTTCCACCCGTCGTCCGGTCGCCATCGGTACCGCGGTCGGCATTATTGCCGCCCAGTCCATCGGCGAGCCCGGTACGCAGCTTACGATGCGTACCATTCACTCCGGCGGCGTCGCTGGCGTCGACGATATTACGCAGGGTCTGCCTACGGTCAGCCGTATGTTCGATATCGTCGGCAACGTCAACGAGAAGATCCTGGGTCGTGAGGCCGAGCTGGCTCCGTACTCCGGTCACCTCTCGATTAAGCCCGAGAAGTCCGAGTACGTGCTGACGCTCACCGACTCCGAGGATCACACCCGTGTCCTCGACGAGCGTCGCGTCCCCGCTTCGGTGCGCTTTATGCCCGAGATCGAGGACGGCTGCGAGGTTCGCGCCGGCGACCAGATCACCAAGGGCTTCGTCAACTTCCGCAACCTGCGCAAGCTGACCGACATCGAGTCGACGATGCACACCTTCGTCGAGAGCGTTAAGGACGTCTACACCAGCCAGGGCGTCGACCTGAACGACAAGCACATCGAGGTGCTCGCACGTCAGATGCTGCGTCGCGTTCAGATCACCAACCCCGGCGACTCCAAGTACCTGCTTGGTCAGTACGTCGACCGCTACGAGTTCGCCGACGAGGTCGAGCGCGTTGCCCGTCTGGGCGGTCAGGCTCCCGTGGCCGAGCCCGTCATCCTGGGTACGCTCAAGGTCGCGTCCAACATCGACTCCTGGCTGTCGAGCGCTTCGTTCATCCGTACCGCCGGCGTCCTTACCGAGGCTGCCATCGAGGGCAAGGTCGACCACCTGCTCGACCTTAAGTCCAACGTCATCGTCGGTAAGAAGATCCCGGCTGGTACCGGCCTCAAGCCGTACGCCAACGCCAAGCTGACGTATCGTACGGCCGACGGCTACGTGGACATCGACGGCCCGGCTTCGCCCAACGCCAAGTCGCTGCCCGAGTGGGCTCCGGTTGAGCTCAAGGACCTGGACGAGCAGCTCCCGCAGCAGCTCGACTGGGCCGGCTACGACGAGTTCGGTGGTGCTGACGGTTCGTTCACCCGCAACGGCCACACCATCTCCGCCGAGAAGGCTCGCCTGTACCTGTTCGACGACCTGGGCGTGTCGCAGCGCTGGACCAACAAGTTCAGCGAGGTCGGCATCGAGACGGTCGGCGACCTGGTCGGCAAGTCCGAGGAGGATCTGCTGCGCATCGATGGCATCGGTGCCAAGGCGATCGAGGAGCTCCGCGACGGCCTGGAGGCCCACGACCTGCTCTACATCCTCGAGAACAACGACGACGTTGCCGACGAGGAAGACCTCTCGCAGCTGCTGCAGATGGTCTTTAGCCCCGACGGTCCGGACGACATCCTGCTGGGCACCTCCGCCACGCCGACGCATCACGCCGACGCCGACGAGGAGCTCCTGGGCGCCCCGATCGACGACAAGAAGGCTCCCGCCAACGGTGCCATCAACGAGGACATGGCTTCCCTCGACGAGCTGCTCAACCAGCTCGTGGACACTGACGATGTCGAAGAGGCCAAGGACAACGACGAAGAGTAACTTCCAAGTACGTTAACCGCCCTTCCAAAGACCCGTTTCCCAACAGGGAAGCGGGTCTTTTTTGTTGAAGAAAACCTGCCAAAAAGGGACAGGTTTATTTTGGTAGGTTTTTCCTGCTTGAATTTGAAACATTCCGTTCGGTCAAAGCGTATCTATGGTGAGGGCCTCATCGAGAACCATTAACGTCACCGGGAGGTGATTATGGAAGAACAAGCTTTTAGACAGGCAGTCGAAGATCACCGGGATGTCGTGTTTCGAATCGCATTGACGTATCTGCGCGATCGTGCTGACGCCGATGATGTCGCTCAAGATGTCTTTCTGAAGTTACTCAAAAGCGATGCGCAATTTGAAAGCTGGGAACATCTTCGTCGATGGCTTATCCGGGTCACGATCAATGAATGCAAATCGCTCTTTCGAAAGCCATGGAGGCGTGTGGAGGATATTGAGAACCTGGCCGAGTCGCTTTCGACAGCGCAGGATGAGACCAAGGCGGTCCTGTCAGACGTTATGCGACTTCCGGAGCGATTCCGCGTTCCCATCGTGCTCTATTACTATCTGGGCTTTTCGACCTCAGAGATTGCCGAGTTACTGCATGTGCCAGCCGCGACCGTTCGAACGCGTTTAGCTCGCGGTCGATCGAAACTCAAGTTCATCCTAGAGGAGGGCGACAGTGAAATCCAACCAAATCAAGCAGGCCTTCGAGTCCGTCCAAGCCGATAGCGATCTTGCTGACCGTGTTCTTTACTCCGCTGCTGGTGAGCCGCTTCATCGAAAGGGTCACGCGAAGCCTCTGTATGTTGCCGTGATCGGATGCCTTGCCGGAGTGCTGGCGACCGGAGGGGTCGCCTACGCCGTCGTCAATTCCAGTTATTTTGCCTCTGCCTGGGGAAACCATGGCAACGGAGAGTCCATTACCTGGACTCAAGGTGGCTCGTCGGGGACTAAATATACCTACACCAGAGAGTTTGGTGATGGTATCGCGCCCCAAAGCTTGGAGGGTTCAGTACAGAAGGTCAATCTGTCCGTCGAGGGCAACGGCTATACACTCGACATTCATGATATGGCTATCGATAAAAACGGTTGCGGTGCCGTGACGTTTACGTTGTCCAATCCAAATGGTGTTAACTACTACAAGCCGGCAGCAGAGACTGGCGAACTTGTTCTCTATGGTGAAGAAGAACAAGGCATCGGCACGCCCGACATGAAGTTCGGCGAGGAATGGGCTGACACACGCTGCACCATTGATAAGGACACATCAAGCGATACTGTCATTAATGGCACGATGTACTTTGCTTCTATGGATCGCGAGCGAGGTTTTCAACATGCGGTCACCTGGAATATCCAGTGGACCGAGGGCGAAGGTGAGAGTGCGAGGCAGTTTAAAGCATCGACGCCCGAGTTTAGCGTTGGAGCGTACGTCGATACAAAGGAACTCCGCTCCGGTGACTCGTCTCTCGAGATCAGTCCGTTTTCCATCCAGACGCACATCGATGATTTGGGCTATGAAGCAGTTGATAATAAGCTGACCGTCAGCTACAAGGATGGATCGGAGCAGATTATCGAAGATGACGACGCAGGGGTGTTCAACTTATATTTTTCTTATGCGCGCAATAGCGGAGAGAACATCTGGGTGCCAACGAAGTTGATTGATGTCGACCAAGTGGTCTCAGTAACGCTTGAGGGCACGAGGTGCACGTCAACAGGAGAGACCGAAACAGAAGTACCCTTTACCATCGTCTATTCGTAAGGTCTAGGCCGCTTCCTGCTAGAGGAAGCGGCCATTTTCGTGTTACATGGACGGCTGGAATGGGCACTTGCGCACAGGCGGGGATTCCTTTTGTGGAGGGTTTGCGGAAATGTGCCTAATTTAGGATACGCCCGGCGGCGTGGTGTGTTGACGGCACAGCTAACGCCACGTATCCTTTCGAACTGCGTGTTTCGTAGGGGGATGCTGACCCCTCGATTCAAGCCGTTGCACTTTACAGAAAGCTGGAATCATTCGAGAAGGAGTACGCTTTGCCTACTATTAACCAGCTGGTTCGCCAGGGCCGTCGTTCCGTGCCCAAGAAGTCCAAGAACGCTGCTCTGCAGCACAACTCCCAGAAGCGCGGCGTGTGCACTCGCGTCTTCACCACGAGCCCCAAGAAGCCGAACTCGGCTCTTCGTAAGGTTGCCCGTGTTCGCCTCGTCAACGGCATCGAAGTTACCGCTTACATCCCGGGTGAGGGCCACAACCTGCAGGAGCACTCCATCGTGCTCGTCCGCGGCGGTCGTGTCCGTGACCTCCCTGGTGTCCGTTATCACGTCATCCGTGGCGCCTACGACGCTGCTCCGGTCCAGAACCGTATGCAGGCCCGTTCCAAGTACGGTGCTAAGCGCCCCAAGGCCAAATAAGCCAGATAACGTTTTGATACTTTCGCCGTGTGCCGCTTAAGCGCCGCACGGTAGACACTTAAGGAGATTTCACATGCCGCGTCGTGCAGCAGCTAATCGTCGTGAGGTTCAGCCTGACGCCGTTTACAACAACCGCCTGGTGACTCAGCTCATCAACAAGGTCCTTCTTGACGGCAAGAAGGCCACCGCTGAGCGCATCGTTTACACCGCTTTCGAGATCGTTGCCGAGAAGTCCGAGGGTGGCGACGCTCTCGCTACCTTCAAGAAGGCTATGGACAACGTCAAGCCCACGCTCGAGGTTAAGCCCAAGCGTGTCGGTGGCGCTACCTATCAGGTCCCGATGGAGGTCAACTCCCGTCGTTCCACCGCTCTGGGCATCCGCTGGATCGTCAACTTCTCCCGCGCTCGCAAGGAGAAGACCATGGCCGAGCGTCTCGCCAACGAGATCCTCGACGCCTCCAACGGCCTGGGCGCTTCCGTCAAGAAGCGTGAGGACGTCTTCAAGATGGCCGAGGCCAACCGCGCGTTCTCTCACTATCGTTGGTAAGTTAAGGTAAGGAACTAACATGGCTAAGCCTAAGTACAAGCTTTCCGATACCCGTAACATCGGCATCATGGCCCACATCGATGCCGGTAAGACCACCACGACCGAGCGTATTCTTTACTACACCGGTAAGACCCACAAGATCGGTGAGGTCCATGAGGGCGCTGCCACCATGGACTGGATGGTTCAGGAGCAGGAGCGCGGCGTAACCATTACCTCCGCTGCTACCACCTGCTTCTGGAACAAGGACGGCAAGGACTACCGCATCCAGATCATCGACACCCCGGGCCACGTTGACTTCACCGCCGAGGTCGAGCGCTGCCTGCGCGTCCTCGATGGCGCTGTCGCCGTCTTCGACGCCGTTGCCGGCGTTCAGCCCCAGTCTGAGACCGTTTGGCGTCAGGCTTCTACCTTCAACGTTCCCCGCATCGCCTTCATCAACAAGTATGACCGCGTGGGCGCTGACTTCTTCAACGCTATCGAGACCATGAAGGATCGTCTCGACGCTAACGCCGTGGCCGCTCAGGTCCCGATGGGCGCCGAGGACAACTTCTGGGGCGTCATCGACCTGGTCACCATGACTGCATGGGACTTCAAGGCCGACGAGAAGGGCATGACCTACCCCGAGCCGATGGACGAGATCCCGGCTGAGTTCGCCGACATCGCTGCCACCAAGCGCGAGGAGCTCCTCGACGCTGCTGCCAGCTTTGACGACGAGCTCATGGAGAAGATCCTCATGGAGGAGGACTTCACCGTCGAGGAGCTCAAGGCTGCTCTGCGTAAGGGCGTTCTGGCCAACGAGCTCAACCTCGTCTTCGTGGGCTCCGCCTACAAGAACAAGGGCGTCCAGGAGCTGCTCGACGCTGTCGTCGACTACCTGCCCAGCCCGCTCGACGTTGAGGCCGTCACCGGTACCGATCCGGACACCGGCGAGGAGATCCAGCGTCATCCTTCCTTCGACGAGCCCTTCTCCGGCCTGGTCTTCAAGATCATGACCGACCCGTTCGTCGGTAAGCTCACCTACGTCCGCGTTTACTCCGGCCGCGCCGAGTCCGGCTCCTACGTTGTCAACGCTTCCAACGGTCAGCGCGAGCGCCTCGGTCGCATCCTCGAGATGAACGCCGCCGAGCGTATCGACCGTGACGACGCTGCCGCCGGCGACATCGTCGCTTGCGTCGGATTCAAGAACTCCACCACCGGTGACACCCTGTGCGCCGAGGGCAAGGAGATCGTCCTCGAGAAGATCGAGTTCGCTAAGCCCGTTATCGACGTTGCCATCGAGCCCAAGACCAAGGCCGAGCAGGACAAGATGTCCCTGGCTCTGACCAAGCTCGCCGAGGAGGACCCGACCTTCCAGGTGTCCACCAACCACGAGACCGGCCAGACCATCATCGCCGGCATGGGCGAGCTGCACCTCGAGATCATCGTCGACCGTCTGCTCCGCGAGTTCAAGGTTGACGCTAACGTTGGTAAGCCCCAGGTTGCCTACCGCGAGACCGCTGGTCACGACGTCGAGAAGGCTGAGGGCAAGTTCGTCCGTCAGTCCGGTGGTCGCGGTCAGTACGGCCACGCCGTCATCAAGCTCGAGAAGATGGAGGAGGGCTTCGGCTACGAGTTCGTCAACGCTATCGTCGGCGGCGTCGTGCCCAAGGAGTACATCCCGTCCATCGACAAGGGCATCCAGGAGGCCCTGAACACCGGTGTTATCGCCGGCTTCCCGGTCCTCGACGTTAAGGTCACCCTGTTCGACGGTTCTTACCACGAGGTCGACTCCTCCGAGGCCGCCTTTAAGATCGCCGGTTCCATGGCTATCAAGGACGCCCTCAAGAAGTCCGACCCGCAGCTGCTCGAGCCGATCATGGCTGTCGAGGTCGAGACCCCCGAGCAGTACATGGGCGACGTTATGGGCAACCTCTCCGGTCGCCGCGGCAAGATCGAGGGCATGGAGGATCGCAAGAACAGCAAGCTCATCCGTGCCAAGGTGCCGCTGGGCGAGATGTTCGGTTACGCTACCGACCTTCGCTCCCAGACCCAGGGCCGTGCATCCTACACGATGCAGTTCGACTCTTATGAGCCCGCGCCCAAGTCCATCGTGGACGAGGTCATGAGCAAGAACGCCTAAGTTCGAGCTCCCTGTTACGTAATCCGCGAGAGCATCTCTCGCACTCTTTGGAGGTTTAAGTTGGCTACCCAGAAGATCCGCATTCGCCTCAAGGGCTATGATCACGAGGTCGTCGATCAGTCCGCGAAGCTCATCGTCGAGACCGCTCAGAAGACCGGCGCTCGCGTTTCCGGTCCTGTCCCCCTGCCCACCGAGCGCAACCTGTACACGGTTATCCGCTCGCCGCACGTGAACAAGGACTCCCGTGAGCAGTTCGAGATGCGCACCCACAAGCGCCTCATCGACATCCTCGACCCCACCTCGGGCACCGTTGATTCGCTTATGCGTCTCGACCTCCCCGCTGGCGTCGACATCGACATCAAGCTCTAAGCGATATCGCTCATAGCTTAAAGGGCCCCGCTGCCGTTACGGTAGCGGGGCCCTTTTGTTTTGCATGATGGGTTTGGATCGCCGGGTAAGGCTGCCGAGCGGCTGGCTGTGGCGACCTACTCACTCAAGGGGCGCAATGACGCTTCCTCAAAACGGAAGGATCGCAAGCCGTCTTCTGTTTCGATGCACGCACGACCAAAGCCATCGACCGTTTTAAAGATGCCTCGCGCCAGCTCGTCACCGGCAGGGGAGCGGGCGATAACGTGCTTTCCAATCCAATTGAGGTGAGCGACATATTCGCCGTGGACGGGCGCGAGCGGTCCGGTGTTTTCTTCCATGGCGTTGAGGCGTTCTGCCCAGGCATCTATAGCGTCTATAACTGCGTGATAGACCTCATCGAGGAGCATGTCGACAGCTGGAACGTTCTCGTTAAGGTCCGAGAGACCGATTGCCGGCAGGCCGCCATCGGGCACCTCTTGGGGCGCATAGTTCACATTGACACCAATGCCACAGACGGCGAAAGGTTTGCCTTCGTTATCGCGTGCGGCCTCGACCAGAATGCCGCCGAGTTTGCGTCCACGCGCGACCAGGTCGTTGGGCCATTTGAGGCCAATCTCGTTTGCAAGACCCTGTTTTTCGAGCGCCTCGAGCACCGCTAGGCCGCTGACGGCAGCAAGACCAGAGTACTTCGCAGGATTAACGCATGGACGCAGGACAATCGAAAGCAATAGGTTGCCGGCGGTTGAATCCCACTTGTGGCCGCGCCGGCCGCGTCCTGCTGTCTGAGCCCGGGCGGCAAGTCCTGTGCCGTGCGACGCTCCCTGTTTTCCTGCTTCGAGCAGGTCATCGTTGGTCGATCCGGTTACGTCGACTATCGTTAATTTGGCATCCATAACGGCTGCTACCTCCTTAATGAATAAGTGAATAACGCAATGGTGTCGAGAGAGACACAATGTGAAGCCTTTGTCGCATTTGGACAATTTAATGTTAACACGTTAACAACGACTGAAATGCGCTATCCTCTCTTGGTCGATGTAAACACGTCAACAACTCAAAGGAGGTTAGTGATGGGTTTCACGATTCTTGGAACAGGCTCGGCGCTTCCTAAGCGCAGTGTTTCCAATGACGAGCTGTCCGAGTTCCTCGATACCTCGGATGAGTGGATTTTTACCCGCACAGGTATTAAGAGTCGCCACGTCTGCACCACCGAGTCACTTGACGACCTTGCCGTAGCGGCGAGCGAGCGGGCACTTCAGGTGTCCGGAATCGACGCGAGCCAGTTGGATCTGATCGTCTGCTCGACGACGACGGGTGACCACCTTGTTCCCGCCGAGGCGTGTGCCGTTGCTGAGCGACTGGGCGCGACGTGCCCTGCCTTCGATGTCTCGGCTGCCTGCGCCGGCTTCGTATTTGCGCTCGATGTTGCCGAGGGCTATATCGCCCGCGGTCGCGCCGAGCGCGTGCTTGTCGTTGCTGCCGAGCAGATGACGCGCGCGCTCGACTGGACCGACCGTGCCACCTGCGTGCTCTTTGGCGATGGGGCAGGCGCCGCGGTGATTGAGGCTGGGGGAGACAGTCCCCTTGCCGTTGAGCTTTCGACGGCGCCCGACGTCGAGACGTTGTGCGTTCCCGGTCTGGTCGGCACCTCGCCGTTTAAGGCTTCCGCAGATAGCGCGAGCGTGCTGTCCATGAATGGCCGCCGCGTGTTCAAGTTCGGCGTCAACGCCATCTGCGACACGGTCCATAAGCTTGCGATCGATGCGGGCATTTCGGTCGAAGACATCGACCACTTTGTATTCCATCAGGCTAACGAACGAATCCTGAGTCAGGCGGTCAAGCGCCTCGGCGTGCCAGACGAGCGCGTGGTTCGAACGCTGCGCGAGACCGGCAACATTTCGAGCGCCTGCATTCCTCTTGCGCTTGACCGACTGGCACGCACCGACGCACTGAATGCGGGCGACACCATCACCCTCGTTGGATTTGGCGCCGGTCTGGATATAGGTGGCTATCTACTTCGTTGGAAGTAGTCGCACATAGGAAATAAAAACGCCCCTAGGGCACAAACAAAGGAGAACTACCATGGCAGATCAGAAGACCTTCGAGCGCGTTTGCGATGTTATCCGCGAGACCGCCGGTCTTGACGACGTCGAGATGAAGCCCGAGTCCACGCTCGAGGAGATTGGTCTCGACAGTCTGGGCACCGTCGAGATCCTCGTCGCCGTTGAGGACGAGTTTGGCATCCAGCTCGATACCGAGGAGAACCCCAAGACGGTCGGCGAGTTCGCCGATACGGTCGAGGCGGCATTGGAGAAGTAGAGATGCTCAAGACTCCTCTCTGCGATCTGCTCGGCATCGAAAAGCCCGTGTTCCAGGGCGGTATGGCCTGGATCGCCGACGCCTCGCTGGCGTCCGCAGTGTCCGAGGCGGGCGGCTTAGGGATTATCGCGGCCATGAACGCCGACGCCAACTGGCTGCGCGACCAGATTCATGAGCTGCGCGCCAGGACGGATAAGCCCTTTGGCGTCAACGTCATGCTCATGAGCCCGTTTGCCGACGAGGTCGCGCGGGTCGTGATTGACGAGCGGGTGCCGGTCGTCGTGACGGGTGCCGGCAATCCCACCAAGTACATGAAGGCGTGGAACGAGGCGGGCATCAAGGTCATCCCGGTCGTTGCCTCGGTGGCGCTGGCGCGCCTCGTGGCGCGTCGTGGAGCCACTGCCGTGGTTGCCGAGGGTACCGAATCAGGCGGCCATATTGGCGAGACCTCGACGATGGCACTGGTGCCGCAGGTTGTCGATGCGGTCGATATTCCCGTGGTTGCGGCTGGCGGTATCGCTGATGGCCGCGGCGTGGCGGCCGCCTTTATGCTGGGCGCCGCCGGCGTGCAGGTGGGTACGCGCTTTCTGATCGCAGATGAGTGCACCGTATCGGAGCAGTACAAGGAGATGGTCCTGAAGGCCAACGACACCTCGACGCGTGCGACCGGCCGCTCGACGGGACACCCGGTGCGTGCCCTCAAGAGCCCCTTCACCAACGCCTACGCCAAGAGCGAGGCGGCGGGCGTAAGCGTCGAGGAGCTCGGGGCCATGGGCACGGGCGCCCTTCGCAAGGCCGCCAAGGACGGCAATTACGAAGAGGGCTCGTTTTTGTGTGGACAGATTGCCGGCATGGTCAACGAGCGCCAAAGCGCACGTGAAATCGTTGACGACCTGGTCGATGGCGCCGAGCACGTCCTGAAGGGTGCGTGCGCATGGGTGGCGTAGCGTTTCTGTTTGCCGGCCAGGGCGCCCAGCACCCCGCGATGGGCGTCGACCTGATCGAGGCATCGCCGGCGGCCGCCGAGGTGTTCGCCATTGCCGACGAGGTGCGCCCGGGGACCAGTGAGCAGTGCCGAAGCGCCTCCAAGGAGGAGCTCTCGCAGACCGAGAACACGCAGCCGTGCGTGTTCGTTCACGATCTGGCAGCGGCTGCCGCCCTGCGTGAGCGCGGCGTGGTACCTGCCGCCTGTGCGGGTTTTTCGCTTGGCGAGGTCGCCGCGCTCACTTTTGCGGGGGCGTTCGATACGCGAGCGGGCTTTGAGCTCGTGTGCGAGCGCGCGGCGCTGATGGCCGCGGCTGCCGAGCGCCATCCGGGCGGCATGCGCGCCGTCATCAAGCTCGATGCGGCGCAAGTCGAGAACCTGGCAAAACAGGCCGGCGAGGACTGCTGGCCGGTCAACTACAACAGTCCGCAGCAGACGGTTGTTGCCGGACCGCCCGAGGCGCTGCAGGAGCTCGACGTCCTAGTAAAAGAGGCTGGCGGCCGCGCTATGAAAGTCGCGGTGTCGGGCGCATTTCATAGCCCCTATATGGCCGAGGCGACTGAGGGGCTGGCGACGTATATCCAAGCCGGCCACGCGCCGTCACCGCTGCTGATTCCGGTCATGGCAAACATGACGGCGGCGCCCTATCCGGCGGACCCGCGAGCGGCATCGGATGTCTTGGCCAATCAGGTGAGTCATGCCGTTCGTTGGGTCGACACGCTGCATGCTCTGCAGAATCAGGGCATCGACACGTTTATTGAGGTCGGCCCTGGCAAAACGCTGTCGGGCCTGGCCAAGCGTACGCTGAGCGACGTTCGCGTGTATTCGTGCGAAACGGCCGAGCAGGTCGCAGCTATTGCCGACGAGCTCGCATAGTCCACAGGGCTGTAACCCGAAAGGAATGACATGGGCAACTTGAACAACGGCGCGCTCGAGCGCAACGACTCACGTCGCGTGGCACTGGTCACGGGCGGCTCGCGGGGTATCGGCCGCGCCTGCGCTGTCGGTCTGGCGGAGGACGGCTTTGATATCGCCGTCGTCTATGCCGGCAGCGTCGATGCGGCGCGCGAGACGTGCGAAGCCTGTGAGGCGGTTGGCGCCACGGCACGCGCATATCAATGCGACGTGGCCGATCCCGCTGCCGTCAACGCGTGTGTGGAAGCGGTCCTCAACGACTTTGGTTCCATTTGGGCGCTCGTCAACAATGCCGGCATCACCCGCGATGGCCTGCTCATGCGCATGGGCGATGACGCATTCGATCGCGTGCTCGATGTCAATCTCAAGGGAACATTCAATATGACGCGCGCGCTCACCAAGACCTTTATGCGCCAGCGCGGCGGTTGCGTCGTCAACATGAGCTCGGTCGTGGGCCTGATGGGCAATGCCGGGCAAGCCAACTACGCTGCTTCCAAGGCGGGCGTGATAGGGCTTACCAAGGCGGTGGCGCGCGAGCTTGCGCCTCGTGGCGTACGAGCGAACGCGGTCGCCCCCGGGTTTGTCGAGACAGATATGACGGCAAAGCTCTCGGAGAAGGTGCGTACGGCAACCGAGGAACAGATTCCCCTTAAGCGCATGGCACGCCCCGAGGAAGTGGCCGGCGTGGTGCGCTTTTTAGCGAGTGATGCGGCTGCCTACATTACGGGCGAGGTCGTGCGCGTCGACGGCGGAATGGCGATGTAGAAACCAGGGCCGAAGAACGGCTTGGATGAGGAGACCATGATGGAACAGAGAGTTGCAATCACCGGCATCGGTGCCGTATCGCCGCTCGGCAACACCGCGCTTGCCACCTGGGCGGCCATGTGCGCTGGGACCTGTGGCATCGGCCCGATCACGCACTTCGATACCGATGCGTTTACCGTCAAGGTGGCGGCCGAAGTCAAGGGCTTTGACGGCAACGAGTGCTTTGGCAAGCGTGACGCCAAGCATCTCGATCCCTGCGTTCAGTTTGCGATGGCGGCTTCGGACGAGGCCATGCACGATGCGGGCTTTGATGCCGAAGGCGCCATCGATCGCGAGCGCCTGGGCGTTTACGTGGGGTCGGGCGTGGGCGGCATGCAGACGCTCGTCGACAACGTCCATACGATTGCCGACCGTGGGCCCCGCCGCGCATCGCCTTACATGATCGCGATGATGATCCCCAACATGGCATCGGGCAATATCGCAATCCGTCACAAGGCAAAGGGACCGACCCTGCCAGTCGTGACTGCGTGCGCGACCTCGGCCCATGCGGTGGGCGAGGCGTTCCGTGCTATTAAGCACGGCTATGCCGACGCGATCCTCGCGGGCGGTGCCGAGGCGGCCATTATCCCCGATGCTGTTGCAGGCTTTACGTCCTGCCGCGCATTGACCACCAACCCCGATCCCGCGACGGCCTGCCGCCCGTTCGACGCAGACCGCGATGGCTTTGTGATGGGTGAGGGCGCCTGCGTGCTGGTACTCGAGAGCATGGAGCATGCGCAGGCGCGCGGTGCGCACATTTATGCCGAGGTCGTGGGCTACGGCAACACCGATGATGCCTATCACATTACGAGTCCCGACCCCGATGCCGCCGGCATTGCCCGTGCGATATCGCTGGCGGTAGCCGAGGGCGACGTCAAGCCTTCCGAGGGTCTCTACATCAACGCCCACGGCACCTCGACCAAGCTCAACGATTCGTCCGAGACGACAGGCGTTAAGCGGGCGCTCGGCGAGGACGCGGCACGCGCCGCACACGTCTCGTCGACCAAGTCGATGACCGGGCACATGATCGGTGCCACGGGTGCCATCGAGGTCATGGCCTGTGCCATGGCGCTCGAGCAGGGCGTGGTGCCCCCGACCATTAACTACCACACGCCCGATCCCGCCTGCGATCTTGATTACACGCCTAATCGAGCGGTTCGCGCCGACCTTACCTGGGCGCTTTCGACCAACCTGGGCTTTGGCGGGCACAACGCCGCCATCGCGCTGCGTAGATATACGAGGAGCTAGAGCATGGATTCCAAAAGACTTGCCGAGATAGCCGATGTGATGGAGGACCGCGGCCTTACGCGCGTACGTGTTGAGGAGCCCGATGGCACCGCGGTCGAACTCGAGCGCGCGAGTGCCGCGCAGCCGGTTGCCGTGCCCATGCCTATGCCGAGCGCCATGGCCGCTCAAGTTGCAGCTCCCACAGTCGCGCCTGCCGCACCGGAGCCCGCCACGCAGACACCTGCCGCCGCGCCGGAGCCCAAGGGCACCGAGGTGACTGCTCCCATGGTGGGCGTCTTCTATGCTGCCCCTGCGCCGGGCGACGAGCCGTTTGTGCGCGTGGGCTCCAAGGTCAAGGCCGGCGAGACCCTCTGCATCATCGAGGCCATGAAGGTTCTCAACGAGGTGACGGCCGAGGCAGACGGTGAGGTGCTCGAGATCTGCGTGGCCGACGGCGACCTCGTGGAGTTTGGCAGCTGCCTCATGAGGATCGGATAGGTGATATCCATGAACAAAGAAGAGCTCAAGAAGCTGTTGCCGCATCGCGAGCCGATGCTTTTGCTCGACGAAGCCGAGCTGGTGGGCGACGAGGCCCACGGCAAGATCACGATTACAGGCGACGAGTACTTTTTGCAGGGACATTTTCCGGGAAACCCGGTCGTTCCCGGCGTGATTCAGTGCGAGATGCTCGCCCAGAACTGCTGCGTGCTGCTGATGGGCGATGAGGAGGCGCGCGGCGCGACGCCGTTCTACACGAGTCTGGACAAGGTGCGCTTTAAGCGTTCGGTGCGCCCGGGCGACACGGTGGATCTAGTGTGCTCCATCACGCGTGCGCGCGGGCCGTTCCGCTTTGCGACGGGTACTGCGAGCGTCAACGGTGAGGTTTGCTGCCGCGCCGATATGTCTTTTGCACTCATGCACGAAAGTTAAGGAAGGCTCCATGTTCGACAAAGTGCTCATCGCCAACCGCGGCGAAGTCGCGGTCCGTGTTATCCGCGCGTGCCGCGATATGGGCATCAAGACCGTCGCCGTTTATTCCACGGCCGATGCGGACGCGCTACACGTGCAACTTGCCGACGAGGCGTATTGCATCGGCGGCCCGCGTCTTGCCGAGAGCTACCTCAACGACGATGCCGTGCTCACCTGTGCCGTAAAGTCGGGAGCTAAGGCAATTCATCCCGGCTATGGCTTCTTTTCCGAGAAGGCGAGCTTCGTGCGCGACTGCGACAAGTTCGGTCTGGCGTTTGTCGGTCCTTCGGCCGAGGTGATCGACAGCATGGGCGACAAGGACGCCGCACGCCGAACGGCCGCTGCTGCGGGCGTGCCCATCGTGCCGGGCTGCGATTTGCTCAAAAGCCCCGAGGAAGCAACGGCCGAGGCCGAGCGCATCGGCTGCCCCGTGCTTATTAAGGCGCGCGCGGGCGGCGGCGGTCGCGGTATTCGCAAGGTCGAGCGCGTGGAAGATGCGGCAAAGGCGTTCATCGAGGCGCGTGCCGAGGGTGAGGCCGTTTTTGGCGACGGCGAGTGCTACATGGAGAAGTTCGTTGCGCCGGCGCATCACGTTGAGGTACAGATTATGGCCGATAAGCAGGGCCATGTGTTTTCGCTCGGCGAGCGCGAGTGCTCGGTGCAGCGCCGCAACCAAAAGCTGATCGAGGAGAGCCCCGCGCCGTGCCTCGACGGACGCGATGATATTCGTGCCCGTATGCACAAGGCCGCGCGCGACCTGGCTCGTGCCGTTGGCTATGAGGGCGCTGGCACCATCGAGTTTTTGTACTCAGATGACGGCGATTTCTACTTTATGGAAATGAACACGCGCTTGCAGGTGGAGCATCCGGTTACGGAGTTTGTGACCGATACCGACCTGGTTAAGTGGCAGCTGCGCGTGGCTGCCGGCCAGCCTCTGCCCTTTGAGCAGGAGGACGTACCGGTCCGCAACCACGCCATGGAGTGCCGCATCAATGCCGAAACGCCGGACTTTCTACCGTCATGTGGAACGGTCACCGCGTTGCGTGTGCCGGGTGGTCCGCGCGTGCGCTGGGATTCCGCCATGTTTACCGGAGCGAAAGTTCCGCCGTACTACGACTCCATGCTCGGCAAGCTCATCGTGTGCGCGCCCACGCGTGACGGTGCCATTCGCAAGATGCGCTCGGCCCTGGGCGAGCTCGTGATTGAGGGCGTGAGCGAAAATAGCGAGCTTCAGCTCGACGTGCTGGCAAACGACGAGTTTTTGTCGGGCATGTATCACACCGATCTGATGGGGCATCTCTATGCTGATGAATAGAAAAGCGAAGACGGTCAATGTCCTTGAGGGGCCGATAACCGAGTCGTGCGCCGAGTTCCCCGCGCGCCACGTGTTTGTCAAATGCCCGGAGTGCCGCCGTGTGATCGATGAGGCGCGCCTGCACGACAACCTCGAGGTCTGCCCTCGTTGCGGCAAACACTTTCGCGTGAGCGGTCGCGCGCGCATGCGCATGACGGTCGACGCGGGTACCTTTGAGGAATGGGATGCCAATCTGGCGTCGAAGGACTTCCTCTCGTTTCCCGGTTATGCCAACAAGCTTAAGAGCGTGAGCGAGCGTTCGGGCGAGCGCGATGCCGTTGTGTGCGGCAGGGGCAAAATCTGCGGCTGCGATACCGCGCTCTTCTTTATGGATGCCAACTTTATGATGGGCTCAATGGGCTCCGTGGTGGGCGAGAAGATCTGTCATGTCTTTGAGCGCGCGGCCGAGTTGGGGCTGCCGGTCGTTGGCTTTACCGTATCGGGCGGCGCCCGCATGCAGGAGGGCGTGACCTCGCTCATGCAGATGGCCAAGATTTCTGCGGCGGTTAGGCGCCACAGCGAGGCGGGCGGCCTGTATATCACGGTGCTCACCGATCCCACGACCGGAGGTGTAACCGCGAGCTTTGCCATGGAGGGCGACATTATCCTGGCCGAGCCCGATGCCCTGACGGCATTTGCCGGCCCGCGCGTGATCGAGCAGAACATGCACAAGCGTCTGCCCAAGGGATTCCAGCGTTCCGAGTTTTTGCTGGAGCACGGCTTTTGCGATGCCGTTGTTCCGCGTGGTGAGATTGCGCTCACGGTAGGCGAGCTGCTGGCGCTGCACGAAGGGCACGCGCCTGGTCTGGGGGCTCCGCATGAGATCGTGCATACGGGTCGTCGCGACAAAAAGCTGGGACACTTGTTTAAGCGCTCGGCCGCACCAAAAAGCGCGCTCGAAATCGTCAAACAGACTCGCTCGGCGAACCGCGCCACGGCAGGCGAGATGATCTCGTTGGGTCTCGACGGATTCGTAGAGCTGCACGGCGACCGCTACTTTGGCGACGATGCTGCCGTGGTGGGCGGCATCGGCTGGAAAGACGGGCGACCCGTGACGGTTATCGCCATCGAGCGCGGTACCACGACCAAAGAGCGCATGCGTCGCAACTTTGGTATGGCACATCCCGAGGGCTACCGCAAGGCACGTCGCCTGATGCACCAAGCCGAGAAATTTGGTCGGCCGGTTCTGTGCCTGGTTGATACTTCGGGCGCGTTTTGCGGCATCGGTGCCGAGGAGCGCGGCCAGGGCGAGGCGATTGCCCAGAATCTCATGGAGATGAGCGGCCTTAAGACGCCGATTGTCTCGGTGGTGACAGGCGAGGGCGGCTCTGGTGGCGCGCTGGCGCTGTCCGTGGCCGACCGCATCCTGATGCTCTCGAGCTCGGCCTATTCGGTCGTGAGCCCCGAGGCCTGTGCGTCGATCCTGTGGAAGGATACCGAGCGCGCGAATGAGGCCGCTGAGGCGCTTAAGCTCACGGCCCCCGATCTGTTGGCGCTCGGCATCATCGACGGCATTGTTGACGATAGGGGCCTGTCGCATGAGGAGATCGCCGGTGTCGTCATGTCCTCGGCATTTGATGCCTTCGATACGCTTGGGCAGCTCGACGACGCGACCCTCACAAACCTCCGCTACGAAAAGTACCGCGCAATCGGTCAGTACCGCACGATGTGACAAAGGGACAGTCCGCATGTCACATTGGGAAAGGCGTTCCATGTCACAAGTTTCTAACACCTCGTTTACAACGACGGTTTCATCAAACGCCATGGCCGTGGTGGACTATCTGTCCAAAAGCATGATGTCGGCGTTGCCGTTTATTGTCTGCGCGGCGCTGTTCCGCACCGTTGCCGTCATTATGGGCGAAGGCATGCTTGGTCTATGGCCTGCCGATTCCGAAATCTATCGCCTGTTTTACAGCTGGCTGTATAACGCTGGCTATTACTTTTTGCCCATCTATCTTGGTTGGGCCGCTGCCCGCCAGCTCGGTTGCTCGGAACAGCTGGGCATGATGCTGGGCGGCGTATTGATTGTGCCCGATCTGCTTAAGCTCGTTGATGCCGCATCGACGACGGGGGCATCGATGACTTTCGTGTATGGTCTACTTCCCGCGCCGGTCAACGATTACACGACGACTGTTATTCCGGTTCTCATCTCGGTGCCCGTGCTATGGCAGGTGGAGCGTTTCTTTAAGCGCACTATCCCTCAGGCTGTGGCGTTTTCTTTTGTACCGTTTGCAACCATGCTTGTCATGGTTCCGGTGTCGCTGTGTGTTACGGCGCCGGCAGGCAGCTATCTGGGCATGCTGTTGGGACAGCTTATGTTTATGCTTGGCAATTCCGGTGGCATCGTGTCGCTGCTCACGCTCATGGGGCTTGCCGCGGGCTGGGAGTTTCTTAAGATCGCGGGTGTCAGCAACGTTGTCCTATCGCTCGCCTATGCGCAGTTTATGAGTGTGGGAACGGATTCGTGCATCCTGATCGCCGCGACGATGGCAACGTTCGCCGTTTGGGGTATGCCCTTTGGCGCGTCGCTCCGCGTTGCGGATAAGGACGAGAAGGCGCTCATGCTGGGCTATTCAATCTCGGGTATTCTTGGCGGCGTAAGCGAGCCAGCGCTGTACGGATGCGGCTTTAAATATGGCAGGTGTCTGACGTGCATGGCCGTTGGCGGCGCCGTCGGAGGCCTTGTTGCGGCCGTAGGCCACGTTACGGCTTATACCATCGGTATGACGAATGTTCTTATGGTCATTGGCTTTGCCACGGGCGGCATCTCGAATCTGCTGTGGTGCTGCGCTGCCGGCGGCACGGCATTTGCGGTGTCTGCGGCGCTGAGCTACTGCTTTGGCGTGGTGCCGGCGAAGGGGCAGGTGACGGGGGACGGAGCCGATTTGCCCGAAACCTCGAAGAGCGTGGCCGAGGCAAGCGCATAAACCTGTGCGACAAAGGGACGGTCCCGCATGTCGCATTCCAAGGCCGTGGCCCGTGTGGGTTGCGGCCTTTTTGTATCTGGGGGACAAAGTGGCTACACTACAATCCGTTTGAGCAATAGATATATAGGTAGTACCGTGGGGGCGGATGCAGATGGTCGAGTGGATTGTTCGTCGTGCGCAGGGCGACCGTGCACGCGTGGGAACGTTGACGGGCATGGTGTGTATTCTCGCCAATGTGGCACTATGCGCTGCGAAGGGTGCAATTGGCGTGCTGTCGGGATCGGTTTCAATCGTGGCGGACGCTATGAACAACCTGTCTGATGCCAGCTCGAACATCGTGAGCGTGCTTGGCTTTAAGCTGGCGGGCAAGCCGGCAGACCCCGAGCATCCTTACGGCCATGGCCGCTACGAGTATCTCTCGGGTCTGGTCGTGGCGGCGCTCGTGCTGCTGATCGGCCTTGAGCTTATCAAGTCCTCGGTTGAGCGCGTCATCCACCCCGAACCTGTCGAGTTCTCGCTTGCCCTGGTGGCAGTCCTTGCGCTTTCGATGGTCGTAAAGCTTTGGATGGCGGCCCTCAACCAAAAACTCGGCGATCGCATTGAGTCCGAGACGCTGCATGCGACCGCGCAGGATTCCAAGAACGATGTTCTAGCCACGGGCGCCGTGTTGGCGTGCGCGATTGTTTCGCAGGTGACGCATATCAATCTAGATGCATGGGTCGGCCTTGCCGTTGGCGCCTATATTGGCTGGAGCGGCTTTGAACTCATCCAGGATACGATGAGCCCGCTTTTGGGCCAGGCGCCCGATCCTAAGCTGGTCAAGCACATTCGAGACAAAATCATGAGCTACCCCGGCGTTTTGGGCGTTCACGATTTGATGGTTCACGACTACGGCCCAGGCAGAAAGTTCGCAAGCGCTCACGCCGAGATGGCGGCTGAGGCCAGCCCGCTGGAAAGTCACGACACGCTCGACAACATTGAACAGGCATTTAGGAACGAAGACGGCATGATTGTCACGCTCCATTACGACCCCATCGTGACCGACGATCCAAAGGTGGCGAGCATGCGTCTGCGCATCAACGCTATGGCTCAAGAGATTGATAGCCGCCTCTCGATCCACGACCTACGCTGTGTTCTGGGCCCCACGCACACCAACGTGATCTTTGACTGCGTGCGTCCCTCGGATCTGCAGATGAGTGCCGAAGACTTAAAGCACGCGCTGGCACAACGGGTCGAATCGGAATATCCCAAGTCGATTGCCAAGATCACGATCGACGAAGACTACGTAGGGCATACCCACGAGTAAGGCTGTGCCGGCAAAGCAGGTTATGCAGAAGGGGAGAGCATGAAGAAGCTGTATCTACTCCGCCACGGTCAGACGGAGTTTAACGTCAAAAAGCTGGTCCAGGGCCGCTGCGATTCACCGCTGACCGACCTGGGTCGTCAGCAAGCCGGGATGGCAGCCGCGTGGCTCAAAGCCCACAACGTCGTTCCCGACAAAGTGGTCTCTTCGCCCTTAGGCCGAGCCATGGACACGGCAAGTCTCGTCGCAACCGAACTCCTCGGCCGGGATGCAGCAGTCGAGCCCTGCGAAGGCATCATCGAGCGCAGCTACGGCACCTTCGAAGAAGGCCCCCACGACGCCCTACCCACCGACGTCTGGGACCCCGGCGAGGACCTGATCCCATTTGGCGGAGAAGGAAGCCATGCCCTGCAGGAGCGCATGGTGGGCGCCCTCACCAATCTCATGGGCGCCGAGGGGATCGAAACCCTCCTAGCAGTAAGCCACGGCAGCGCTAGCCGCCAATTCATCAAGGCTGCAGCCCCAGAGGGCTTCGAACTCCCAACAAAACTCCCCAACTGCGCCATCATGATTTTCGATTTCGAAGAGGAAAAGTCGGGAGAAGAAGGCGACGCGCCCCAATCCAAGTTTATCTTGCAGCAAATCATCGATCCTCAACAAAGTAATTAGCTGAGCGAGCAGAGTTAAGCAGACATCAACGTGTCGTCTCCCGAGCACGGCGGAGGGCCGGAGAAATATATTAAGGTCATCGCGAGTTCCGCACGCAAAGGAGAGCACTTAATGTGCTCTCCGTCTTGCGCAGGACTGTAGAGCAGGGACCTTAATATATTTCTCCGGCCCTCCGCCGTGCTCGGGAGCCATCCACGCACTTTACCTGCGTAAACAATGTGAGTGAAATATGAATCTCGATGGATACGCCCGCAGCCGTGTATACTAAACAGCTGTGTGAAACCAGGGGAGTATTCTGGCTGGACAAAATGCCTGCTTAATAGGGTTGTCAGGTAGTCCGGGCGAAATACAAGACTGGGGAGCACGTCGTGTAAGTAGTGGTCCTCTAGGGGCGTACGCTCGGTGGTGTACGCATTGTCCCAAGACCACGCGAGAGTTGGGATCATATCTTGATCAGCATGATTCTCGGCCGCAAGATTGGCATGACCCAGGTTTGGGACGAGGACGATAACGTCGTTCCCGTCACGGTCATCCAGGCTGGCCCCTGCGCTGTCTCGCAGGTTAAAACTCAGGCAACCGACGGCTATGACGCTGTCCAGATCGGTTTCGGCGACATCAAGGCCAAGAACGTGAACAAGCCCATGGCTGGTCACTTCGCCAAGGCTGGCGTCGAGCCTGTCCGTTTCCTTCGTGAGGTCCGCGTCGAGAACGGCGAGGAGCACAAGGTCGGCGAGGTCGTCACCGTCGCTGATTTCGCTGATGTCGAGAAGGTCGACGTCATCGGTACCTCCAAGGGTAAGGGCTTCCAGGGTCGCATCAAGCGCTGGGGTCAGCGCCGCGGTCCTATGACGCATGGTTCTCACTTCCAGCGTCACCCCGGTTCTATCGGTCAGTGCGCCTATCCTGCGCGCGTCCTCAAGGGCGTCAAGATGGCCGGTCACATGGGTAACGAGCGTGTTACCGTCAAGAACCTTTCCGTTGTCCGCATCGATGCCGAGCAGAACCTCATCTTGGTCAAGGGCGCTGTCCCGGGTGCCAAGAATGGTCTCGTCGCCATCCGTATGGCCTAAGGGCCCAGCCCATTTAGCCCAGCGTCATACCAAGGAGAACACTTAAATGGCAAAGTTTGAAGTAAAGAACAGCGAGGGCAAGAAGGTCGCCGAGGCCGAGCTCGCCGCTGAGGTGTACGGCATCGAGCCGAACATCCACGTTATGCACCACATCGTCAAGTGCCAGATGGCCTCTTGGCGTCAGGGCACCCAGTCCGCTAAGGGCCGCTCTGAGGTTTCCGGTGGCGGCAAGAAGCCTTGGCGTCAGAAGGGCACCGGCCGTGCCCGCCAGGGTTCCATCCGTGCTGCCCAGTGGCGTCACGGTGGCGTTGTCTTCGCCCCCAAGCCCCGTTCCTACGCTAAGCGTATGAACAACAAGGAGGTCAAGCTGGCTATGCGCTCCGCGCTGTCCGCCAAGCTGGCCGATGGCGAGCTCGTGCTCGTCGACGACTACGGCTTCGAGAAGCCTTCCACCAAGGCTGCCGTCGCCATGCTCAAGGCTCTCGGCCTTGAGGGCAAGCGTCTGACCATCATCGTTCGCGATGAGGACGTCAACGCCTACCTGTCGTTCCGCAACATTCCCAAGACGTTCATCATCACTGCCGACGAGGCCAACACCTACGATCTCGTCAACAACAACGCCGTGCTGATGCCCGCCGACATCGCCGCTCACTTCGGGGAGGTGCTTGCATAAATGACCGCCCACGAGATCATCATCCGTCCGATCGTGTCCGAGCGTTCCTTCTCCGGCATGGAGCAGAACAAGTACACGTTCGAGGTCGCCAAGGATGCTAACAAGTATCAGATCAAGGACGCTGTCGAGGAGATCTTCGGCGTCAAGGTCGTTCGCGTGAACACCCTGACGGTCAAGCCCAAGACCAAGCGCGTGCGCTATGTCGCCGGCAAGACCCGTTCTTGGAAGAAGGCCATCGTCACGCTGGCCGAGGGCGACACCATCGAGGTCTTTGGCAACCAGGCCTAAGACTCGCTGCTGTTGAGTGAGCTCATGCCTCCCAAATAGGGGAGGCGAGAGCTCAAGGTTTTGGGCGTATAAAATGGACACGCCCGGAACCGTGTATACGTCCGGTGTCATCGCACCCGAGGCAGAACCTCGAATCCCTGTCTGCGATGGCTAACGGATTCCTATTGAAAGGGATTGTAATGGCTGTAAAGCACCTTAAGCCGACCTCCGCTGGTAGGCGTTGGCAGACGATCTCCGACTTCTCCGAGATCACCTGCACCAAGCCCGAGAAGTCTCTTCTCGAGCCCCTGCCCAAGAAGGCCGGTCGTAACAACAACGGCCGCATCACCACCCGCCACCAGGGCGGCGGCGTGAAGCGTCGTTACCGCGTGATCGACTTCAAGCGCAACAAGGACGGCGTGCCCGCCAAGGTTGCCACGATCGAGTACGATCCGAACCGTTCCGCTCGCATCGCTCTGCTGCACTACGCTGACGGTGAGAAGCGCTACATCCTGGCCCCCAAGGGCCTCGAGGTCGGTCAGACCATCATGTCCGGTTCTGACGCCGACATCAAGCCGGGCAACGCTCTGCCCCTCGCCGACATCCCCGTCGGTACGCTCATCCACGCCGTCGAGTTCCAGCCGGGCAAGGGCGCCGCTATCGCCCGTTCCGCCGGTAACTCCTGCCAGCTGATGGGTAAGGAGGGCAAGTACGCTATCGTCCGTATGCCTTCCTCTGAGATGCGCCGCATCCTCGTTACCTGCCGCGCCACCGTCGGTGAGGTCGGCAACGCCGATCACGCCAACATCGTCATCGGCAAGGCCGGCCGTAAGCGTCACATGAACGTGCGCCCGACCGTCCGCGGTACCGTCATGAACCCTGTCGACCACCCGCACGGCGGTGGCGAGGGCAAGAACCACACCTCTGGTCGTCCCTCTGTTACCCCCTGGGGTAAGCCGACGAAGGGCCTTCGTACGCGCAAGAAGAAGAAGGTCTCGAACCAGCACATCATTCGTCGCCGTAAGAAGTAATTTCGGATACCGAGTTTTAGGAGAAAGCACTTATGAGCAGAAGTCTCAAAAAGGGCCCGTTCGTGGAGACTCGCCTTCTCTCGCGTATCACCGCGATGAACGAGGCTGGCAAGAAGGACGTCGTGAAGACCTGGTCCCGCGCGTCCACCATCTTCCCCGAGATGGTTGGTCACACCATCGCCGTCCACGACGGCCGCAAGCATGTGCCCGTGTATGTTACCGAGTCCATGGTTGGTCACAAGCTCGGCGAGTTCGCGCCGACTCGTACGTTCCGTGGCCACAAGGCCAAATAGGGGGTTAACCGTAAATGGCAACTAAGTCTATTGAAACTGAGGCCACCGAGGTTCGCGCCGTCGCTAAGTACGTGCGTGTTTCCCCCAGCAAGGCCCGCCTGGTGGTCGATCTGATCCGCCGCAAGCCTGTCGCTCAGGCCTTCGACATCCTCCACTTCTGCGACCGCGCCGTCGCCGTGGATGTCGAGAAGGTTCTCCGTTCCGCCGTTGCGAACGCCGAGAACAACAACGGTCTGCGTGCCGACAACCTGGTTGTCGCCGCTGCCTATGTTGACGAGGGTCCGACGCTTAAGCGCATCCGTCCCCGCGCCAAGGGTTCCGCTTCTCGCATTCTGAAGCGTACTTCCCACATCACCGTCGTCGTTGCTCCTCGAAAGGAGGCGTAAAGCTGTATGGGTCAGAAAGTCTACCCCACCGGCTTCCGTCTTGGCATCACCGAGAACTGGCGCTCCCGCTGGTTCGCAGAGAAGGATTACGCTAAGACCCTCGGTAACGATCTCGAGATCCGCAAGTACCTCGAGAAGCGTCTTTCCCGCGCAGCTGTCTCCCGCGTCGAGATCGAGCGCGCTGGCGACAAGGTGAAGGTCATCATCCTCACCGCTCGCCCCGGCGTTGTCATCGGTAAGAAGGGTGCCGAGATCGATACCCTCCGCACCGAGCTCGAGAAGGTCGCTGGCGTCTCCAAGGGCCAGCTCTCCGTCGACGTTGTCGAGATTAAGCGCCCCGAGCTCGACGCCAACCTCGTTGCTCAGTCTATCGCCGAGCAGCTCGAGGGCCGCGTTGCCTTCCGTCGCGCCATGCGCAAGGCTGTCCAGTCCGCCCGCAAGGCCGGCGCTAAGGGCATCCGTATCCAGTGCTCCGGTCGTCTCGGCGGCGCCGAGATGGGCCGTCGTGAGTGGTACCGCGAGGGTCGCGTGCCTCTGCACACCCTCCGTGCCAAGATCGACTACGGCACGGCTGTCGCCAGCACCACCATGGGCGCTTGCGGCGTGAAGGTCTGGATCTACCTGGGCGAGAAGCTCCCGGGCCAGCCTGTTCCCAACCCTGCACTCGAGGGCTCTTCCCGTCCTCGTCGTCGTAACTCCGAGAGGAGGGGTCAGTAGTGCTTGCCCCTAAGCGTATTCTTCACCGCAAGGTGCAGCGTGGCTCCATGAAGGGCCAGGCCAAGGGTAATACCGAGCTGCATTTCGGCGAGTTTGGTATCCAGGCTCTCGAGGCCCATTGGATCACCAACCGTCAGATCGAGGCCGCTCGTATTGCCATGACCCGCTACATGAAGCGTGGCGGTCGTGTCTACATCACGATCTTCCCCGATAAGCCCATCACCAAGAAGCCTGCCGAGACTCGCATGGGTTCTGGTAAGGGTAACCCCGAGGAGTGGGTGGCCGTCGTCAAGCCCGGCCGCATCATGTTCGAGGTCAAGGGTGTTCCCGAGGAGGTCGCTCGCGAGGCTCTGCGTCTTGCGCAGCACAAGCTCCCCATCAAGACCAAGATTGTTGCTGCCAAGAACGCTGAGCAGCGCATCGAGAAGGAGATGGCTGAGGAGGCCGCTCTCGAGGCCAAGTGGGCTGCTGAGGACGCCGCCGCCGCCAAGGAGGAGAACTAATGAAGCCCGCAGAGATTCGTGAGCTCTCGGACGCTCAGCTCGTTGAGAAGCTGAAGGAAATGCGCGCCGAGCTCTTTAACCTTCGTTTCCAGATGGCCACCAGCCAGCTGGACAACACCGCTCGCGTCAACACCGTGAAGAAGGACATCGCTCGCGTCCTCACGGAGCAGCGCGCCCGCGAGATCGCAGCGGAGAAGTCCGCTGTCGCCGAGTAGGACCTAAGGAGAGAACATGACTGATTCGCGTAACTCGCGTAAGGTCCGTACGGGTGTCGTTACCTCCGTCTCCGGTGCCAAGACCATTGTTGTCACCATCACCGAGCGCAAGCGTCACCCCAAGTACGGCAAGATGATGACCAGCTCCAAGAAGCTGCACGCTCACGACGAGGAGTGCACGGCTGGCGTGGGCGATACCGTCCGCGTTATGGAGACCCGTCCTATGTCCAAGATGAAGCGTTGGCGCCTCATCGAGGTCGTCGAGCGCGCTAAATAAGCAGTCGCTCTTACGACTTGTACGTTTCCGAAGATGTGCGTATGCCTGGCTTGCATACCACGGGCCGTATAAAGGCTGCGCACCTCTCTTCGGTTCTTAGTTCGGAGGAACATCTACCATGATTCAGATGCAAACCATGCTGAACGTCGCCGACAACTCCGGCGCTCGCAAGATTCGCTGCATCAAGGTGCTTGGCGGTTCCAAGCGTCGTTATGCAGGCATCGGCGATGTGTTCATCGGTGCTGTCCAGGAGGCTACGCCTGGCGCCAACGTCAAGAAGAAGGACGTTGTCCGTTGCGTCGTCGTTCGCACCGTTAAGGAGATCCGCCGCAAGGATGGCTCCTACATTCGCTTTGATGAGAACGCCTGCGTTGTCATCAACAACGATGGTTCGCCCGTCGGCACCCGTATCTTCGGGCCCGTCGCTCGCGAGCTTCGTGACAAGAAGTACATGAAGATCGTCTCGCTCGCTCCCGAGACCCTGTAGTTAGGGGAGATATATGTATATCAAGAAGGGCGATAAGGTCCAGGTTCTCTCTGGTAAGGATCGCGGCAAGCAGGGCGTTGTCCTGCGTGCTCTCCCCGCCGAGAACAAGGTCGTTGTCGAGGGCGTTTCGGTCGTCAAGAAGGCCGTCAAGCCCAACGCTGCCAACCAGCAGGGCGGCATCGTTTCGCAGGAGGCTCCCATCGACGCCTCCAACGTCAATCTCGTTTGCCCCGAGTGCGGTAAGGTTACCCGCGTCGGTCACGAGAAGGACGGCAAGAACAAGCTGCGCGTCTGCAAGAAGTGCGGCCACAAGTTCTAAGCTGCCCGCAACATCAAGTTGCTAGCAAAGGCCCGGATGCCATGGCACCCGGGCCTTTTTCTATCCCTACTCGATGGCTTCGGTTCTGCCGTCCTGTCATTCCGGTTGCATCCAGTTTTCGGTGCCGTCTCGAATCGAGTGCCGCCAGGTGACACCCTGTCGCGTTTCGTCGGCTTCGGGGACAAAAGTCGGGACAACTCCAAAAACTATTTTCGAACTCAGGGCTTTGAGTTTTTGTTTTTGTCCCAAAGGGCGCGGCGGGATGCCTTTGGAGGCTCGATAGCGCCGAAAACGCCCGTTTTGAAACTTAAATGCCTTTTCGCGTGCAAGCCGCCAGCTGCAATAGGAAGTGAATCAACGCAGGTGGCTTTCAAGCAGTTTGCAAAACTGCAGGTCGCAGGTCTTCATTGCCAGAAGGAGAAATGAGTAGTCTCAGGTGGCTTGCCCATGAGTTGACGAACGGGATTTGAGATTACGCTGACGTCCGGAAACGCTTCGAGCACGGCGTTACGTTTTTGGGGTTTGGGCGTAGCCCCTGCACCCGCGAGCGCGGGCCTTAAGCCCGCCGAGAGGGTGATGCGTCGAAAACGAAGGGGAAAGAGAGAAGGGGCCGTCCCTATCATTCAGGTTGCGACCGAAGAAGACAAGGAGACCCCCTGAGCCTGAATGATGCCCCACAGACCGCGTCTGACCGAGCTCAAGCCGAGCTTTTCCTGACGTCCGCCTTCGCGAAGATGATGGCTGGATTGGCTATGGATTGGCAACACTTATTTGGACGATTCCGGGAGGGACGGCCCCGCCTCCCTGAACTCGACCGGCGACATGTAGCCCAGCGTCGAGTGGATCCTGAAGTTGTTGTACCAGTGCACGTAATCCAAGAGCTTGGCTCGGAGCTCGCGCGTCCCTCCTCGGTCCTTCGGAGTGGCCGACGATCTCCCCGTTGCAGAGGTCGACGAGCAGGCAGACGTAGTTCCACGACGCCCCGACGCGCACGCAGACCAAGTCGCTGCATATATGGGTGCACGGCGCCCTGCCGCCGAAGCCGCGCGCGACGACGTTCGACACGTCGGCCTCGTTGACCGCCCCGGGGTGCACCTTGAACCTCTTCCTGCCGTATGCGCCGGCCAGGCCGTTCTCCCTCATGATGCGGCAGACGCGGCGCCGGCTGACGGTAACGCCCGACCTCCCGGGCGACGCCTTGATCTTGCGCGATCCGTTCCGGCCCTTGCTGGCGGCGTGCGCCGCCGCGGCCGCCGTCGCCCCCGACATTAAGGTCCTCAAGGGCCGCGTCGTCTCCGGCGACCAGTTCGTCTCGCCCGCGGAACAGAAGGAGCGAATCCTCGCGACCTTCGGCGACCTGTGCTGCGAGATGGAGGGCTGCACCATCGCGCAGGCCACTTATCTCAACGGCGTGCCCCTCGTCGTCGTGCGCGCCATCAGCGACAAGCCCTGCGCCGAGGGCCGGGTCGTGACTACAACACTTTCGAGAAGAAGGCCGCCTGCGACTGCGCCCGCATCGCCGCGCGCATGGTTAAGCTTTAGGCCCTGCGCGCCGGGGCCCTTCTTTATGTTGGGACCCCGGCGCGCCGGGCCCTTTCCAAAGCGAAGTGTCGAGCCGAAGTGTTGAGCGTCGGCCCTGAATGTTCAATGGCCGTTGTTTTCTGCCCCTCAAGTGGTGGACTTTTCCTCGGAGCTGTTGATTCCCCCACGCGCCCCCTTCCGTTCTCTGTTCTTCCCTTATACTCCTTGTACGAGGAGGTAAGAAGTCATGGACAAGACCACACAGGACAGCTTGGCAAAGAAACCCGTCGACATGAGGGACAGGATTCTCGAGCATCTCGAGACCCTCACCTCTGCCGTCTCGCTCGACGACCTTGCCCGTCTGTCCACCTCCGACATCGCCGAGACGCTCATCATCTCCAGGAGCCTGGCGAGTCAGTACCTCAACGACCTTGTTCGCGCCGGTCTTGTGGTTAAGGTGGCGGGCAGGCCTGTCCGTTATTTTCATCGCCGCGCGTTCCAGAAGCGTTTTCAGGTAAAGCTCTCTGCAAGCGAGTACGCCTCGCTCGCCGACCTCATCCAGGCGACGGGAATCGCCGATCACCGCGACTTCGCGCGTGCCGTGGGCTTCGACATGAGCCTCAGCTCCGTTGTCGAGCAGTGCAAGGCTGCGGTTCAGTACCCTCCGTTTGGCCTGCCCATCCTCTTGAGCGGCGGCGTGGGTGTCGGTAAGTCTTTCCTTTCTCGCCTTGTGTACGAGTACGGCAAGAACCAGGGCGTTCTGTCCCGCGACTCCTCCTATGTGCGCATCGACTGCGCCGGGGTCCCGGACGCCGCCTCGTTCAACGGGCTTCTTGACGAGTCGATCGCGAAAGCGCGCGGGGGTGTGGTCTTTGTCAACGGCATCGAGGCACTCTCTCCCTCTGCGATGGAGCACTGCCTTGCGACGGCCCTCGGGCTCGATGCCTCCCAGGATGCGCCGCGCGCTCGCCTCGTTCTTTCGACGACGCTTTCCGCCGATGACCTGAAGGTTTCCTCGGCCTACAGCAAAATGCCCATCTGTGCCCGCGTCCCCTCACTCAAGGAGCGGACCCCCGAGGAGCGCGAGGATCTCATCTTGAGCTTCCTGCGCAGCGAGGGGTGCCGAATCGGTTCTGATGTGAAGATCAGCCGCGGCGCATACCGTTGCCTCGTGAACGCGGACTTTTCCGATAACATCGCCGGCTTGCGCGCCTGCGTGACGAACTGCTGTGCCAAAGCGTTCCTCAATCGCGAGGGCGACTACGTCGTCGTTCGCCCGTATCTTCTTCCCAGCGGGCTCCTCTCCTCCGCGCAGATCGATCAACAGCCCGACGATGGCGTTCTGATCGACGCGTCTCTGGATGCCGCCGAGAGCACAGGGCCGGTCGAGCAGGCGCTCGATGCCCTGTGCTCCCTCGATGAGCGATTCTGCGCCGGGGAGCTCTCTGTCTCCGAGCTTGTCTCGCAAGCTGTCTCCGCTGTGCGCGGCGTTGAGGATCACTTGATCTTCGACCACGGCGTCGCCTCCTCGAGGTCGCGCGCCTTCGAGCGCGTCGTGGGCGCGGTCCTTGCCGACGCAGGCTCTTCTTATGGCATCGAGCTTTCGAGGAAGGTCGCTTTTCTACTGGCCCAGGAGATTTGCCTGCAGTTGTGGCCGGGTATCGGCCTGGCTAAGCGAAAGTCTGCCTGTGCGGAGCAAATCTCCCATCTCCTCGGTGCCGTGACCTCCGAATTGCCGTTTGCCTCGAGTGTCTCCGATCAGGTCGCCGCAGACGTGGAAGGGGCGCTGGGAATCTCGCTCGATCACTTCACGAAGACGCTTCTGACGCTGTGCGTCGCATCGGAGTCTCGCGATGCGAAGGCCCTTCGGACGCTCTGCGTCATCTTGTCCCACGGCTACTCAACGGCGACGAGCATCGCCGACGCGGCGAACCGTATGCTCGGCATGCATGTGTACGAGGCTGTCGACATGCCCTACGACCAGCAGCTGAAGGACATCGTCGGTCCGCTCCAGCGCCTCGTCGACCGCCATTCCTACTGTACCGGGGTCGTGTTCCTCGTCGACATGGGCTCCTTGGAGGAGGCCTATAAGGCCCTCGAGAACGTTACCGACTCCACTATCGGCGTGGTGAACAACGTCTCTACCGGTCTTGCGCTCGAGATCGGGGTCGGGCTGCTCGGCGGCAAGTCCATCGCCGAGGTTCTTGGCGATGCGACCGCCGCGTGCGTGACGCACTGCAAGGTGATCGAGCGCGTCAACCGTGAGGACGCCATCGTCTTCTGCTCCGAGTCCGGGGTCGACGCCGCGGAGAGGATACGCCAGCTCGTCTCGCAGAGCCTCCCGCGCACCATAGGCGCGCGCCTGCTCACGAGGCCCTTCAAGCAGCTCGTCGCGAACGGGTCGAACGACGCCGTTTTCTCCGAGCACCGCGTCTGCGCCGTCATCGGCACGGGAGACCCCGGGGTCGCCTCCGTCCCCTTCGTCGCCCTCGAGGACATCATGTCGACGGCGTCCGCCTCTAAGGTTGATGCCGTGTTCGGCAGGTGGCTTGACGCTTCCGAGCTCTCTTCTTTCCACGAGAAGCTGCTCTCGAACATGACGCTGCAGAACGTCATCCGCTCCATCACCATCCTCGACCCGGAGCGGCTATTCCATGAGATCGAGAGCGCCGTGCACGAGCTTCAGCGCAGGACAGGCGAGAAGATCGGCAGCAACGCCATCATTGGGCTCTACGTTCACCTCTGCTGTCTCGTCGAGCGCCTTGTTACCGGAAACCCCATTGAGACCTACGTTGGCCAGGACCGCTTCGAGGAGGAACGCGCCGATTTCATCGAGTCCTTCAGGCAGAGCTTCTCGAGCATCTCGACGCGCTATCGCGTAGAGGTTCCCGTAAGCGAGATCGCATATGTCTTCGACTACATAAGCGTGAGCGCCGCCCCGGCGCGAGAAGAGCGCCTCGGCTCCTCGGACCTCCTGCTCGACGAGTGACCTTCCCCGCGCCGCCGCAAGCTGACCGCGCGTCCTCAATAATCCGATAACCCCTTGCCCGGCGCGAATCCGGATAGTGCCGAGGCAGTACCGAACGCAAAACTTCATTTGATAGGAGCAAACATGAGTGTTGTTATGGCACGAATCGACAATCGCCTGCTTCACGGCATCATCGTGACGCAGTGGGCCCCGGTGTCGGGCGCGACCCGAGTCATGGTCATCGACGACAAGGTCGCCGGCGACGAGGTCCTGAAGTCCACCATGAGGATGGCGCGCCCCGCGGGCATGGCCGTTTCGATCATCTCCGAGCAGACCGCGCTCAAGAACTTCGCCGCGGGCAAGTACGACCGCGAGAAGGTCTTCGTCATCGCCAAGGAGCCCGAGACGATGCTTCGCCTGGTCGAGTCGGGCGTCGAGCTCCCGTCGCTGGTCGTCGGCGGCTCGCTCGTCAAGGAGGACGGCATCCAGCTCACCCAGCGCGCCTACGCCTCCGCCGAGAACGTCCAGAGCTACAAGGCGCTCATCGCCCGTGGCGTCAAGGTGACGGCCCAGTTCGTGCCCGCCGACAAGCCCGTCTCCGTCGCAGACCTCATCTAAGGGGGAAATATGGTCAACTTCACTATCCTGCAGGTCGTCCTTTTGACCCTGCTGGCCTTCATCAAGCACGTGGACTACTACGGCATCCCGATGATCTTCGTCAATTACGCCGTTTTCTGGGGCCTCATCACCGGAGTCGTCATGGGCGACTGGAAGACCGGCCTTGTCATCGGCGGCACCATTCAGCTCATGCAGCTCGGCGTCGCGGGCTTCGGCGGCTCCTCCATTCCCGACTACGGCACGATGGCCATCATCGCCACCGCCTACGGCGTGACCCTGGGCTCCGACACGGGCCTCGCCATCGGCCTGCCGGTCGGCATGCTCGGCATCCAGCTCGACGTCGTCGCCAAGATTCTCAACGGCTTTGTCGTCGAGAAGTCCCAGAAGTTCTGCAACGAGGGTAAGTTCAATCAGATGAACGCCATCCTGTGGGTCTGCCCCGCGCTCTTCGGCCTGTGCGCCGCCCTGCCCGTCTTTGTCTCCGTGACGCTCGGCCAGCCCGCCGTCAACTGGCTCCTCGAGGTCATGCCCCAGTGGTTCCTCTCCGGCCTCACCCTCGCCGGCAAGATGCTCCCGGCCGTCGGTATCGCCATGCTGCTCCGCTACATGCCAACCGCCAAGTACTTCCAGTACCTGCTCGCCGGCTTCTTCCTCTCGGCCTTCCTGAACGTGCCCATCATCGGCGCCGCCATCGTCGGCGTTGCCCTCGCGATTGCGTTCTACCAGCGTGCCGAGAGGGACACCGAGCTCGCCGCCCACGCTTCCGCAGACGCCTTCATCGGAGAGGATGAGTAACCATGGAAAACGAGAACATCACCGCCGTCGCCGAGGGCAAGCCCTCCGGCTACAAGGTCACCAAGAAGGACCTGCGCAACGCGAACTGGCGCTGGCTCATGAGCGTGTGCACCTTCAACTACCAGACCCAGCAGGGCGCCTCAGTCGCCTACGCCCTCTCGCCGGTCCTGAGGAAGATCTACACGAACGACGAGGACTATAAGCAAGCGCTCAACAACCACTTCCGCTACTACAACACCCAGCCTTGGCTCGCCGCCATCATCCTTGGCGCCTGCGTGGCCATGGAGGAGCGCGACGGCCTAGCGGCGGCGGACGCCGTCCAAGACCTGAAGATCGGCACCATGGGACCGCTCGCCGGCGTCGGCGACTCCCTGCTCATGACCATGATCCCGACCATCATGGGCTCCATCGCCGCCTACATGGCCATCGAGGGCAACCCCGTGGGAGCCGGCATCTGGTTCGCGCTCATCCTGGCCATCTTCTGGGTCCGCATGCACGCCCTCGAGTTCGGCTACAAGCAGGGCGTGAAGCTCGTCACCGACTTCAGCGAGAAGCTTCCCAACCTCACTGCCGCCGCCTCCGTGCTCGGCCTCACCGTGGTCGGCTGCCTCATCGCCTCGGTCATCGGCGTCACCTGCCCGATTAGCTTCAGCTTCGGCGACGTCGCGATGGAGATTCAGCCGCTGCTCGACAAGATCCTGCCTGCCATGATCCCCGCCGCCATCACGGGAAGCGCGTATTACCTTCTTACCAAGAAGAACGCGAGCATGACGGCCCTCATCCTCGTGGTGATCGTCCTCGCGATGGTCGCCTCCGCCGCCGGCATCCTCGCCTAGCTTCGACCCAAGAGATTGGTGAATCAATGAGAAAGATAGTTGTGGCGAGCCATTCCCTTCTCGCCCAGGGCTTCAAGGACACCCTCGAGTTCCTTACGGGTAAGGGCGACGCCGTCAACGCCGTGTGCGCCTACGTGAACGACAACGGCGAGGGGCTCGACGCGGCGGTCGAGGCGGCTCTTTCGGGCACTGACGAGGTCGTCGTCCTCACCGACGCGTACGGCGGCAGCGTGAACCAGCGCTTTTCCCGCTTCGCCTCCGACCGGATCCACGTGATCGCGGGTGTCAACCTCCCGCTCGCCATGACGGTCGCGCTCGCGCGCCCCGACGAGAAACTCGACTTCGACGCCCTCGTCAACGAGGCGCGCCAGCAGATCATCTACGTGAACGGTGCCAGTTCCGCCGAGTGCGACGACGACGAATAGAGGAGGTCGACGATGAGAGAGTTCCTTAAGGACGTGTGGATGCACGGCGGTGAGGAAAGCCGCGCCATCACCCCCGAGAACATCACGGGCGAGAAGGGCCGCGCCGCCATGTCGGCCAGCCACCTCGGCGTCGGCCGCAAGGGCTCGTGCTGCGTGCCCCTTGAGTCCGGCGAGACCATCACGCTCGCGGACATCGAGGGCCCCGGCATCATCCGCCACATCTGGATGACCGTCCCCGACAAGACCGCCGCTGGCAGCTTCGTCATGCGTGACCTCGTGCTGCGCTTCTACTGGGACGACGAGGAGACCCCCTCGGTCGAGTGCCCTGTCGGCGACTTCTTCTGCAACGGCTTCGGTGAGCGCGCCATCGTCAACTCGATGCCCATCTGCGTGAACCCGACGGGCGGCATGAACTGCTACTTCGAGATGCCCTTCAGGAAGCACGCCAAGGTCACGCTTACGAGCGAGCACCCCGGGTTCATTAAGTACATCTTCTACACGTTCAACTACGCGCTCACCGACGTGCCGGACGACGCCATGTACTTCCACGCCCGCTTTAACCGCGAGCGCAGCACCCGCAGGGGCGTCGACTACACCGTGCTCGACGGCGTGCGCGGCAAGGGCTACTACGTCGGCACCTACATGGCCCTGTGCGCCCTGGAGCGCTATTGGTGGGGCGAGGGCGAGATGAAGTTCTTCCTCGACGGCGACGAGGAGTTCCCCACGGTCACCTCGACGGGAGCCGAGGACTACTTCGGCGGTGCCTGGGCCTTCCTCGACAGGCCGCCCCACGCGTTGCCCGAGGCGCAGTGCTTCAACACGCTGTTCGCCGGCTACCCGTACCGCTCGACGCGCGACGCCACGCGCGACCGCTTCAGCGCGGGCAAGCCGAACCCGAATCCGATGCTCGCGACTAACGACGACGCGCTGCCCAGGCACGGCCTCTACAGGTGGCACCTTCCCGACCCGATCTCGTTCAAGGAGGACCTGCGCGTGACGTTCCAGGACCTCGGCAACGACGACATCAAGCTCTACGAGCGCGAGGACGACATCTCCACCGTCGCCTACTGGTACCAAAGCGAGCCGCACGCCGTGCTCGCCCCGTTTGCCGCAAGGCAGGACCGCGTGCCCAGGTAGGGTCGCCTCGAAACAAGCCAACGTTATGGGCGCCCGCGGTTGACCATGACTGCGGGCGTCCCTTTGTAAGGAGGATCACATGAGCGAAAAGCAAATGAGGCTCGGCGCCCTCGAAGCCGGCGGGACCAAGATGGTCTGTGCCGTGGTGTCCGGCGACGGCGAGGTCCTCGACCGTATGGAGACCCCGACGCTTACGCCCGCCAAGACCGTCCCGCAGATGATCGAGTGGTTCACCGTCCGCGATGTGGACGCGTTGGGCATCGGCGCCTTCGGCCCGACCTGCGTCGACCCCAACGACGAGCGCTACGGCTCCATCCTCCAGACGCCCAAGCTCGCGTGGCGAGGCCATGGTCTTCGCGCCTCGTTCGCCGACGCCCTCGGGATTCCGGTGGCCTACGACACGGACGTGAACGTTGCCTGCCTCGGCGAAGTGGTCTTCGGCTGCTGCAAGGGGCTCGAGGACGCCGTCTACGTGACCATCGGCACCGGCGTGGGCGCGGGCGTCATGTGCGCGGGCAGACTCCTTCACGGCATGCTGCACCCCGAGGCCGGTCACATGCTGGTAAGGACCCGTCCCACCGAGGAGGGACGCTGCGTCTGCCCGAGCCACGCGAGCTGTCTCGAGGGGCTCGCCTCCGGCCCCGCCATCGCCGCGCGCTGGGGAAAGCCCGCGGCCGAGCTCGCGGACAACGATGAGGTGTGGGCGCTCGAGGGGGATTATCTGGGGCAGATGTGCGCGAACCTCGTGCTCATGTACTCGCCTCGCCGCATCGTCCTCGGCGGCGGCGTGATGCACCAGGAGCAGCTCTACGGCATCGTCCGCAAGAAGACCCTCGAATATCTGGGTGGCTACATCCAGACCGCCGAGCTTAAGGACATGGAGAGCTACATCTGCGCCCCGGGCTGCGGCGGCGACCAAGGAATCCTCGGCGCGGCCGAGCTGGCAAGAAGGGCGCTCGCGTAACTTGCGCTCTCTCCGCCATACAACGCGTTAAGAAAAGACGAGCGCTTCTTGCCAATTGAGCGACAAGAAGTGCTCGTCTTTTGCATTTGTTTTTGGGGCAGGACGCCCCGCCTCCGCTAGAGTCCCTGGACCGCCACACCCACGAGGTTTGGACCGGTGTGGACAAGAAGCGCGGGGCTGATGTCGGAGCGGACGACCTCCACCGCGTTGGCCACGCGCTCGCACAGGGCCTGCTCCATGCGGTCGTAGAGGTCGGCGTGGGCCGAGGTGCGGCTCGCGGCAAAGCGCACCTCGGGGTGCTTCTCGACGCTGGCGGCGATGAGCTTGACCTCGGTGCGATGCGGTACTTGCACAGCCATTTCGTGTGCGCGAGGCTGTTGGCTTTCTGGGCCACAGCAATCACCTTACCCCTAGTATGATGACCTGAACAATCCTCATGCTAGGGGGAAGGTTTTTGTCGCGTAGCGGAAATTGGCCTCCACCCGCTGAGCGGGTGGCTTTCTATGCCGCGCGTGCCGCGCGGCACGGACTAAAGTCCATGAATAAAAACGAGGAAGGCCACGTCCGGCCTCCTTCGCAAAGGGTCTCTGATTACTCCCACTCATTGGGGACAGACTTAAATGAGTACTCTTGAAATGCCGGCGCCTGGGGACGTTCTTTTTCTGTCGGCAGTTTGGAACGTTCCTTTTCTGTCGGCAGTTTGGGACGGTCCTTAGAGCTGCAGCGCGCCATGAGCGACGAGGCGAAGCGGATCATCCTGTCTTTTGAGTTCTAAGCATAAGCCCCTGTCTCTGAGCAATGACCGGTTCGCATTTGTGCGTATTTGCGTGCGTGGGATTGCGTGAATATGCGTATAGATGCGCCGTTTTCGGGACAAAAATGACCGTTTAGCGGTGAGATACGCAAAAACGCGCATAGACGCGCGTGTTTGTGCGAATATAGAGCTGTCAGAAATGCAAGACGTTCTATGACATAGGAGGCACATATGACAGATTCCAAGCAGGCTCCACTCGACTCTGCGGCAGCCGCAAAGGCAGCGTTCGCTTCGGTCCAGGATAAGCCATTCCCCGATGATATCTTTACGGCTCCCGAGCTTCGTTGGGCTGTGATCGGGTGCGGCGTTATCGCCAACCAGATGGCCCAGTCCCTCGCTCTTGCCGGTCGCAAGCTTGCGGGCGTTGCCAACCGCACGCTGTCCAAGGCTCAGGCTTTTGCCGATCAGTATGGCATCGAGAAGGTCTATGACGCGGTTGAGGATCTCTACGCCGATCCTGACATCGACGCCGTCTACATCACCACCCCGCACAACACCCATATCACCTATCTGCGCGCCGCCCTGGCGGCCGGCAAGCACGTGCTCTGCGAGAAGGCCATTACCCTCAATTCCGCTGAACTCGATGAGGCCCGTGCCATTGCCGCCGAGCACAACGTGGTCCTTATGGACGCTACCACGGTGCTCCACATGCCCTTGTATCAAGAGCTGCGTCGCCGCATGGATGCCGGCGAGTTCGGCCGCATGAACCTCGCTCAGCTCAACTTTGGTAGCTACAAGGAGTACGGCGACCTGACTAACCGTTTCTACAATCGCAACCTTGCCGGCGGTGCCATGCTCGATATTGGTGTGTATGCCCTGTCCGTCATGCGCCTGTTTATGGCGAGCCAGCCCGCCGAGGTCGTGTCTCTAGGCAACACCTGCGAGACTGGAGTCGATGTTGCGGGCGGCATCGTCTGCCGCAATGCCGAGCAGCAGCTGGGCGTCGTGAGCCTTACGCTTCACTCCAAGCAGCCCAAGCGCTCGGTCATCAGCTTTGACAAGTGCTACATCGAGGTCAACGAATATCCGCGTGCCGATCACGCGACCATCGTGTGGACTGCGGACGGCCACCGCGAGGAGGTCCACGCAGGCACTGAGGCTTACGCCCTGTGTTATGAGATGGCCGATCTTGAGAAGGCCGTTGCCGGCGACGACTCCAAGCGCGAGCTTCTGGATTATGCTTCTGATGTTATGGAGCTTATGACCAAGCTTCGCGCCGATTGGGGAGTCGTGTACCCCGAGGAGGAGTAAGCGATGCTTGCGGAAGATAGGCTCAACGCAATCGTGTCGATGGTGCAGCAGACGGGCTCGGTTACCGTACCGGAGCTTGCTGAGGCCCTGGGCGTGACGGCGTCTACCATTCGGCGCGACCTGCAGACGCTCAATCGCGCACACCGTATCGCCAAGGTGCACGGTGGGGCGACGAGCCTTGAGCGCGCGCACGTGACGCGCGACCTAACGCTTAATGAGCGCAGCGATCTCCATAACGACGACAAGGAACGTATCTGCGCCCGTGCGGCGGCGCTGGTGGAGCCCGAGAGCTTTGTGTACATCGACTCGGGCTCGACGACGCTCAGGCTCATCGAGCATCTTCCACACCTTGAAGGTGTCACCTATGTGACTGATTCCGTGCTCCATGCTCAGCATCTCGCTTTGCGCGGCATGCGTATCGTGGTGCTGGGCGGCGAGCTCAAACCCGAGACCGAGGCGCTCGTTGGCCCCGATGCCTTGGCAACCTTAGACCGTTACAACTTCAACTGCGGCTTTTGGGGCTCTAACGGCATTGCCGCCGAGCAGGGCTTCACGGCGCCCGATATCGAGGAGGCGCAAGTAAAGCGTATCTCGATGCGCCATACGGCCAAGCGCTTCGTAATCTCGGACGCCAGTAAATTTGGCATGGTGGCGCCCGTCAAGTTCGCGGACTTCCGCGATGCAACGATTATTACCGCAGGCGAGGTCCCCGCCAAGTACCGGGCAATGGACAACGTCGTCACGGTCTAACGGCAGGGACGGGCTAAGGCCAAAACCACCGCGAAGGGGCAGGAACCTTTGTGGTGGTTTTGACGTTTGTCCAGATAAAACCTGCCAAAATAAACCTGTCCCTTTTTGGCAGGTTTTAGGGCTCCCAGGGGCAGGGAGCTTCGATGTGGATGTGCTCGCCGGTTACGGGATGCGTAAAGGACACGCTGTGGGCATGGAGCATGAGGCCACAAGGACGTGGCGTGCCGTAGAGCTCGTCGCCTACCAGGGGATGACGCTCGCTCGCCAGATGCACACGGATTTGGTGCTTGCGGCCGGTGAGCAGCTCGACATCGATATACGAGCGCGTGGGCAGGCCACGACGGCTCTTAAGGCGCTTGAGCACCTTCACACGCGTTTGAGACGGCTTGCCGCTGGCGCCGACGCGCATCTTTCGACTGTCGTGTCGGTCGCGGGCGATGGGCTTGTCGATGAGCTTTTCGTTCCAGTCGATCTTGCCCTCGGCGAGCGCCAGGTAGTGCTTTTCGAAAGCGTGGTCGATGATCATCTGGTCAAAAGCGGGCTGCGTCTGCCTGTCGAGCGAGAACAGCACCACGCCGGTGGTGTCGCGGTCCAGGCGGTTGAGCGGCTGCATGTCGGTCGCGGCAAAGCCGTCGCCCATCGCCAGCAGCAGGTCGCTGGCGTAGTCGGTGAGTGTGCGCTCGCCGGTGCCGTCGCCGTGGACGATCATGCCGGCGGGCTTGTCGATGGCCATGAGCCAGGCGTCGCAGTAGAGGACTTGAGGTTCTTCGTTCATGTGTAAGCCTTTCGGTTAGCTAATTCCCACAAACATGCAGCCCGAGGTCGCCCCGCGCAGGCGGGCGGCGGGCTTACGGCCGGCCTGCGCGGCCTCGACGGCGCGACGGACGCGTGCGACGGCGCGGCCCACCTCATCCGTCTCGAGCAGCGTGCCGTCCACCATAAGACGACGGACGCCGGCGTCAAGCAGCTGTGGTACCTGCGGCGTAAGGTCGATGGGGTAGGCATCGTACAGGCGAGAGCGGCCGTGGATGTCGGTGCGGACGGGCATGACCTTTCCGTCGATATTCTTGAGCGAGAGCTTGCGGGCACGCAGGCGGCAGTTGGCACAATCGTGGATGCAGCCGTTGGCAACCTGCAGAATGCAATGCTCGCTTGTCATGACGCGCGGGCGGCCAAAGACGGTGATGCCCAGAGCCGCGGGCGCGGCGGCGCCGAGCGAGACAATCTCTTCGAGCGTGATCTCGGGCGAGAGCCAAAACGCACCGGCTCCGCGCTCGGCAAGCGCTTCCATGCAGGGCGTGTTATGAACCGGCAGGCAAGAGCGAATCTCGGCCGTGGCGCCAACCTGGGCGGCCAGGGCAAGCTCGGAGATATTGCCGACGGCGACGGTGGCTCCGGCATTGATCCAGGGATCGACGCGCTCGTGGTCAACGGCGCGGCAGACCTCGTCGAGTACGGGCACGATGCCCTGTTCAAATGCATCGGCAGGGGAGAGTCCGACGGCCTTGAGCGCATCGGTGGTCATGTAGATGCGCGCGGCGCCCTCGGCACGAGCTGCCTCGGCGGCCTCGAGCGAGGTGACGGTGGCGCAGATTTGCGGCTCATCGCGGTAATGCTCGGGCATGGCGCGCGTACATTTGTCGAGTACCGGCAACTCGAGTGTTGTCGCGCGCTCCGCGTACGGTGCCAGAATGGCCTCTTCCAGCGCCTTGCAAGCGGCGGTGCGTACCTTGTGCACAGCGGAGAAGCCCATGCCGCAGCCCTCATCGAGCGTCACATCAAAGCTCGCTGCCTCAAAGGGCGAGGAGCCCATGCGGCCCACATGCTCAACCAGGTCTGCCGCCTCGATGGCGCGGGTCTTGGCGGCCTCGACGGTGAAGCCCGTGGCGGTGGCGGTGAGCGCGGGGCTGTCACAGCAGGTGAGTGTGACGGTAAACGGCTCGCCCAGGCGTGCCACGACGGACACATCAACAGCTCGGCGGCGCAGCACATCGCGCTTGAGTGCGGCGCCGGCGGCGTCGATGGCACGCTGACTGCGAATCACGCGGACGCGGCAGCCCTCGGGCATGCTGCGGGGCACGCGGCACTCGATGATGTCGCCGGCAGCGGCATCATCGGCGGCAATGGTGGTCAGGAACTGGTCAAACTCGTTATCGTGGCGAAGCTCCAGCAGGTCGCCCTTGCCCACGGGCTCAAACAGCTCAATGCGGGCGATGGCGGCGCGGCGACGGCGGTCGTCGGGCTTGAGACCGCGCACATAGCGGTTGGCCAAGCGGCTGCCCAGCACCGTGCCCACGATCTGGCCGCGGTTGTTGGAACGCTCGTAGCTCATCATCTCGTCGCCCGAGGTGCCGTCCTGATAGGCGTGCGTAAAGTCGCGGTTGAAGCAGCGCTTGAGCTGGCGCTGGCGGGCGGCTTCCTCGTCCTTGGTAACGGCGGCTCCGGATAGCATGTCGTCAATTTCGTGACGATACACATCAACGATGGAGTACACGTAATCGGGCGCCTTCATGCGGCCCTCGAGTTTGAGCGACGCGGCGCCGGCGTCATACAGACGGCGAACGAGCTGCGAAGTGTTGGTGTCGCGCGGGCATAGAGCGCGCTCGCGACCGGCAGGGGAGAGCGTACGTCCGTTCTCGTCGATCAGCTCGTAGGGCAGGCGGCAGGGCTGGGCGCACATGCCGCGGTTGGCCGATCGCCCCGCCATGGCAAAGCTCGAAAGCAGGCACAGGCCCGAGTAGCAAAAGCAGATGGCGCCGTGGCTAAAGACCTCAAGGTCCACATCGGGCGCGGCATCGTGAATGGTGGCAATTTCGTCGATGGAAAGCTCGCGCGAGAGAGTCACGCGGTCGGCGCCCTGCTCGCGGCACCAAAGGGTTCCGCGGTCGTCGTGGATGTTTGCTTGGGTTGAGATGTGCGTCTCGATGCCGGGCATCGTGCGCTTGACCTCAAAGAACAGGCCCCAGTCCTGGATGATAAAGGCGTCGGCGCCCAACGTGGAGCAGCGGTGGATGAGTTGCAACGCATCGCCCATCTCGGACTGCTTGATGACGATGTTGACCGTGACGTAGACGCGCGACCCGGCTAGATGCGCGGCGCGGCAGGCTTGCTCAAAGGCCTCGTCGGTAAAGTTGGTGGCCTTGCGGCGGGCGTTGAAGCTGCCCATGCCGCAGTAGATGGCGTCTGCCCCGGCGGCGAGTGCGGCGGCAAAGGGCTCGGGCCCTCCGGCGGGCGCCAAAAGCTCGGGTCTGCGGTTGGTGGTTCGACTGGCGGTTGCGGTCATATCCTGCCTTTCAAAATGCTCAGATATTCAAAAGTATAGTGGTGCTGTTGCGGCGGACGAGCCCTGTGGCCCAAGCAGGATAAAGTCTTCAGCAGCCCTTGCAGCAAAAACGATCCGTTTCCCTCCGTCCCCTATGGATCACCTGATCGGCTGGGGACGGAGAGAAACGGATCGTTTTGAGCTTCACCGTCCGGTCGTGCCGTTCAGCGGCCGACAGACGCCGTTGAGCGATAAAAGATTCTCGCAACGTGATAATAATCTTGCATCGCGCGGAAACCTTGAGTACTATCCCAATCAAGCGCGGCGTTCAGACCGAACTGTGCCTCCCGGTGTGAACGCCGCGCTCACGCTCTCTCAACTGATCGTAAGGAGAAAAACATGAGCAAGACCGTCGTGTCTTCCGATAACGCACCCGCAGCCATCGGTCCGTATTCCCCCGGCATCCAGACCGGCAGCATGGTGTTCCTGTCCGGCCAGCTGGGCATCGACCCCGCAACCGGCAAGATGCCCGAGGGCGTCGAGGCTCAGGCCAAGCAGTCCCTTGCTAACGTCGAGGCCCTGCTGACCGCTGCCGGCGCCACCTTTGCCGATGTCGTCAAGACCACGGTTTACCTGGCCGACATCGCCGACTTCGCTGCCGTGAACGAGATTTATGCCTCCAAGTTCGAGGCTCCGTTCCCCGCGCGCAGCGCTTTCCAGGTTGCCGCCCTTCCGGCCGGCGGTCTGGTCGAGATCGAAGTCGTCGCCGCTCTCTAAGGCGTTGGCAACAGCTAAACATGACATGCAAAAAGACCCTGCAGCGCGAGCTGCAGGGTCTTTTGTCAAGCGGTGCGACAAAAATGATCCGTTTCCCCTCGTCCCCAAGGGATCACGTTTAGCCTTCCTTGCGGACTTTTTGTAGGTAGCGGTAGACGCTGGGCTCCGAGATGCCCAGCGCGGTGGCGGCGCAGGCCACGGCGCCCTTGAGCATGAACACCCCGTTGCCGTTGAGGTGGCGAATGACGTCCACGCGGTCACTCTGACCAAGCGACGCTACATCCAGCCCGCGCGCGCTCAGCAACTCGGCAATGCTGCGGTCGATGAGCTCCTGTGTGGACTCCGAAAGGCTTTCGACCTCGATGGGGGCGGGCTCCGTGCGCGTCGGCGCCGCGTCGAAGCATGCCATGAGCTGCTGCGCTATGGTGTTGATGGAGCGCACGGTCGAGAGGTCGGTGTTGACGCAGAGCATACCGACGATCTCGTTATCCTCGCGGATAAAGTACGTCGCTGACTCCAGCGTCTTGCCACCGGCACCGCGCCCCTCGTAGCCCGTAATAAACGGCAGGTCGCGATACTTGGGGTCGTGCATGATCTTGAGCGCCAGATCGGTGGCGGGACCGCCGACCTTACGGCCGCTCACGATGCCGTTGCGAATATCGACGATGGCGTGGTCGGGATCCGAGAAATCATGCAGCACGATCTCGCTGTTCTTACCGAGTATCTGCTCCAGGAAATCGACCATCGGCAAAAAGCGACGTACGGTCTCGTTCACGGGCAACTCCTTTGGGTGAAATCGGAGATGGTCATAACAATTTTTTCTCATGGTAACACGCTGCTCTTCGTCTCGTATATCCGCAGGTACATTGCGTAATACAGACGAACGGTAGGAATTTGGCGGTAAACGGTTGACCAAAAGAAAAGTTAGATGTTATTTTGACCAGACACTTTCCTGACCTGCGGAAATGCATTATCTCAGCTGAAGAATAGTCTGATAACAAAAAATTATTATTGAGAATGAGAATCATCTTTAATACGATATGCAACGAAGGCACAACCTCAACCCCGCACTGCGTCACAATAGAGCGTTAGATGCGAAAACAACTATTTCGAGGATTGGTGGTCAAATGACCCAGGAGACGGTTAAGAACGGCACTGAAGCCCTGTTCACTCGTGAAGGCATGCCTCCCGTTAAAGAAATGATCCCGTGTGCCCTTCAGCACGTACTGGCTTCGTTTGCCGGTATCATCACCCCGGCGGTCATCATGGCCGGCGTCTACGGCTTTAATAGCCAGCAGAGTACCGACATCATCCAGGTCGCGCTCATTCTTTCGGCAATCGACACGGCCCTTCAGGCCTTCGCTCCCTTCCGTCGCATCGGCGGCGGTCTGCCCATCGTCATGGGCGTTTCGTTCGCGTTCTTGCCGGCCCTGCAGGCCATGGGTGCCTCGGGCTTTAGCTTTGGTGCGCTACTGGGCGGCGAGATCGTCGGCGGCGCCGTCGCGGTCCTCTTTGGTCTGGCCTACAGCAAGATCAAGTGGCTGTTCCCGCCCGTCGTGACCGGTACGGTCATCTTCTCCATTGGCGTCTCCCTCTATCCCACGGCCGTCAAGTATATGGCCGGCGGTATGGGTACGCCGCTGTGGGGCACCCCGCAGGCCTGGTGCGTCGCTCTTATCACCTTCGCCGTGGTCTTTGCGCTCGCCAACTTTGGCAAGGGCACGCTCAAGCTGGGATCCGTGTTCTTTGGCATGATCGTTGGCATGATCGTTTCGATCCCCTTTGGCATGATCGACTTCTCCAGCGTCGCCACCGCCCAGGTCTTCGCCCTTCCCAAGCTCATGCCCTACGCGCTCGAGTTTGATCCCGAGGTCTGCATTACCCTCGCTGTTGTGTTCCCCATGGTTGCCATCCAGGTTATCGGTGACGTCTCCGCCGCCTGCCTGGGCTCCATCGACCGTATGCCCACCGAGCGCGAGCTCTCCGGCGCTATCGTGTCCCAGGGCCTCACCTCTATGGTCGGCGGCCTGCTGGGCGGTCTCCCCACCAGCGCCCTTGGCCAGAACGTGGGTATCATCTGCTCCAACAAGGTCGTCAACAAGTGGGTCTTTGTGATTATCGCGGCCGTCTTTGCCATCGCCGGCCTGTTCCCGCAGCTCTCTGCCGTCCTTTCCGCTATCCCGCAGCCCGTCATCGGCGGCGCGACCGTCGGCGTCTTTGGCACCATCACCATGAACGGCGTGCGCATGTTCACCCGCGAGGGCCTTACGCAGCGCACTACCACCATCGTCGGTACCTCCGTCGTCTTTGGCCTGGGTATCTGGATGGCCAGCGGTTGCCTTGCCGGCGAGGGTATGCCCACCTGGGTGTCCACCGTCATCGGCTCCAATGCCGTGACCCCCACCGCCATTATGGCCATTGTCCTTAACCTGATCCTTCCGCAGACGCCGGTCGTGGCTCAGCACATCGATGCCGCCAAGGACGCTGCCGTGGATCTGGTCTTGCCCGAGAGCAAGAAGTAACCAATTCGGTGCTATTCGTCGGCGGACGCATCGCCTCGTCCGCCGACGTCATGCGGCGCCAAGCCGCACTTCAAAGGGTTTGTCCCTTTGGTGAAGCGTTGACGGGAGAGGGCCCGTTTCCGGTGTAGGCCGGCGCTTCGCACTCCGCCATGTCAGAGGTGTCAAACCCCGCCTCTGATGTTGAAGGGAGCATCCATGCTTCTGGTCGCTAACGGTTCCGTCTTTACCCGCAACGCGCAGGCCCCGTTCATTCCCAACGGTGCGGTCGCCATTGACGGAGATACGATCGTCGAAGTGGGCCCCGAGTGCGAGCTCAAGGCCAAGTACCCGGATGCCGAGTACGTCGACGCCCAGGGTAACCTCATCATGCCCGGACTCATCAACTGCCACACCCACATCTACTCGGGTCTGGCTCGCGGCCTTGCCATTAAGGGCTGCAACCCCACCAACTTCCTGGAGAATCTTGAGCAGCAGTGGTGGAAGATCGACGACAACCTGACGCTCGACGGCACCAAGGCAAGCGCCTATGCCACGATTCTGGACTCCATCCGCGATGGTGTCACCACGATCTTCGATCACCATGCGAGCTTCTGCGAGATCCCGGGCAGCCTCTTTACCATTAAGGATGCAGCGCAGGAGCTGGGTATGCGTTCGTGCCTGTGCTACGAGGTCTCCGATCGCCGCGGTCAGGAAAAATGCGACCAGGCCATTGCCGAGAACGCCGAGTTTGCCCAGTGGGCCGCCAAGGAGCGTCGCGATAACGACAACCACATGATCGCCGCCATGTTTGGCGGTCACGCCACCTTTACGCTGTCGGACGAGACCATGGACAAGATGGCCGAGGCCAACAACGGCCTGACCGGCTTCCACATCCACGTGTGCGAGGGCATGAACGACGTGTGGGACTCCCGCCTCAACCGCGGTGGCATCAGCCCCGTCGAGCGCCTGCTGCAGCACAACCTGCTCGGTCCCGACACCATGCTCGGCCACTGCATCCACGTGACGCCTGCCGAGATGGATATCGTCAAGGAGTCCGGTACCTGGCTCGTCAACAACCCCGAATCCAATATGGGCAACGCCGTGGGCTGCGCCCCCGTGCTCGAGTTCTTCCGCCGCGGCATCCCCGTGTGCATGGGCACCGACGCCTACACCCACGACATGCTCGAGAGCCTCAAGGTCTTCCTGATCATTCAGCGCCACAACGCCGCCATGCCCAACGTGGGCTGGTGCGAGGCCATGACGATGCTGTTCGAGAATAACGCCAAGATGGCCAGCAAGTACTTCGATTGCAAGCTCGGTGTGCTTGAGCCCGGCGCCGCCGCCGACGTCATCGTTATGGACTACAAGCCCTTTACGCCGCTGAGCGAGGAGAACATTGACGGCCACATGCTCTTTGGCATGATGGGCAAAAACTGCCGCACCACCATCATCAACGGCCGCGTCCTGTACAAGGATCGCGAGTTCGTTGGCATTGATGAGGACAAGATCAACGCGTGGACCATGGCCGAGTCCAAGAAGCTCTGGAGCACGCTCAACGATCGCGCCTACTAATTACAAGTAGATTCGCGCGCGTCGGATGTTTCGCCGCATCCGACGCGCGTATAGGCGACCTCCGCGGGGTCGCCGGCGCTTGTGCTAGCGCTACACCGTATTTGCGCCCGCCGCGCGGTCTCGCCGGGCGTTACAGAGAGGAGCTCACTATGAGCGACATCATGAGGCCGATCCCGTTTTCGCAGCTGATGAACTGGATCATCGAGGAGCACAAGACCCAGGACGCCATCTTTGGCGTGCGCAAGATGGTCACGACCAACCAGGAGGGCGCGCTTCCCATTTTTGACGAGCGCATCGAGACTCCGTTTGGCCCGGCTGCCGGCCCCAACACGCAGCTGGCCCAGAACATCGTGGCATCCTACGTGGCCGGTTCTCGTTTCTTTGAGCTCAAGACCGTCCAGGTTATGGACGGCGAGGAGCTCTCCAAGTGTGTGAACAAGCCCTGCATCGTGGCTCAGGACGAGTGCTACAACTGCGAATGGTCGACCGAGCTCGAGGTTCCGCAGGCCTTTGCCGAGTACGTGAAGGCATGGTTTGCCTGCCACCTGATCGCTCGCGAGTACGGTCTGGGCAGCCCGGACGGCTTTGTCTTCAACATGTCCGTGGGTTATGACCTCGAGGGTATTAAGAGCCCCAAGGTCGACGCCTACATCGAGGGTATGAAGGACGCCAGCGGCTCTGACGTCTGGAATGAGTGCCGCGCATGGGCGCTCGCCAACCTGGACAAGTTTGAGCATGTCGACGCCGCGTTTGTCGAGTCCATCCCGGCTCGCGTGTCCAACTCCATCACCGAGTCCACGCTGCATGGCTGCCCGCCGGCGGAGATCGAGCGCATCGCGACCTATCTGATTACCGAAAAGGGCCTCAACACCTACATCAAGTGCAACCCCACGCTGCTGGGCTATGAGTTTGCCCGCCAGCGCCTGAACGAGCTGGGCTTTGACTACATCGTCTTCGATGACACGCACTTCCGCGAGGACCTGCAGTGGGCCGACGCCGTGCCCATGTTCGAGCGCCTGATTGCCCTGTGCGCCGAGCGCGGCCTGGAGTTTGGCGTCAAGCTGACCAACACGTTCCCCGTCGACGTGACGAGGAACGAGCTGCCCTCCACCGAGATGTACATGTCCGGTCGTTCGCTGTTCTCGCTGACCATCGAGGCCGCCCGCCGCATTACCGAGCAGTTCGATGGCAAGCTGCGCATCAGCTACTCCGGCGGTGCCACGGTCTACAACATCCGTGCCCTGTACGATGCCGGCATTTGGCCCGTTACCCTGGCGACCGACGTGCTCAAGCCCGGTGGCTACGAGCGCTTTAGCCAGATGGCCGGCGAGTTTACCGATCTGGACGGCAAGCCGTTCGCGGGCGTCTCGCTCGAGGCCGTGACCGCGATCCAGACCGACTCGCTCACCAACCCGCTCTACAAGAAGCCGCTGCGCCCGCTGCCCGACCGCAAGGTCGCCGGCAAAAGCCCGCTTTCCGACTGCTTTACCACGCCGTGCCGCACGAGCTGCCCCATCCAGCAGGATATTCCCGCCTACCTGGCGGCTGTTGACGAGGGTCGCTACGAGGACGCGTTCAACATCATCATCGAGCGCAACGCCCTGCCGTTCATTACCGGCACCATCTGCCCGCATCCCTGCGGCCGTGCCTGCGAGCGTGCATTCTACGAGCCCGAGGGCGCCCAGATCCGCGCCAGCAAGCTCAAGGCCGCCCGCGAGGCCATGACCACCGTGCTGCCCAAGCTGCGCGCCCAAGCCATCGCCAACGACGCCGAGCGCAACGTTGCCGTTATCGGCGGCGGCCCGGCCGGTCTGGCGACGGCGTTCTTCCTGACGCGTGCCGGCGTGCCCGTCACTATCTTCGAGGCCCGCGATTCGCTCGGCGGCGTGGTCCGTCACGTGATCCCCGAGTTCCGTATCGCCAGCGACGATATCTCCCACGATGCCGAGCTCTGCCTGGCCTTTGGCGCCAAGGTGCAGCTCAACGCTCGCGTGGAGTCCATCGACGAACTCAAGGCCCAGGGCTTTACCGACGTGGTCGTGGCCACCGGTGCCTGGATGCCCGGCTCTGCAGGCTTGGGCGAGGGCGCCGAGCTCGACGTGCTGGAGTTCCTCGAGGCCGCCAAGAAGGGCGAGAAGCTCGAGCTGGGCGAGGACGTCGTGGTCATTGGCGCCGGCAACACCGCCATGGACGCCGCCCGCGTGGCCAAGCGCCTGGCAGGCGTGAAGAACGTGCGCCTGGTGTATCGCCGCACCAAGAAGCAGATGCCCGCCGACGAGGAAGAGCTCGATCTTGCTCTTGCCGATGGCGTTGAGTTCTGCGAGCTGCTGGCGCCCAAGGCACTCAACGGCGCCGTGCTGACCTGCGACGTTATGGAGCTTGGCGAGCCGGATGCAAGCGGCCGTCGCAGCCCCGTCGCCACGGGCGAGACCGTCGAGCTTTCCGCCACCACGGTGATCTGCGCCGTGGGCGAGGGCATCGATGCCAGCCTGTACGATGCCGCGGGCGTTGAGCACGACCGTCGTGGCCGTCTTGCCGCCACCTCCACCGGCGTCGAGGGCGTCTGGGCTGCGGGCGACTGCCGCCGCGGTCCTGCCACCGTGGTCGAGGCTATTGCCGACGCCGCCGAGGTCGCCCGTGCCATCGCCGGCGTGGACTTTAACAAGTACGCCGACTGCAACGAGCAGGCCGGCCGCGAGGACACCTGCTATGAGCGCAAGGGCACGCTCTGCCGCGACAAGCGCAACTGCACCAAGACTCGCTGCCTGGGCTGCGGCTCGGTGTGCGAGGTCTGCTGCGACGTGTGCCCCAACCGCGCCAACGTTGCCATTAAGGTGCCGGGCCTGGCCAAGCATCAGGTCGTCCATGTCGATGGCATGTGCAACGAGTGCGGCAACTGCGCCGTGTTCTGTCCCTACCAGGAGGGTCGTCCCTACAAGGACAAGCTCACCCTGTTCTGGAGCGAGCAGGACATGGAGAACTCCGAGAACGAGGGCTTCCTGGCCGTGGACGAGGATCACTTTAAGGTTCGCGTCGCCGGTACGGTCCGTACCGTCTCGGTCGATGCCGTCAACACCGGTCTGCCCGAGGCTGTCCGCCTGACCATCAAGGCCGTGCGCGACAGCTATTCGTATCTCCTTAAGAAATAGGCGAGTCTCTTATGGCCAAATCCATTCAACATAACGTGGCCTACGTTGCCTGCGGAAGCGGCTGTGCTTCCGCAGGCGGCGACGCCCGTTGCAGCGAAGGCTGCATTGGCTGTGGCGCCTGCGTCACGGCTTGCCCCCACGGCGCCATTGCGCTGATTGATGGCATCGCTCGCGTGGACCGCTCCAAGTGCACGGGCTGTGGCCTGTGCGGCATGGCGTGCCCGCAGCGCGTGATCGCCTTCGTCCCCGGCTACCAGAACATCCTGGTGCGCTGCAACAACACCGATAAGGGCGCCATCGCCCGCAAGATCTGCGACACGAGCTGCATCGGTTGCGGCATGTGCGCCAAAAAGTGCCCCGCCGGCGCTATCCGCATCGAGGACAACTGCGCCCATATCGATGGCGCGGACTGCCTGTCGTGCGGTATGTGCGCCGTCGTCTGCCCGCATGGCGCCATCCACGACCGCACCGGCATCGCCGCCGGCGTGTAGAAGGGAATCACCATGGCACAGGAATTCACTTTTACCGTTAACGGCGTGGAGTGTACGACGACTCAGAACAAGCCGCTGCTGCGCTACCTGCGCGACGACCTGCATATTCACTCCGCCAAGGACGGCTGCTCCGAGGGCGCGTGCGGTACCTGCACCATCCATGTGGACGGTGCGGCCGTCAAGGCCTGCGTACTGACCACCGCCCTTGCCGCCGGCCGCAACATCGTGACCGTCGAGGGCCTGCCCCAGGACGTGCGCGAGGCCTTTGTGTACGCCTTTGGCGCCGTGGGCGCCGTGCAGTGCGGTTTTTGCATCCCCGGCATGGTCATGGCAGGTGCGGCGCTCATCGCCGAGGACCCCGAGCCTACCGAGGAGCAGATCAAGTACGCCATCCGCGGCAACGTCTGCCGCTGCACCGGCTACAAAAAGATCATCGAGGGCATTTCGCTGGCAGCTGCGGTGCTCCGCGGCGAAAAGCAGATCGACGAGGACCTGGAGCGCGGCGACGACTACGGCGTGGGCAAGCGCGCCTTCCGTATTGACGTGCGCAAGAAGGTGCTCGGCGAGGGCAAGTATCCCGATGACATCGACGAGCTCGATCAGCCGGGTCTGACCTACGCCAGCGCCGTGCGCTCCAAGTATCCGCGCGCCCGCGTGCTCTCCATCGACACCTCCAAGGCCGAGGCCCTGCCCGGTGTGGTGGGCATCCTGCGCGCCGAGGACGTGCCGGTCAACCAGGTCGGCCACCTTATCCAGGACTGGGACGTCATGATCGCCCAGGGCGATATCACCCGCTGCGTGGGCGATGCCATCGTGCTGGTGGTTGCCGAGGACGAGGCGACGCTCGAGAAGGCCAAGAAGCTCGTAAAGATCGATTACGAGCCGCTGGAGCCCGTGCGTAACATTGTCGAGGCCAGGGCTGCCGACGCCCCGCGCCTGCACGACAGCTTCTTTGCCTTTGGCAACACGGTGGAGCTCAAGGACAACGTGTGCCAGAGCCGTCACGTGACGCGCGGCGACGCCGCCAAGGCGCTGGCAGAGAGCGCGTTCACCGTGACGCAGCGCTTTACCACGCCCTTTACCGAGCATGCCTTCTTGGAGCCCGAGTGCGCCGTTGCCTTCCCGTACAAGAACGGCGTCAAGGTGCAGTCGACCGACCAGGGTGCCTACGACACGCGCAAAGAGTGTGCCCACATGTTTGGCTGGGACAACGAGCCCGAGCGCGTGGTCGTCGAGACCATGCTCGTGGGTGGTGGCTTTGGCGGCAAGGAGGACGTGTCCATCCAGCACCTGGCCGCGCTCGCCGCATATAAGTTCCAGCGTCCCGTGAAGTGCAAGCTCACGCGTGCCGAGTCGCTCGCGTTCCATCCCAAGCGCCATGCCATGGACGGCACCTTTACGCTGGGTTGCGACGCCGAGGGCAACTTTACCGGTCTGGACTGCGAGATCAACTTTGATACCGGCGCCTACGCGTCGCTGTGCGGCCCGGTGCTCGAGCGCGCCTGTACGCACGCCGTCGGCCCCTACAAGTACCAGAACACCGACATTCGCGGTTTTGGCTACTACACCAACAACCCGCCCGCCGGCGCGTACCGAGGCTTTGGCGTTTGCCAGTCCGAGTTTGCGCTCGAGAGCCTGATCGACTTGCTGGCAGAGAAGGTCGGCCTGGACCCGTGGGAGATCCGCTACCGTAACGCCATCGAGCCGGGCGAGGTTTTGCCCAACGGCCAGATTGCCGATTGCTCCACGGCGCTGAAGGAGACGTTGCTCGAGGTCAAGGATGCCTACTACGCGCATCCCGGACATGCCGGTATCGCCTGCGCCATGAAGAATGCCGGCGTGGGCGTGGGCCTGCCCGATGCCGGCCGCTGCAAGATTCGCGTCGAGGATGGCCGCGCCGTGGTCTACGCCGCCACGTCCGACATCGGCCAGGGCTGCAACACGGTCTTTTTGCAGGACGTTGCCGAGGCCTGCGGTCTGCCGCTGAGCTGCATCGCCAACGGCGAGTGCTCCACCGAGAACGCTCCCGACTCCGGCACCACGTCTGGCTCGCGTCAGACGGTCGTGACCGGCGAGGCCGTGCGCGGCGCCGCCTTCCTGCTGCGCGATGCCATGGTTGGCATCGAGGCTGGCAAGCCTGCACCCGATGCTCCCGTGAGTGCGCATGGCGACGGCGTCAAGATCGAGTACGACGACGGTCGCGCCTACCAGCTGCGCACGCAGGAACTCGTCGCCGGCCAGGGCATGCATCCTCAAGATCCCGCAACCGCCATCAAGGCGCTCGAGGGATGCGAGTTTGGCTACGTGTACCTGGAGCCGACTGACAAGCTGGGCGCTGACGTTCCCAACCCCAAGAGCCACATCTGCTACGGTTTTGCCACGCATGTGGTCATTCTGGATGATGACGGTCGCGTGAGCGAGGTCTATGCCGCGCACGATTCCGGCAAGGTGGTCAACCCCATCTCGATCCAAGGTCAGATTGAAGGCGGCGTGCTCATGGGTATGGGCTATGCGCTCACCGAGGACTGGCCGCTCAAGGACTGCGTACCCCAGGCAAGGTACGGTACGCTCGGGTTATTCCGTGCCCCCGAGATTCCGGATATCCACGCCATCTACGTGGAGAAGGACGAGCTACTGCCCGTGGCATACGGCGGCAAGGGTATTGGCGAGATCGCAACGATCCCCACAGCGCCCGCCGTACAGAACGCCTATCGCGCGTTTGACGGCAAGCTGCGTCCGGATCTTCCCATGGTGGATACGCCGTACAGTCGCGCCCGTCACCGCGGGTAGGGTAGGGCGCGGACAGCCATTGCTGACGAGCTGTCCATGCTCAGCATCAACTGCATACGCTGCACCTTTGGCCCCGGCTCCATCGCGAGCCGGGGCCTTTTGTTTGGAGCGGAAACTGTGTCCCGGAATAGGCGCTCAGAATGGGATGCAGTTTCTGGATCGGCTCTCAGGCGGAAACTGCAACCCGGAATCGATGCTCAGAATGGGATGCGCTTTCCGGTAGAGCCTCTGGCGGAAAGCGTGTCCCGGAATTCGGCTCCAGAGTGGGACGCGCTTTCCGGTTGGAGCTTCAAACGGAAACTGCGTCCCAAAATTTTGCTTCAGAGTGGGATGCCGTTTCCGGCTGAACCCTCTGGCGGAAAGTTCATCCCAGAATTGACGCTCGGAGTGGGACACGGTTTCCGGATCGGCCCTCAGCGGAAAATGTATCCCAGTTTGAGCGTCTATTCCGGGATGTAATTTCCGCTGGGCGTTCAACCGGAAAGCGTGTCCCGTTCTAGGCCTTGATTCCGGGACACGCTTTCCGCTAGGCATGCCATCTGGAAAGTGCGTCCCGTTTTGAGCACTCAGTCTGGGACATGGTTTCCGCGGGTGCTGCCAACCGGAAAGCGTGTCCCGGTTTGGTAGGCAGGCGGGCATAAGCTCGGTAGCCCCTACAGCTCAATATCGTTGAGCCATGTCGGCAGCGCGGTCTGCCGGATGCCTGCCGTCTGCAGCTTTTTCGCGAACATGCCTGCCGAACGGACTTCGTTCATGGTAAAGCGCAGCAAGGGATGACCGTAAAGCGATAGATGCGCCTCACGCTGTCGTTCGGCAACGAGCGCCTCGGCGGTGGTGCGTCCGGCCAGCATGGTCTGGTCGGTATATTTGATGAGCCCGTCGAGCTCGCCCAGCGTGAGTTCCCGCGCCTGGCGCTCCCAGGCAAAGTCCGTTCGTATGGGCTTGGCCGAATCGAAGGGGTCCGTCAGCTCGTATTGAAGCCAGTCGGGCGCAAAGCCCGTCTCGATCATGACGGCTCGGGCGACCGATTCCCCGCCGCTCTCGGCACGAGCGTCGGCATATCGAAGCGTTGTGAGGGCGGTGCGAATCGCGCGACCATTGCGGGCAGTCGCTCGTTGCTCAACGGCCTCCATCAGCTGTTCCGGCGCAAGGCCGAGCTTTGAGATCGCCGAATCGGCAATGGGCATGCCGTCGGCAAAACCAGTTTGCAGCAGGCAATCTGTGGCCGTTTGGATGGGCGGTGTTACCGATATGCCGGACAGGCGGATTGCTCCGACCGGATCGATCTGATGCCGCTGAATATGCGCGCCCGGGCGAGCCGACGGCTTGGTGGCGCTGCAGACATGCACGACATTCAGGTGTCGCCACGAGACCTCGAGCCCCAGCAGACAGGCGGCCGAAAACGAGCAGAACGTCCAATCGGGGTGGATGATCGCAAGGGCGCGGAGGATTTCGCAATGGCGTTGCGCTCGGTTGAGTTCATTCCAGCGCGTTTTTCGCGCAAACAACCCCGGCATGGGCGAGACAACCGTGCCGCCGGTGCGCCGAAGGAGCGCTTTTCGGATCGCCGAGCTCGGGGGAATCAGACAGCGCCCCTCTTGTTCGGCTTGAGTGAGCAGTTGGTCGATGAGCTGGTCATTGCAATGGGTCATGAGCTACCGCCTCCTTTTGGGTAGCAAAAACGTATCAGCTGGAACTTGCCGCTCAGCTGACCAAAAGCTGACCAAAATCTAACCATGCAGGTAGATGACCTGCTTTTGGCGACATATTTCTTGTTTGAATCGGTGGGCGGTAATCGGCGACCGTGAACGGTAGCTAGATATGAAACCTTGGTAAGTTTAGGGACGTGTACTTTTTTGAAAAAGAGCATTCTATCTGCTGTTTTGTGTTTCTGGATCGCATGTTTGAAGGCATGTGATAAGGGCGGCGGACTGTCGCCTTGTATCTGCGGAAACTGTGACCAGGAATTGCCACTCGGAATGGGACGTGCTTTTCGGATCGCCCTTCAAGCGGAAACTACATCCCAGATTTCGGCTCCAAACCGGGATGTGCTTTCCCGGCGGCGTCTCTGGCGGAAATTGCACCCCGGAATGAGCGCTCAGAGTAGAACATGCTTTCCTAACGAAGCCGCATGCGGAAACTACGTCCCGGATTCGATGCTCAGGACGGGATGCCGTTTCCGATAGAGGCATGGGGTGGAAAGCCTCCCATTTCTAATGTTCAAGAAATGGGAGGCAGCTCATCGCGAGTCGGGGCCTTTTGTTTGGAACGGAGGCAGCATCCCGGAATTCGGGCAATCCGGTGGTCAGGGGTTGAGCGAGCGTCGCGCTAAGGATGCCAAGCATAAAACCTTCAATGAGAATGGCGTAAAAACTACATTGAAAGTAGCGTAAAATCCGCATTGAGAATGGCGTAATTTCGCATATCGCATGATCGCCCGAGCTTGCACACGGCCTTTTGCGAGCTCTTGCCATGAACGAGAGCCAGGCTGTCACGTACAAGACGCTCATGAAGGATGCCTCGTACGGCGAGGCGGGTCCCGACGAGAGGACCATCGCTGCGTACCTGGACCTCTTCAACAGGCTCAAGCTGACCGAGGACCTGTGCGGATGGGAGCCGCCCATGCGCTCGAAGGCCCGCGTTCGCGTGCGCCCCAAGCGCTACTTCTGCGACCCGTTACTTGCGGCGACGTTGCTGGGGGCTACCCCTGAGCGGCTGCTTGGCGATATGCAAACGTTTGGGATGCTCTTTGAGAACCTCGTTCTGCGCGACGTGCGCGTGTTCCTTTCCACCTACGGCGGTGTCGACAACAGTGTCCATTATTTCCGAGATGAGAAGGGCCTTGAGGTCGATCTGATCGTTGAGCACGACGGGCGCTGAGGAGCCATCGAGGTCAAGCTGAGCGATGCGAAAGCAGACGATGGAGCGAGAAATCTCAAGGCGCTGGAGAGGAAAGTGCTCTCCAATCCTGACGCCCAGAATGCCGCGCCGGCGTTTTTGCCGGTCGTGGTTGGAAAGGGGAGCATTGCCTACACACGCGACGACGGCGTGGCGGTGATCCCCGTGGCGGCACTTGGGGCGTAGTGTTTTTGCGGGCGTGCCGTGCTTCCTTTACCGAAAATCCATTTGGTAAACCCGGTGCCCGTGGGTAAAATAAGGTCGACGGCAGCCCAAGTAGTGAAGAGCTGGGCAGCGCCGTTGCTTGGATTAAGGGGTCATCGCCTTAGCGGCGTCGACCCCTCTTTTTATGCTTCGTATGCTGCTTGAGTGCCTCGGTAAGTCCGATAAGCGCCGTGAGGAGCGAGACCAAAGCGGTCAGGAGCTTCACAAAATCAGTCAGATCGGTCATGGGCATCACCTCCCGTCGCATGGAGGGCGCTGCCCGGCACATGGAACTGCCGTCAACAATAACCAGTCTATCAAACTGCAGCCATAAATACGAATATATGTTCGATAATAACAGCGACGTGACCATCTCAAAGCGCAGCTTTACGCAAGGATGCCGGAAAGCTGCACTGTGCGATTTCATGTCCGCACGGGCGCCTATCTTTACGGCAATGTAGCCGCCTATGTAGCAAGCGGCAGGCAACGGAGAAAGGCCCAACCGTGTCAGCTGAAAAGACGCCGTGTATCTCGGCTATCGATACGACGAACTTTGCGCGCCAGATCGTGCTGGACTTTGAGTTTGCGCCGGCGCCAAAGCAGCGCCAGCGCCGTGGACTGCGTAACGAGATTATCGAGGTCGGCGCCGTCAAGCTCGATTACCACGGCAACGTTATGGGCGAGTTCTCGCAGTTTGTACAGACGGAATTTACCGAAGGCGTTGCGTTCCCCGTCCGCGAGCTCACAGGGATATCGGCCGTGGGCACCGCGATGGCCGATCCGCTCTACATGATGATCAAAAGGCTCAGCGATTGGATCGGGCGCTACTCCGCCCAGGTGGTCTGTTGGAGCGGGGCGGATCGTCGACAGCTTTTGATCGAGTGCCAAGCAAAGCACATCGATCTTTCCGCATTTCCTACGGACTGGGCCGACCTGCAGGCGTTTTACACCTCGATCATGGACATGAGCAGCCACGGGTGCGTCTCTTTGAGTGACGCAGCGACGTGGTTTGGCATCGAGTTCGACGAGTCGACGGGTCACGCCCACAGTGCCCTAGCCGATGCGCGCGTGACCGCCAAGCTGCTCAAGCAGATGATGGAGGGGGACTACCGCGTGAGCCCGCGCGCCCAGGAGATCCGCCAGCGGTGGGGGATGGGCGAGCGAGCGGAGACACGCCTTTCCAGCAAGTGCCCCGAGCTGAGCGATCTGTTGCTGAAGTTGAAGGCGGAGGGGAGATAGGCGGTTGGCCGTCTGCATGGCGCGTGGCCTGTCGCGTATCGCTACTCTTCCTGCCGCTTGGCAGGCAGGATGTAGACGTTCTCGGCGTCCACGGCGATCTGCGTGGGGCGGTTGTAGAGGGTGTCTACTTCCATTACGCTCTGCTTGAACGGTGCGACGTCAGGCGTCTTTGCCCGATGGAGCTTTTCGAGGAGTTTCTCGGATTGCCTGTCGTTGAACCTGCCGATGTCCTCTCCTGCACCCTCGAGTGCCTCGTCGATGAGCGTATGTTCGCCCACGGGGGTCTTTGCGATGGCGTGACCGAGCAATTTGCCCGCGGACGCGATGCCGCCCAGCAGTGCCGCATCGACGGTGTCGGCAGTTCCCGCCTCGAGGGCGTCGTAACACTCGGTGTAGAGCTCGCGATACGCAATCGAATCGGCCTCGATCTTCGCGGTGGCGTCCGCGAGCTTTGCGGGCTCGAAGTTCTGGGCGAGCATGGGTTCGAGGAACAGTGAGAACGCGTGGATGTAGGTGGCGAGCTGGCAGTCTTTGAGGTAGTCGAGCACCTTGTCGAGGCGTCTGCCCAAGCCGTCTCGCACCTCGATGAACCCTTTCTTTTTCAGATCCGCTTGCGCCTGCGAGCGGAAGAGTTCCATGTCCTGCGCGGACGACTGTTTGATGTCGAGCACCTTCATATGGGCGTTTGCCATGTAGGTGGCGTTGCCGTAGTTGAGGCCGTAACCGTTGAGGATGTCTGCGAGCGTCTTGAGGTTGCCACGCATGTTGGCCTTGTCGCGCTGACGCATGTACTCGAACATCTCGTCGACGGACTCCTGGATGGAGTCGAGCTTTTGGTTTATCTGCGCGATTGCGGCTGCCATGAACAACGACGTCGGGTCGTAAGGCACTTGAGTGACGCTCGTGGCGATGTCGCCCTCGACTACGTGGAAGCGCGCCTGTCCAAAGCCCTTGACTGCGTCGCGGTAGCCCCCTGTGAGACCGCTGCCGTCCTTGAACGAGTTGAGTTTCGACGGATCGAGCGGGTTGCCAAATTTGTCAGTCGCCTGGAGCAACGTGGGTACGCTCACCGTGTTAGTGACGGTGCGAAACATCGAGGGGAGCGAGGCGAACGCCACGCCGAGCTGGGGAATTCGCTCGAGCGGCAGCTTGATGGCGCCGGAGATGTCCGCCCGCTCCTGGGTGAGCGCGAGGTGGATTTTGGTCGATGCGAGCTGTTTTGCCACGAGTTCCTCTCGGCCGCCGTCCGTTGAGGGTTTGATCTCGTTGTCTGCCATAGCGTGCTCCTTGTTTGCGTTGATCGCCGTGGGCATTATCTCATTGCTAGGTGGCTTGCCAGAGCGGGGTAGAGACCGAGCGTCTGGCAAAACTCGTTAACTGATTGCATTTCAGCGGATTGGGTTGATTGCAAGAGAAGGACGGCTATCCATCTGCCCTTCCCAGTTGAGTTCGCTTTGAGCTACTGTTCGTGCCTATGCTGCTTGGGCTCAAGCCTTCTCGCTGCCGCGAAGCAGGCCGTGGCCGCCATGGCTAATGCGATGCTGGCCATCCAAGCGGAGTCGCCGGTTACGGCGAGCTTTAGTTCATCGGTTGTCGTGTGTCCCGACCTTTTTGTAGACGCCTCGTCGGCGTCCTTTTCAGGAGTGGCAGGATCACTTTTGTTGTCGCCGGGTGAATCTACATCGGTCTTGCCGCCCGCCTGCTCCCCTTGGGCCTTCCCCTCCACGGTGAAGGATGCATCGGTCGCCGTCCCGTCCTTCCAGACGGCCGTGACGGTGTGTCCGCCGGCGGCAAGCGTGTCCAGGTAGGCCGGCTTGAGCTCGATAATCGTGCTGCCCTTGGTTGCGGTGTAGTTCTCAGCGGAGGCCTCATTTCCGTCCACGAGGAGACGCGTGAACTCATCGAGAGGACCGCTGAAGCGGAAGGTCAGACCGTTCTCGTTGCCCTTTGCATATGCCTGCCCGTTGCCCTTGGTGGCGGCATACAGCGGGGCGGTCACGTCGAAGGTGACGTTCTCCGCGTCGTCGACATCAAAGGTCCGGACGCCGGTCTTGCCGTTACGCTCGGCGTAGGCGGAGCTGTAGACGAAGGTCTCATGACCCGCCTTGTCGAGGACCGCGAGGGCATGGATTTCAAACGAGCCCATCGAGAGCGACGTGGGGAACTCGATTTCGATATAGCCTCTTGCCGCATCGTAGCTGCAGCTCAACGTTTTACGGGCCTTTACAGAGTTCGGGTCCTCGACATAGCCGGGGTCGCCGAGAATCGGGGAGACAGACTTCACGCCGTCCGCGTCGCCTACATTGCAATAGATGCGGAGGAGCCCGCCGACAGGGACTCTCTTCGCGGAGATGGAAACGTTCGAGACCGTGGGCGGGTTCCGGTCGATCGCGCTGCCGGTCACCTCGAAGCACAGCTCGCTCGGGTCGGCAACCGAGAAAGTCGCGCCCGAGATGCCGTTGGCCCTGGCGTAGGAACTCTCGTACACATCGGTCTCGAACCCTAGGTCATCGGTGACCGAAAGGCCGATCAGCCTGTGCCTTCCGATCCTATTGCTGTCGAATGTGAGGTCGAACCCGTCGATAGACGAGCCTCCGTGATAATAGGCCGACGAAACGGAGCAGCCGTCGTCCTTATCCTCCCAGCCCCGCTGCAGTATGGGGGAAACGGAGCGAACGCCGTCCGGGTCCGCGACGGACCAAGAGATGTGGAAGTCGGCACCGGTCGCGACCTCCCTGCTCGAGAACGACACGGAGGACACGGTCGGCGGGTTCTGGTCCGCGGGCCCCTCGGTCACCTCATAGACGAGGGGGCTGGTGGCGAAGGTCGGAGAGTTGAGTCCCTTCTCCTCGGCATACGCCGCGTCGTAGACATCGGTAACCCATCCAAGGCTATCGGTCACGCCGAGGCCGATGATCCGGTACCTGCAGGGCCGGTCGCTCGGGGAGGTGGGGATATCGAAGCCCGCGGTCGTGTCGCCGGTCGACCGGAAGGCGAGGCGGGAGCTGTTGCCCTGGTCCCCGTCATCGCTATCGACGACGACCTCGACTATCGGCGTGACTGACCGCACCCCATCGGGGTCGTCCACATCGTAGCCGACATGCAGCGTGGAGCCGGCCGTGACTGTCGTCGCGGATAACGTCACGTTGGAGATGCTGGGCGGGTTCGGGTCCGACGCAGCGAGGGCGGTTGAGGGCAAAGCTAGCGCTACGGCGGCGGACAGCGGGACGAGCAGGCTAAGCGCGAAGCGCCTGGAGAATTTCAAGGAGGTCATTGACGATGCCGATCTTCCATAATTGTTGCAACGATACCAGTATATCTTTGGCCCACGCTAGCCTGATGTTCTTTCCGCGAACGGCTCGTTAGTTTAGAGACGGCGTATGGACGCCCGTCTCGTCCAAGTTTCTCGTAAGGGCGATTATGAGGGCATGAAGAGACTTTCTCGGAACAATCAATTGGGGATATCAAAGAAATGCTGGACGCCGCCCGATCGCTCAATGCCTTTGAGGCGAAATGCGGCGCATCGGCTACGTTGTTGAGATCATTTATCGAGCGATACGTCATTCCAGCCGAGGCCACCATCATGAGGCTTCTGTTCCTACGCCCCCGCAATCCCACGTGCGGCACTCAACAGCTCATACTCCCTCTGGCTCCACTGACGCAGCTCGGCAGTCTCGACGGCGTCGCGGCACAGGTCCAGAAATACCTCGGCGCCCTCGCAGAAGCATTCACGGGCAAATTCTCCTGAACCGTTCGCGATGCATGTGCCGTCTGCAAACAGCTTCCAACTCGACGGCTCGCGCGAATCGTCTCCAAGCAGCTTGATCTGCAGCACATGCGGATTGCCGGCAGCACAGAGCTCTTCCTCGAGCTTCTGTACCGTAAAGCGCATCTGGTGGGAGAGGCTGCTCTTGACCATGGCCGAGGCATAGCCGTTCGGCTTGTCCAGAAGATGCATGTGATTTGGTTTGACGACCAGATTGTGGAAGTTGCGCTCACTGCGCACGGAGAAATTGTCCATACGGACTCCTTTCATCGATGTTGGCAGGGCCACCGTGCCTCTTGGCCGGTTGGCGTCGGGATCGTGGAGCCAACTCTCTACCCCGACTCTGGATAAAATGCGCCCGCTCCTTGCGGGCAAGAGGAAGTCTATCAACGTGTACGGACAGAAATCAAGCGCCGCTTGCGAAATGACGCGCGGACGGCGCTTGATTTCGCCGGCTGTTGCTAGGCTCAAATCAGAAAAAGTGTCGAAATCTCCCGTTTAAAAGTACGGAAAAGTGTCGAAATAGGCCCCTTAGAACTTCGGAAAAGTGTCAAATTCGATAGGCAAATTATCAGGAAAAGTGTAGCTGGATGACAAGACAGCACTTAGAAGCCGGTGCTGGATGCGAGATCCTGCGGCAGCCTTCAGCCCTCGCTACTCGTCGTCCCCGTCGTTGGGGTCGCCCTTGAGGGTGTTGATGTCCAGATACTCGTTATCGTCCTCTTTTTGCTGGGTCTCCGACTCCGCTTGGGTGGGGCCGGAGAACAGCCGGAATCCCTCAAACGCAATGACACCGAGCAGGGCAATGACAATGGCGATAAAGGCAACCTTGACTGCCTGCGGAAATTCCGAGAAACGCAGCGCCTTTTCCTCGGCGTAATAATCGGCGAAGCGTTCTTCGCCTGTGCTTTTGGTATACACCGGCGCGGACGCGGCCTCCGGGTCATATTCCGGTGCAGGCGTGGCAGCGTACGGATCGTTGAGATAATCGCTCGATGCGGTGCCATAATCCTCGGTCTCGATGCGACCGTTGCCAGCATAGCCATCGGAATAATCGGAAAATGCCGTACCGCTCTCATAGTCCGCGGCACTCGTGTTGGCGGCAAAAAGCGGGTTAACTGGAACGTCGAGCGCCGGCATGCCGGTAGAGGTCTCATCCAGATCGGTTGCAGCCCAGGAATCGTAGGCAACCTGATGGGCAACGGGCTCATCGAGCCTTGTGACCGGAGGCTTGCGTGCCGCAGGAACAGGCAACTGCTGGGCGCTGTACATAACGGTGCTGTCGGCCGATTTGCCCTGCGTCGCTGCAGCGAGAAATGCCGCCGTTTCGGACGGGTCGCTTGCGGGGCGGGGAGCGGGCGTGGTCGCCGAAGTGGGTGCGGGCGTCGAAACAGGCGACTGCGCAGGAGTCGGCGCAGATGCGGGCTTAGGCGCAAGTGCGGGATTGAGGCTTGACGGACGAGCCCCGCCGCCCATGAGTTCGTCGGCGGTCCACGGGCGATCATCCATCACGTCGTCAAGGCTCAGCGAAAACAGGTCGTCTTCACCCTCATCGAACATGCGGTGCACATGTCCACCAATTGCCGGAATCAATCCGCGACCGGTGCATGATGCCTTGCTCAACGCCATTCTGTTCCACCCTTTCGAAATACTAATAACATCGATTATATGGAACTTTCCAAGCGGCTCGGTCTTGGATTCATGCTTTCCAGAACTCGCGCCCAAAAGGGGAGAGGCAATCCAGGCGAGTGCCTACTTGTCGCCTGCTGCCGCCTTGGCCTCATTGAGGTAGCTATAGAAGCTGTACTTGGAGATGCCAAAGAACTCGCAGGCGCGCTCGCTCGACTTGGAAATGAGGAAGGCGCCGCGACGGTCAAGGTAGCCAATGGCACGAATGCGCTCGTCTTTGGTCATGAGTGCCGCGGGCTTGCCCACAAACTGCTCGCACTCGTGCAGCAGGTCTTCGAGCAGGTCGCCGATGTTCTTGGTAATGGGCTCGGGTTCGGTATAGCCCGTGCCGCCGGTGCCGGTAAAGGCGTCGAGCGAACGCTCAAAAGCCTTCATAAGCGTAATGTCAAAGTTGATGCCCAAAATGCCGACAGGCTTGCCCTCATCGTTGCGGATAAAGATCGTCGAGGACTTGAGCAGCTTGCCATCGGTGGTTTTGGTGAGGTATGGCTCGCGGTCGTGTACGTCGGTGGCGCCCTCGTGCATGGACTCAAACACAATATGGCTGGGGCCGTCACCCAGTTTGCGCCCGCTGACGTGGCCGTTTTCGATCACTACGATGGAGTGGTCCACGTCATCGGTCTCCAGATCGTGGACGACGATTTCGCAGTTGGGGCCAAATTGGAGCGCCAGACCGTGTGCAAGGCGCTTATAGAACTCAATCTGTGCGGGGGTCATGGGTGCCTTCCTAAAAATTAGTTTGGGCACACTTTGCCATAAACCACACTTGTTCGCAAATAACGAAAGCGTCGCTGCGTTATGTGACCGTTCGGCGGCGAAAAGGTACCGATTACGGCAACAAACAATTTGTTAGGTTTGCCAATCAAAAAGTGTGATAGAACAGTACTAACAAACTTTTTGTTTGGCATCCACATAAAAGTTTAGCCGCATGAATGGGAATGGGCTGAAACGCGTATGCGGGGGCCGGCAAGAGAGGACTTAAGGAGTTCACCGTATGGCCGATAAGATCCAGTGGGCGGGCAACACGATGCCCAAGAGCGATGATAAGCACTTGGGAATCATGAGCCTCGACCACGTGAAGAAGGCCCGCGCCTTCCACCAGTCGTTCCCTCAATATACCGTCACTCCGCTTGCCCGCCTGGACGGTCAGGCTGCGCGCCTGGGCCTGTCCAACCTGTGCGTTAAGGACGAGAGCTACCGCTTTGGCCTCAACGCCTTTAAGGTCCTGGGCGGATCGTTTGCCATGGCCAACTACATTGCCGACGAGGCCGGCAAGGACGTTGCCGACTGCACCTTCGATTACCTGACCTCCGATCAGCTTGCCAAGGACTTTGGCCAGGCTACCTTCTTTACCGCCACCGACGGCAACCATGGCCGCGGCGTGGCATGGGCTGCCAACAAGCTGGGCCAGAAGGCCGTCGTGCACATGCCCAAGGGTTCCACCAAGCCCCGCTTCGATAACATCGCCGCCGAGGGCGCCACGGTGACCATCGAAGAGGTCAACTACGACGAGTGCGTGCGCATGGCCGCCGCCGAGGCCGATGCCTGCGAGCGCGGCGTCATCGTTCAGGACACCGCCTGGGAGGGCTACGAGAAGATCCCGTCCTGGATCATGGAGGGCTACGGCACCATGGCTTCCGAGGCTGCCGAGCAGCTGCGCGAGATGGCCATCAACCGCCCGACGCACGTCTTTGTCCAGGCTGGCGTAGGCTCGCTCGCCGGCGCCGTGGTGGGCTACTTCACCAACCTGTATCCCGATAACCCGCCCACCTTCGTCGTGGTTGAGTGCGCGCCTGCCGCCTGCCTGTACAAGGGTGCTGCCGCCGGCGACGGCGATCCGCGCATCGTGGACGGTGACATGCCCTCCATCATGGCCGGTCTGTGCTGCGGCGAGCCCAACATCCTGGGCTGGGATATCCTGCGCAACCACGCCACCGCCTTCGTGTCCTGCCCCGACTGGGTCACCGCTCGCGGCATGCGCACCCTGGGCGCTCCCGAGAAGGGCGACCCGCGCGTCATCTCCGGCGAGTCCGGCGCGGTGACCACCGGTCTGGTCGAGACCCTCATGCTCGATCCCGAGTACGCCGAGCTCAAGGAGCTCATCGGCCTGGACAAGACGAGCTCCGTGCTCTGCTTCTCCACGGAAGGTGACACGGACCCCGACCAGTATCGCCGCATTGTTTGGGAAGGCGAATATCCCACTTGTTAATCGTTGGGCGGCGCAACGCGCCGCGCCAAATTCCTATTAGACCCCCTATGTCCTGCAGATGTATGAACCCGGGAGGCGGAGCGATACCTATTTGCTCCGTCGCGAGTTCCGCACGCAAAGGAAAGCACTTAATGTGCTTTCCGTCTTGCGCAGGACTGTCCGAGCAGCGGAGCAAATAGGTATCGCTCCGCCACCTCACAGGTAGATTCCTTCGTTTGAAAGGTTATGAACAATGGCTAAAGAACTCGATTTCGACGCTATCAAGGCTGCTGCTGAGTCCCATCGTGCTGATATGACTCGCTTCCTGCGCGCCATGATCTCCCATCCCTCTGAGTCCTGCGAGGAGGGTGAGGTTGTCGCTTGCATCAAGGCCGAGATGGAGAGCCTTGGCTATGACGAGGTCAAGGTCGACGGCCTGGGCAACGTCATGGGCTTTATGGGCGAGGGCGACAAGATCATCGCCATCGACTCCCACATCGACACCGTCGGCATCGGCAACATCGAGAACTGGGATGCCGATCCCTATGAGGGCTACGAGACCGACGAGATCATTTACGGCCGCGGCGGCTCCGACCAGGAGGGTGGCATGGCTTCTGCTACCTACGCTGCCAAGATGATGAAGGACATGGGCCTCATCCCCGAGGGCTACAAGATCATGGTCGTCGGCACCGTCCAGGAAGAGGACTGCGACGGCATGTGCTGGCAGTACATCTACAACAAGGACGGCATTAAGCCCGAGTTCGTCATTTCCACCGAGCCCACCGACGGCGGCATCTATCGCGGTCATCGCGGCCGCATGGAGATCCGCGTCGACGTTCACGGCACCTCCTGCCACGGCTCCGCTCCCGACCGCGGCGACAACGCCATTTACAAGATGGCCGACATCATCGCCGACGTCCGCGCCCTCAACAACAACGGCTGCGACGAGTCGACCGACATCAAGGGCCTCGTCAAGATGCTCGACCCCAAGTACAACCCCGAGCACTTCGAGGACGCCCGCTTCCTGGGCCGCGGCACCTGCACCGTCAGCCAGATCTTCTACACCAGCCCCAGCCGCTGCGCTGTCGCTGACTCCTGCGCCATCTCCATCGACCGTCGCATGACCGCCGGCGAGACCTGGGAGTCCTGCCTGGACGAGATCCGCAACCTGCCGGCCGCCAAGAAGTACGGCGACGACGTGAAGGTCTCCATGTACATGTACGACCGTCCGTCCTGGACCGGCGAGGTCTACGAGACCGAGGCTTACTTCCCCACGTGGATCAACAAGGAGACCGCTCCGCACGTCAAGGCCCTCGTCGACGCCCACAAGGCCATGTTCGGTGACGAGCGCATCGGCTGCGAGCCCAGCATGGACAAGCGCACCGGTCGTCCGCTGTGCGACAAGTGGACCTTCTCCACGAACTGCGTCTCCATCCAGGGCCGCTATGGCATCCCCTGCGTGGGCTTTGGCCCGGGTGCCGAGTCTCAGGCTCACGCTCCCAACGAGGTCACCTACAAGGACGACTTGGTCACCGCTGCTGCCATGTATGTGGCTGCCCTGAACCTCTACGATCCGAGCCAGGCCGATGGCGATGCCACCGTGTTCCGCGCCGGTCTGACCAACAACAAGATCGACTAGTCCCATTCCTTGATCTTGTTGAGCCGGGGGCCGCTCGTGTCCCCGGCACCCCCTGTTGACTTGGGGCCCGCGGTCGTTATCTCCCATGCTTCCTCAACGGTAGCGGGTCCTCGTCATAGCGCTCTGCATGTTCTAGCCACACGCGCATGCCGGAGCACATCTACTCATTGCAATCGTTTCATCTTTGGAAAGGATATTTACATGGACGCTAAGTTTACCGAGCTCGTCGAGCAGCTGAACGGCCTCGATTTTAAGGGCATGTACGGCAGCGACTTCCTGCACACCTGGGATAAGACCACCGATGAGCTCAAGGCGCTCTACATCGTCGCCGACGCCCTGCGCGAACTGCGTGAGAACAACGTTTCGTCCAAGATCTTCGATTCGGGTCTGGCCGTCTCCCTGTTCCGTGACAACTCCACCCGTACGCGCTTCTCCTTCTCTAAGGCCGCCAACCTGCTGGGCCTTGAGCTGCAGGACCTGGACGAGAAGAAGTCCCAGATCGCTCACGGCGAGACCGTCCGCGAGACCGCTACCATGATCTCCTTCATGGCCGACGTCATCGGCATCCGCGACGACATGTACATCGGCAAGGGCGACGCCTACATGGCCGAGGTCTCCGAGTCTGTCCAGCAGGCCTACGAGGATGGCGTTCTGGATCACCGTCCCACGCTCATCTCCCTGCAGTCCGACTCCGACCACCCCACGCAGTCCTCTGCCGACATGCTCTACCTCATCAACGAGTTTGGCGGCCTTGAGAACCTCAAGGGCAAGAAGGTTGCCGTTACCTGGGCCTATTCGCCCTCTTACGGCAAGCCGCTGTCCTGCCCGCAGTCGCTGATCAGCCTGCTGCCCCGCTTTGGCATGGACGTCACCCTGGCCCACCCCGAGGGCTACGACCTCATGCCCGAGGTCGTCGAGCGCGCCAAGGGTTATGCCGCCGAGTCCGGCACCACCTTTAAGCAGGTCAACACCATGGCCGAGGCCTTCGAGGGCGCCGACATCGTGATCCCGAAGAGCTGGGCTCCGTTTGCCGCCATGGAGAAGCGCACCAACCTGTACGCCGAGGGCGACGACGCCGGCATCGCTGCACTCGAGAAGGAGCTGCTCGCCCAGAACGCCACCCATCAGGACTGGTGCTCCACGACCGAGCTCATGGAGAAGACCGCCAACGGCCAGGACACCATCTTTATGCATCCGCTGCCCGCCGACATCTCCGGTGTCTCTTGCGAGCACGGCGAGGTCAACGCCGACGTCTTCGACATGCACCGCGTGGGCATGTACAAGGAGGCCAGCTACAAGCCGTACGCCATCGCAGCCATGATGTTCCTGCAGAAGGTTGCCGATCCCGCCGCTACCCTCAAGGCCCTCGACGAGCGCAACACCGCCCGTTGGTTCCAGGCCTAAAGCTGGGTTGAGGTAAGCCATGTAAAGGGGGCGCTCTGCCAACCGGCGGGGTGCCCCTTTTTGCATCGTGGGCGTGGGGGATAAGCGCTTTCGATGTAGATGCCCCGCGACGCGAGTTATGGGTACGATGGTTTCAGGGGAGGTATCGCCATGAAACTTGGTTTCGTCATTATGGCTTCGGGCGAGGGCAAGCGATTTGGCTCTAACAAGATGCTCGCCGATATCTATGGCGAGCCGCTGATTGCCCGGACCATTGATTCGGTTCCCCGGGGCTTTGACGTTGTGGTTTCGACGCGTTGGCCCGAGGTCGCTCAGATTTGCGAGGACAAGCATTGCCCGTGCGTGCTGCACGATGGCGAGCTGCGCAGCGAAAGCGTCCGTGCGGGCCTTTCGTGGGGAGTCGAACGCAACTGGAAAGGGTGCCTCTTTTTGCCGGGCGACCAGCCGCTCGTGAGTTCAGATTCTTTTGAGGCTATGGTTCGTGCATTTGACGAGCGTGGCCGCAAGCATCCGGTGCGTCTTGCGTGCAACGGTGAGCCTTCGAGCCCGGTGCTCTTTCCGGCGGAACTGTTCGATGCACTTATGTGTCTTGAGGGTAAGGACGGCGGCGGTTCGATCCTCAAGGACCGTACCGACGTGGTGCTGGTCGAGGCGCGTGCCTACGAGCTGTGGGACGTCGATACCGTCAAGGGACAGCGACGCATAACGGAGCATATCGCCGCCTGCTCGTATTTTGATCGCGTGGCCAACTGCATCAATCAATAAGGAGCAATTATGATCATCATCAAAAACGGCGCACTCGTGACGCCCCAGGGGCTTCGCCGCGCCGATCTTGCCATGGAGGGCGACAAGATTGTGCGGATTGCCGCGGCAATCGAGCCGGGCGAGGGCGATACCGTCGAGGACGCCACCGACTGTTGGGTGTTTCCCGGCTTTATCGACGGCCACACGCACATGCAGTGCTGGACCGGCATGGATTGGACGGCCGATAGCTTTGAGACCGGCACGCGCGCGGCTGCCTGCGGCGGCACGACGACCATTGTGGACTACGCGACGGCCGATCGCGGCGTGACCATGCCCGATGCCTTGGTCGAGTGGCATCATCGCGCCGACGGCACCTGCACCGCCAACTATGCCTTCCATATGGCGCTTGCCGAGTGGAATGAGCGCAACCGCGCCGATCTTTCGGCCATGCGCGAGGCGGGCGTGTCGTCGTTTAAGACCTACTTTGCCTACGACCATCTGCGCCTGGACGATGCCGAGACGCTCGAGGTGCTGGAGGAGCTCAAGCGCGTGGGCGGTATCCTGTGCGTGCATTGCGAGAACGGCACGTTGGTCAACGCGCTGCAGAAGCGCGTGTTTGAGCAGGGTATCCACGGGCCCGAGGGCCATGCGCTCAGCCGTCCGGACGTGTGTGAGGCCGAGGCCGTGAGCCGCCTGCTGTATCTGGCGCACTTGGCCGGGGACGTTCCGGTCAACGTGGTGCACCTTTCGACCAAGCTGGGGCTCGAGGCCATTCGCGCTGCCAAAGCGCGCGGGCAGAAGAACATCTATGTCGAGACATGCCCTCAGTATCTGATGCTCGACGACACCTGCTATCTGGAGCAGGGCGAGGACGGCTTTGCGGGCGCCAAGTACGTGATGAGCCCGCCGCTGCGCCATGCCGGTGACCGTGCCGCGCTGCGCGAGGCGCTTGTGGCTGGCGAGATCGATACGATTGCGACCGATCATTGCAGCTTTAACCTGCACGGGCAAAAGGACCGAGGACGCGATGATTTCCGCGCGATTCCCAACGGCGGGCCCGGCGTGGAGCATCGTCCCGTTGCGATTGCCACGAGCTTTGAGGGACAGCTGGGTCCCGAGGATCTGTGCCGCTTGATGAGCGAGAATCCGGCGCGCGTTTTTGGCATGTATCCGCGCAAGGGCTGTCTTGCCGAGGGCGCCGATGCCGACGTGTGCGTGTGGGATCCGTGCGCGCGTTGGACGATCAGCGCCGCGACGCAGCATCAGGCCGTGGACTACACGCCGCTCGAGGGCTTTGAGGCACATGGCCGCGCCAAGGCCGTGTTTGTGAACGGCGTGCTGGCGGCACGCGACGGCGAGCCCACCGGAGCCCAACCCGGCCGCTACGTGCCCCGCTAACGGGAAGACCGCCGGGGTAGCTAATTTGGGAGATGATTTTTTGGGACGGGGTAGCAAAAAGAGCCCCGTCCCAAATTTGCTACCCCTGGAGGCTGGTGGCGATGAGGGGGCGGTTGAGGGCTGCCTCGAAGCGATCTGCCATTGTTGGGTCGGCAAGCGTGTCGGCTTGGTTGAGCATGATACGGGCATTGTTGAGGTTCAGCATCTGCAGCTCGGCATTGAGCACCTGGGCGACGCGCTCTGGGGTGGCAGCGTCGGTGGGCTCGCAGCCGCAGCGCTCGCAGAAGAGCTCGGGGCGGTGGACAACCTCGGCGACGGGCTTGCCCAGCCCCGAGGCGCCGACGACCCAGACAACGTTTGCCGTGGCGGCGGGAATTACCGGCTCCCAGGCGGCATGCGCCTTGAGCGGGAGTCGCTTGCTGCCATCTGCCTCGGCCAACACATAGTTAAAGCGCCGTGCCAGCTCGCCGAGCGGCTCGGCGGGGGCGGAGAGCTTGCCCGTCTGGGGGTTCAAGACGCCTGCCTGGCAGATGCTTCCGTGCACAAGGCCCGTGCAGGCCTCGCAGGTGCAACCGGGGACATGCGCGGCGCCCGGCTTCCAAGGCGCGGCGTCCAGGCGACGATTCGACCCGTCCCATGGCACGCCGGCGACGGGAAACATATGCGTGGTGGTGCAGAGGAGCACGCGGCCGCCAGCGCGCATGAGCTCAAGACCCAGCGTCTTCAGCAACGTCGACTTGCCGCCGCTGCCGATAATCGCGGTAATGCCCGGCTCGATCCTGAGTGCCGAGACAAGATTGCCGCTAACCGTTTCCATCTGTTCACCGCCGTATAATACTGTGATAATAAATAATCATCAGAGTAGCGGTCGAACCGCTTTTGCTCTGCTCAAACCGTAGCACAGGGAGGTGCCCCGGGAATGCTCGTTTATGTTCGCGGCGCCGGCGATATCGCCACGGGCGTCGCCGCTCGCTTGGTGCGCTCCGGCGTGTCGGTCGTTATGGCCGATATCGCGGTTCCCACGTGCATCCGTCGCACAATCTGTTTTTGCGAGGCCATTCGCCTGGGCGAGGTCGAGGTCGAAGGCATTCGCGCTCGCTTGGCACAGACGCCGGCTGAGGCGCTTGCGATTACCGAGGCTGGAGACGTCGCCGTTGTAGTGGACCCCCAGGCCAAGATGCTCGGCGAGTTGAAACCCGCGGCTGTGGTCGACGCGATTTTGGCTAAGCGCAACTTGGGCACCACGCGCGACATGGCGCCTGCCGTCATCGCCGTGGGGCCGGGCTTTACCGCGCCGGTTGACTGCGACGCCGTGGTCGAGACCATGCGCGGGCATTTTCTCGGCCGTGTCATTACCCAAGGTTCGCCCCAGCCCAACACGGGCGTGCCGGGCATGATCGCCGGCTATGGCAAGGAGCGCGTTATCCACAGCCCCGCCGCCGGCATGTTTCGGTCCGACCGCACCATCGGCGACATCGTGAGCGCCGGAGACGTGATCGGGTATGCGGGTGATACTCCCATGGTCACGCAGATCGATGGCTGTCTGCGCGGGCTTTTGGCGAACGGCGTGCAGGTGACTGAGGGCTTTAAATGCGCCGACGTCGATCCGCGCGGCGATGCCAGCTATATCAACTATATTTCGGACAAGGCGACGTCGGTCGGCGGCGGCGTGCTCGAGGCACTCGCTATGCTCACCGATGTCTTTAGAGGATAGAAGGCGGCAATGGAAAAGCTCGATGTGGTGAATGCGGCGCTTGCCGCCCTGCGTGCTGGCGAGACGTGCGAGCTCGTGGTCGTGGCCGGCACGGCGGGGTCATCGCCGCGCGGCGTGGGCGCCTGGATGGCCGTCTTTGCCGATGGCAGCCAAGCGGGCACCATCGGCGGCGGCAAGATTGAGCTCTTTGCGCTGGACGAGGCGCGCGAGCTGCTGGGCGCAGGGCAATCGCGTCTGGTCCGCTACACCATGGGCGGCGAGAACTCCGATACCGGCATGATCTGCGGCGGAGCCATCTGCCTGTGCTATCTGCACCTGGATGTATCGCAGGCGCCGTTGTTCCAGTCGATTGCCGACGTCTTGGCGTATCGACGCATCGGCGACTTCGTCATCGACTTTGAGCCGTTTATCGCGAGCGCGCTCGAGGGCGATGTGGCCAAGTACCATGGCGAGGAGTCGCGCCGCACCATAATGGGCTGCCCCGAGCTTTCGCTGGTGGAGGAGGGGAGTAAGGTCACCTACACCAACGCGGCCTCCGAGATTCCCACGGCGCACATCGAGACGCTCTGCCCCGAGGGCCTGACCTATATCTTTGGCTGCGGCCACGTGGGTGCTGCGACGGCGCGGGTGCTCACGGCGGCGGGCTTTGCCGTTGTGGCTTGCGACGACCGCCCCGGCACACTGACCCCCGAATGGGTGCCCGGTGTCTACGACCGTCGTCTGGTCGACTACAAGAGCCTGAGCAAGCAGTGCCCCATCGGCCCGCGTGACCTAGTGGTCGTCGCCACGGCGGGTCACAAGTCCGATATCGACGTGGTGATTCAGGCCATGCACGCCAAGCCCGCCTATCTGGGCTGTCTGGGTTCGCGCCGCAAGACGGCCTTTGTGCGCGCCCGCCTGGAGCAGGAGGGCTTTACGCAGGACCAGATCGACGAGCTGCACCTGCCGATCGGCGTTGCCATCGAGGCCGAGGACCCCGAGGAGATCGCCATCTCCATCGCTGCCGAGATGATTCACCTGCGCCGCACCAAGCTCGTCCCCCGCAAGCGCTAATCGCATCCCCATATATGAGTTGCGGTGAAATAGTTCCTAGATAAGCCTGACGGGCGGTCAGCCAGGAACTATTTCACCGCAACTGCTGTTTGACCCCGGGGGATGCAGGATTGCGGGTCAAAATGCTACCTGTGCCATATGCCCTATAATGTCCGCTCGTTGAGCGGCATGGGGCCGCTGCCTAGAGTATGGGAGACGCAAATGGCGGAGTCGGCAGCAGGGGGCGCCCTGTTCGAGCGCACGGGAAAAGTTTCGTTTGTGCAGGTATTGCCCCATGCATTGCAACATGTGCTGGCGGCATTCGCGGGTATCGTCACGCCCGCCATCATCATCGCGTCGGTCTGCGGCTTTACCCCTCAGGAGGAGGCCGCTGTCATCCAGGCGTCGCTCGTCCTCTCGGCGCTCGACATTTTCCTTCAACAGTTCCCCATAAAAGGTGTCGTCGGTTCGAGCCTGCCCATCGTGATGGGCGCGAGCTTCACCTTCGTGCCGGCGCTCAAGGCGGTCGGTCTCGAGCTCGGCTTTGAGGCCGTGCTGGGCGCCCAGGTAATCGGTGGCGCGCTCGTCGTGCTCTTCGGCCTGCTGTTTAGGCGCGTGAGCTTTCTGTTCCCGGCCCCGGTGCTCGGCACCGTCATCTTTGTGATCGGCCTGTCTCTGTGCCCGGTCGCTGTGGCTTCTATGGCGGGCGGGGAGGGCGCGGCCGATTTTGGCAGTGTCACCAACTGGGCCGTCGCACTTGTGACGTTCGTCGTCACCTTTATGGCTGGCAACTACGGCAAGGGCGCGCTTAGGCTGGGCAGCATCCTGGCCGGTATCTGCGCGGGCTTTGTTTTGGCTGCGGTGTTGGGCATGGTCGATTTCTCGGCCATCGCGACCGCCAGCTGGTTCGCCCCGCCGGCCCTGGGCGCCCATCGCCTGGTGTTCGACCCGGCCGCGTGCGCCGTTGTGGGCGTTGTCGCCATTGTCAACGCAGTACAGGTTATGGGCGAGTTTGCCGCTGTCTCGTCCGCCGCGCTCGATACCCCTGCGACCGATAGCCAGATCTCGGGCGGTCTGATCGCCAACGGCCTGGTCGGTATGCTGTCGGGCTTTTTGGGCGGCGTCCCCACGGCAACCTTTGGCCAGAATGTGGGCATTATCGCCGAGAACAAGGTCGTCAACCGCATGGTCTTTACGCTTGCCGCCGCCATCTTGCTCGTCGCGGGCCTGCTGCCCAAGTGCGCGGCGGTGCTCACGTCCATTCCGCAGCCGGTAATCGGCGGCGCCACCATTGGCGTGTTCGCGACCATCGGCATGAACGGTGTGGTCATGTTCGCCCGCCACGGCCTGTCTCAGCGCGATACCACGCTCATGGGCCTCTCTATCGCCTTTGGCACGGGCATTGAGCGCACGGCCGGCGCGCTTGCCGGCGCTGGATTCCCCGCATGGGTTGGCACCGTCTTTGGCGGATCCTCCATTGCCGTCGCCGCGCTCGTTGCTGTGATCCTCAACCTGGTCCTCCCGCGCCAAAAATAACGCCCCATATATGAGTTGCGGTGAAATACGGACTATTAAAGCCTGTTAAGCCGTCAAACGGTCCCTATTTCACCGCAACTGCCATTTTCCTCCGTCCCCTAGGGATCAATATGTGCGGGGGAGTTGTGGAGTTGTGCAGGCAGACGAGGTTTTTCTGGAAAAACGCTCCCGATGCGCGTATAGTACCGATTGTTTTGTCGGCTCCTGCTGTGTCGAGTCCAAACCGCGTAATGCCATGAGCGGCGCGGATGCAGCCAGGAGGCACGAGGACAACCCATCGTGGCCACGCCCCGTGCTTAAAACCCCAAGAAGGAGTGAACAATGGCAGAAGAGAAGTATGTGCCGCGTCTGAAGACCAAGTACAACAACGAGGTCAAGCAGCAGCTTCAGGACAAGTTCCAGTACGAGAACGTCATGATGATCCCCAAGTTTGAGAAGATCGTCGTGAACATGGGTGTCGGCGAGGCCGCTACCGATTCCAAGGCCATCGACGGTGCCGTGCGCGACCTGCGCGCCATCACCGGCCAGCAGCCGATGATCACCCGTGCCCGCAAGTCCATCGCTACCTTCCGCCTGCGCGCTGGTATGCCGATCGGCTGCAAGGTTACCCTGCGTGGCGACCGTATGTGGGAGTTCTTCGATCGTCTGACCTCTGTCGCAATCCCCCGTATCCGCGACTTCCGCGGCATCTCCGCCAAGAGCTTCGACGGCCGTGGTAACTTCTCCATGGGCGTCACCGAGCAGCTCATCTTCCCCGAAATCGACTTCGACTCCGTCGATCACCAGCGTGGTATGGACATCACTTTCGTGACCACCGCCAACACCGATGAGGAGGCCAAGGCCCTTCTGGACGCCTTCGGTTTCCCGTTCAAGAAATAGGTTCACCTGCCCTATGAGCGCCGTTCCCAGAAGGGGGCGGCGCTTGGGGCGAACAATACTCTATGTGAGGAGGATATAAGTGGCTAAGACATCGATGATCGTCAAGTGCAATCGCAAGCAGAAGTTCTCTACTCGTGAGTACACGCGCTGCCAGCGCTGCGGCCGTCCGCACTCTGTGTACCGCAAGTTCGGCCTGTGCCGTGTCTGCTTCCGCGAGCTTGCACTCAAGGGCGAGCTTCCCGGCGTTAAGAAGGCCAGCTGGTAAGTCACTACCAGCGTTTCAAGCATCAGTTTGGAACAGGGAAAACGCGCTAAAAAGGCTTTGCCGTTAAGGGCGGCGAAGAACCAAGAGCACGTGTTCATCAAGAACGAAGGAGAATCTGTATGAACCTTACAGACCCGATCGCAGATATGCTTACGCGCATCCGTAACGCTAACTCTGTGAACAAGGCCACGGTCTCCATGCCGAGCAGCAAGAAGCTCGTCGAGATCGCTCGTGTTCTGCACGAGGAGGGCTACATCGAGGGCTACGATGTCGAGGACACCGTTCCCCAGAAGACTCTGCACATCACGCTTAAGTATGGTCCCAAGAAGGCTAAGGTCATCAACGGCATCCGCCGCATTTCCAAGCCGGGCCTGCGTAAGTACACCGGCGTTGCCGACATGCCCCGCGTCCGCGGTGGCCTTGGTACCGCCATTATTTCCACCAGCCATGGCGTCATGACCGACCGCGATGCTCGCAAGCACAACGTCGGCGGCGAGATCATCGCTTACGTCTGGTAATTCGCTCGGTAGGTAGAAGGAAAGGAGATCACCGTGTCTCGTATCGGTAATAAGCCTGTCCAGATTCCCGCCGGAGTCGAAGTGGCAGTCAACGGCAACAACGTTGTCGTCAAGGGCCCCAAGGGCCAGCTCGAGCTTGATGTCTTTGAGAAGCTCGCTATCAAAGTCGAGGACAACGTCCTCACCGTTTCCCGTCCCGACGACGAGCGTGAGACCCGTGCCCGCCACGGCCTCACCCGCGCCCTCATCCACAACATGGTTGTTGGCGTTTCCGAGGGCTTCGAGAAGAAGCTCGAGCTCGCCGGCGTCGGTTACCGCGTGCAGCAGAAGGGCAAGAACCTCGAGTTCTCCCTGGGCTTCTCGCACCCCGTGATCGTCGAGGCTCCCGAGGGCATCACCTTCGAGGTTCCCGACAACACCCACGTGAACGTCAAGGGTATCAACAAGCAGCAGGTCGGTCAGATCGCCGCTGAGATCCGCGGCCATCGTCCTCCCGAGCCTTACAAGGGCAAGGGTATCCACTACGTTGGCGAGCACATCCGCCGCAAGCTGGGTAAGGCCGCCAAGTAGTCGTAACCGACTCACTCGCATAAGACCAGCACCCCGTCAGGTGCTGGCAAGATCAACCTTTTTAGGAGTTTACGTATGAACAAGCATAAGGCGAAGCTGGAAGGCCTCAAGCGTCGTCAGCGTCGTGTTCGCGGCAAGGTCTCGGGTACCTCCGAGCGTCCGCGTCTTCGCGTGACCCGTACTAACGCCAACATCTATGCCCAGATCATCGACGACAGCAAGGGCTCCAGCCTGACGCTCGTCTCTGCCTCGACCCTCGAGGCCGAGTTCAAGGGCACCCACACCTCGAACAAGGAGGCTGCGGAGAAGGTCGGTCAGCTCGTTGGCAAGCGCGCCATCGAGGCCGGCATCACCAAGGTCGCCTTCGATCGCGGTGGCCGTATCTACCATGGCCGCGTCAAGGCCCTCGCCGACGGTGCTCGTGCCGCCGGTCTCGAGTTCTAGGAGGTATGTAGCACATGGCTCGTAATCAGAAGCAGCAGCGCGAGGCCTCCGAGTTCGAGGAGCGCGTCGTTTACATCAACCGCGTGTCGAAGACCGTCAAGGGTGGTCGTCGCATGAGCCTCGTCGCTCTCGTCGTCGTTGGCGACGGCAAGGGCAACGTCGGCGTTGGCATGGGCAAGTCCGCTGAGGTGCCCATGGCCATCTCCAAGGCGTCTCTCGATGCCAAGAAGAACATGTTCCACGTGCCGGTGACCGAGCAGGGCACCATCCCGCACGAGGTTCTCGGCCACTTTGGTGCCGGCCGCATCATCATCAAGCCCGCTGTCGAGGGTACCGGCGTTATCGCCGGCGGCGCTGTGCGTCCCCTCTTCGAGCTTGCTGGCATCAAGAACGTCCTGTCCAAGTCCCTCGGTACCGACAACGGCCTCAACATCATTAAGGCTGCCGTCGAGGGCCTCAAGGAGCTCTCCAGCCCTGAGGACGTCGCGGCTCGCCGTGGCCTGACGGTCTCCGAGATGTTCGTCGGTAAGGAGAACTAAGCATGGCTGACACCATCAAGATCAAGCAGGTCCGCAGCACCAACGGTTGCAAGCAGGACCAGGTCCGTACTGTCCGTGCCCTCGGTCTCCACAGGATCCGCGAGGTTCGCGAGATTGCTGACAACGAGTCCGTCCGCGGCATGATCTTCAAGGTCAAGCACCTTGTCGAGATTGTAGAGGAGTAGCAAATGCAGCTTCACGATCTTACTCCCGCGCCCGGTTCCACCAAGAACCGCAAGCGCGTCGGCCGTGGCAATTCTTCGGGTCACGGCACCACTTCTGGCCGCGGTCAGAAGGGCCAGGGTTCCCGCTCTGGCGGCACCAAGGGTGCCGGCTTCGAGGGTGGCCAGACTCCGCTGGCTATGCGCCTGCCCAAGCTTCCGGGCTTCCGCAACCCCCGTCGTATCGAGTACACCGCTGTTAACGTTGAGCGTCTCGAGCGTAAGTTCGAGGATGGCGCTGTGATCGACGGTGCCGCTCTTAAGGCCGCTCGCATCACCAAGAGCGAGTTCGAGCCCGTCAAGGTGCTCGGCAATGGTGAGCTCACCAAGAAGTTCACGGTCAAGGTCGACAAGGTCAGCGCTTCTGCGCAGGCCAAGATCGAGGCCGCCGGCGGAAAGGTCGAGCTGCCGTGCTAAATGGTCTTAAGAATGCTTTCCGCATCAAAGAATTGCGCGAAAAGATTCTTTTTACCATAGCTATGCTCGTCGTGTACCGCATTGGTGCGCACGTTCCTGTGCCCGGCATTCCCTTCCAGGGGATGCTGGGCCTTTTCTCGACCGATAACAATTCGGTCGCCGCAGGTGCTATGGCCCTCCTGAATCTTTTCTCTGGCGGCGCGTTGAGCTATGTGTCGGTGTTTTCGCTGGGCATCATGCCTTACATCACCAGCTCAATCATCCTCCAGATGCTCCAGGCCGTTGTGCCTTCCCTGCATGAGCTTGCCCGCGAGGGCGAGGTCGGTCAGACCAAGATTACGCAGTATTCGCGTTACCTCACCCTGGCTCTGGCAATCCTCAACTCCGTGGGTTACCTCTTCCTCTTTAAGAGCTTCGGCATCAGCTTTAATGGCGCCGGCGCTCCCGAGATCATCTTCGACCTCATGATCGTCGGCACGCTCACTGCGGGTGCCATGCTGATCATGTGGATTGGTGAGCTCATCACCCAGCGCGGTATCGGCAATGGCATGTCGCTTATCATCTTCGCGAACATCATGGCCGGTCTTCCGCAGGCGATCTTCTCCAGCACCGAGGGTAACGCCGGTGGCATCATCACCATGGTGATCATCTGCGCCATCATCCTGCTGGTTATCCCGCTGATTGTTTTCCTTGAGCGCGGCCAGCGCCGCATTCCGGTCTCCTACGCTAAGCGCGTCGTGGGCCGTCGCATGATGGGTGGCCAGACCACCTACCTGCCCATCAAGGTTAACACCGCGGGTGTCGTGCCGATCATCTTCGCTTCGGCGCTGCTGTACTTCCCGGCTCAGATTGCTGTGTTCTTCCCCGGCATCGGCTGGATTCAGGCAGTTGCCTCTGCGCTTTCGACCGGTTGGCTCAACTGGGTGCTTAATGTTGTCCTCATCGTGTTCTTCGCGTACTTCTACACCTCCATGGTGTTCAACCCCGATGACACCGCCGACAACCTTAAGAAGCAGGGCGGCTTTATTCCGGGCGTTCGTCCGGGTAGGGCTACCGCGGCCTACATCAAGAACGCGCTCAACAAGATCACGCTTCCCAGCGCTGTCTTTTTGGCGCTCATCGCCATCGTGCCTTCGATCATCTTCTCCTTCACGGGTAACCATCTGATCCAGGCTTTTGGCGGAACGTCCATCCTCATCATGGTCGGCGTCGTGCTCGACACGGTCGATAAGCTCGAAGGCCAGATCAAGATGTATGATTACGATGGATTCTTTAAATAGGCTAGAGGAGGATTGCTCATGAACCTCGTATTGCTCGGAGCTCCGGGTGCCGGTAAGGGCACCGTCGCTCAGGAGCTCGTCGCCGAGTTTGGCGTCGCTCACATTTCCACGGGCGACCTGCTGCGTGCTGCCGTCAAGGGTGGCACCGAGCTTGGTATTCAGGCTAAGAAGTACATGGACGCTGGCGAGCTCGTTCCCGACCAGCTCGTGATCGACCTTGTCAAGGAGCGCCTTGCTGCCGATGACGCCCAGCAGGGCTTCATCCTCGACGGCTTCCCGCGCAACACCGCCCAGGCTGTGACGCTCGATTCCGAGCTCTCCGCCATGGGTCGCGAGATCGACTGCGCCCTTCTGGTCGACGTGGCCCCCGAGGTCATCATCGATCGTCTGTCTTCGCGTCGCACCTGCCGCGCCTGCGGTTACACCGGCACCGCTGCCGATGCTACCTGCCCCAAGTGCGCCGGCGAGATGTATCAGCGCGACGACGACAAGCCCGAGACCATCAAGAACCGTCTCGACGTCTACGAGAAGTCCACGAGCCCGCTCGTCGACTACTATCGTGGCCAGGGTCTGCTCAAGTCGGTCAACGGTGACCAGGCTCGCGAGACCGTGTACGGGGATGTCAAAGAGGCTCTTGGTCTATGATCAAGATTAAGTCTGCAACGCAAATCGAGCAGATGAAGAAGGCAGGAGCGCTATCTAAGATGGCGCTCCGCCACGTTGGAGCCATGGTGCGCCCTGGTGTTTCGACCTTTGAGCTCGATCAGCTCGCGGAGCAGATTATCCGTATGCATGGCGGCACCCCGGCCTTTAAGGGTTACGGCGGGTTCCCCGGTACCATTTGCGCATCGATTAACGATGCCGTGGTCCACGGTATTCCCAACCCCGACATGATCCTGCGCGATGGCGATATCATCTCCATCGATACGGGAGCCGTTGTCGACGGTTGGGTTGGCGATAACGCTTGGACGTTTTTCGTCGGCACCCCTACGCCCGAGGCCAAGGCCCTGTGCGAGGTCACGCGCGATTGCCTTAAGGCTGCCATCGAGCAGGCTATTCCCGGTAACCATATCGGGGACGTCGGTTATGCCGTTCAGTCTCTCGCCGAGTCTCACGGTTACGGCGTGCTTCGCGACTATGTGGGCCATGGCATTGGCCGTGTGATGCACGAGGACCCCAACGTTCCTAACTATGGAAAGAAGGGGAGAGGCGTTCGCCTCCAGGCTGGCATGGTCATTGCCATCGAGCCGATGGTTACGATGGGTTCCAACCATGTGAGCACGGGCTCCGACGGTTGGATCGTCACGACCAACGACCACCTGCCCGCCGCGCACTACGAGAACACCGTCGCCATTACCAATGACGGACCGGTGATTCTCACCACGGATGCCCAAGGTGCTTGGTGTTCCTTGCAAGGCGGTGAAATGTAAAAGTCGCCGCCCCCTGATGCCCAACCTCGCCTTTCAATTTCGAAGGCATGACCCCAAGGTCTATGCCTTCTCATTTCAAGGCGATCTTGGGTATCAGGGAACGGCTTTGTTTTACATTTCAAATGTAACAAGTTCCGCTTAGTTGTGGAGCCATTACGAAGATATTACGATACGTGCATGCGTATTGTAGAATACTCAATCGCTGTCGTTTTCTAGAGAAAGATGATTGCTTGTGAAGAAGGAAGACGCAATTGAGCTCGAGGGTACGGTAAAGGAACCGCTGCCCAACGCCATGTTTAAGGTCGAGCTCGAGAACGGTCATTCGGTTCTGTGCAACATTTCTGGCAAGATCCGAATGAATTACATCCGTATTCTCCCCGGTGACAGGGTTGTCGTGGAGCTTTCCCCGTACGACCTGACCCGCGGCCGCATCACCTATCGCTACAAATAGCGGCACGCATACACGCACTCCATTTCCGACTGCAGGCTTAGCTCAACCTACGGTCGGATTGTGTGTGAAGACCAGCCATAGTTTTAAACGCCTGCGGCTGGGCGAGTAGATAGTAGGGAAGTAGTTTGAGCGCTACCGAAAGGAAGAACGATGAAGGTACGTCCTTCGGTCAAGAAGATGTGCGATAAGTGCAAAATCATTAGGCGCCATGGCAAGGTTCTCGTCATTTGCGAGAACCCCCGTCATAAGCAGCGTCAGGGTTAAGAGAGGAGACTACGTTGGCCCGTATTAATGGTGTCGACCTCCCGCGTGAGAAGCGCGTTGAGATCGGTCTGACCTACATTTACGGCATCGGCCGCACCACTGCGACGAAGATCTGCGTCGAGTGCAACGTTAACGTGGATACGCGTGTTAAGGACCTCACCGAGGATGAGGTTAACGCCATCCGTGATTATATCGATAAGAACCAGATCATGGTTGAGGGCGACCTCCGCCGTGAGCGCAACCAGAACGTCAAGCGCCTTATGGACATCGGCTGCAACCGCGGCCTTCGTCACCGCAAGGGCCTCCCGGTCCGCGGCCAGCGCACCCACACTAACGCTCGTACCCGCAAGGGCCCGAAGCGTCAGATCGGTGCTAAGAAGAAGAAATAAGGAGCGCTAGATAGATGGCTACTGCTAAGAAGAACGTTCGCGCTGCCCGTCTGAAGCGCGCGGACCGTAAGAACATTTCCGTGGGCCAGGCTCACATTCGTTCTACGTTCAACAACACGATCGTTTCGATCACCGATCCCCAGGGCAACGTCATTTCCTGGAAGTCGGCTGGCCAGGTGGGCTTCAAGGGCTCCCGTAAGTCCACGCCGTTCGCTGCCCAGATGGCTGCCGAGGCTGCTGCCAAGCAGGCCATGGAGCACGGTATGAAGAAGGTTTCCGTCTTCGTCAAGGGCCCCGGCTCCGGTCGTGAGACCGCCATTCGCTCCCTCCAGGCTGCTGGCCTCGAGGTCTCGAGCATCCAGGACAAGACCCCCATTCCGCACAACGGCTGCCGCCCCAAGAAGCGTCGCCGCGTGTAACTGAAAGGATCGTATCAATATGGCAATCGACAGGACTCCTGTTCTTAAGCGCTGCCGTCAGCTCGGGATCGATCCCGCTGAGCTCGGTTACAGCAGCAAGAAGGAATCTATCCGTCAGCCCAAGCGCCGTCGCAAGGAATCTGAGTACGGCATGCAGCTGCGCGAGAAGCAGAAGGTCAAGTTCATCTATGGCGTTCTGGAGAAGCAGTTCCACGGCTACTTCAACAAGGCCCGTAAGATGAACGGCGTCACCGGTGAGAACCTCATGATCATCCTTGAGTCTCGCCTTGACAACGTCGTCTTCCGTCTTGGCTTCGCCCGCACCCGCAAAGAGGCTCGTCAGTCCGTCCGTCACGGTCACTTCACCGTGAACGGCAAGCGCGTGGATATTCCGTCCTACCGCGTCAAGGCCGGCGACGTCGTCGCTGTCGGCGAGAAGTTCCGTGACCTCCTCCCCATCAAGGAGGCTCTGATTTCCTCCGAGCGCTTTGAGGTCCCTGGCTGGCTCGAGGTCGATATCGAGAAGCTGTCTGGTAACGTGCTCGCTCTGCCGACGCGTGAGCAGATCAGCGGTGATATCAACGAGCAGCTCATCGTCGAGCTCTACTCTAAGTAGTCCATCCGGGCTGCTGAGGCTGGAGGTAATACATGTCAGAATTCATTAGGCCTCAGGTTCAGGTCGAAGAGATCAACGAGACGTCTGCTCGTGTCTCCGTCGAGCCGCTCGAGCGTGGCTACGGCGATACGCTGGGTAACTCCCTTCGTCGCGTACTTCTGTCCTCGCTCGAGGGTGCCGCCGTCGAGGCTATTCAGATCGATGGTGCACAGCACGAGTTCATGACCATCCCTAACATGGTCGAGGATGTCACCGACATCGTCCTGAATGTCAAGGGTCTTGTCTTCAGGGCTCTCGGCACGACCGACGAGGCGACCGCCACCATTTCTGTTGACGGCCCCTGCGAGGTCACCGGTGCGGACTTCTTTATTCCGTCCGAGTTTGAGCTGGTCAACCCCGAGCAGCACATCGCTACGCTCACCGAGGGTGGCCATCTCACCATGAGCATGCGCATCGGCTATGGCCGCGGCTATGTTTCTGGCGAGGCCAACAAGCGCGACAACGATCCCATCGGTGTGATCCATGTCGACTCGCTGTACTCGCCGGTTTCCCGTTGCGCCAAGCTCGTTGAGGCTTGCCGTGTCGGTCAGCATACCGACTACGACCGCCTTGTCCTCGAGATCGAGACCAACGGCTCCATCGCCCCGCGCGACGCCGTGGTCCAGGCTGCCAATATCATCAACCAGCATATGGCCGCCTTTATGAACCTTGCCGAGACCCCCGAGGTCGAGGAGGAGGCTTCGATCTTCGCTCCCGAGGTCACCAACGACAACGCCGAGCTGGACAAGCAGATCGAGGATCTGGACCTTTCCGTCCGTTCCTACAACTGCCTTAAGCGCGCCAGCATTCACTCGGTCCGTCAGCTCGTTGAGTTCTCGGAGAACGATCTGCTCAACATCCGTAATTTCGGTGTTAAGTCGATCGAGGAAGTGAAGGACAAGCTTGAGTCCATGGGCCTGAGCCTGAAGGCTTAATGCTTCGCATATTTGAGGAGAAACTAGACCATGCGTCACAACGTTAAGAAGGGCCTTAAGCTCGGCACCGATGCGAGCCACACCAAGGCCATGAAGAAGAGCCTTGCTAAGGCCCTCTTCGAGAACGACCGCATCAAGACCACCGAGACCCGCGCTAAGGCGCTGCGTTCGGTCGTCGATCCGATCATCACTTGGGCCAAGAAGGGCGACCTGCACTCTCGTCGTCTGGCTATCGCCAAGCTCGGTGATAAGCAGCTCGTTGCCGAGATCTTCGACAAGGCTGCTCAGGGCATGTGGCAGGACCGCAACGGCGGTTACACCCGCATCATGAAGCTCGGTAACCGTAAGGGCGACAACGCTCCCATCGTTATCATGGAGCTCGTCACCGAGCCTTGCACGCCTAAGGCCAAGAAGGCTGCTCCGGCCCCCAAGAAGGCCGCTGCTCCCAAGAAGGTCGAGGCTGTCGAGGAGACCGCCGCCGAGGAGGCTCCTGCTGAGGAGACCGCTGAGTAGACATTCCGTCTGCATAGGCTATATTCGAGGGGTACGTTCGCGTACCCCTCTTTTTTTGTCGCGATACCGTTGCTTGTTTGTTGGGAGCGCCCATGACTGCGCCGTCTGATTTCAATTCGATTTCCGAGCTTGACGCCACGCTCGTATTTCGCGTGGCCTATGATGGCTCATCGTATAGCGGATTTGCCGAGCAGCCGGGACAGACGACGGTTGCGGGTGAGCTACGTCGAGCCATCGAGACGCTGCTTCGCCGCCCGATCGATCTGACGTGCGCGGGGCGTACCGATGCCGGCGTGCATGCCGTGGCTCAGTACATCAGCGTGCCCGTAACGGACGCTGAGCTCGCTTGTACGCGCCGTAGGTGGCTGCGGGCTATGGATGCCCTGCTGCCCAAAGATATCGCCATTAACGAGGTCTACAAGGCCCGTAAAGGCTTTTCTGCGCGTTTTGACGCGCGTTCCCGTACGTATACATACCGCATTGCCGATCGAGATGCGCGCCCTGTGCTGTCCCGCGGTGCCGTGTGGTGGCATCGCTATCCCTTGGATGTTGAGGCTATGTCTGCTGCCTGCCCCGCACTGCTGGGCGAGCAGGACTTTAAAAGCTTTTGCAAGGTCGCTTCGGCCGTTGGCAAGCCCACGCATCGCTGCGTGATGCGTGCCGAATTTGGCCATGAGGTTGCGTTTGGCGAGGACATCCTGACGTTCACCATCGAGGGCAATGCGTTTCTGCATTCGATGGTCCGTTCGATCGTGGGCACGCTTGTCGAGATTGGCATGCATCGCCGTGAACCCGAGTGGATGCGCGAGGTTATCGATGCTTGCGACCGCACCGCTGCGGGCCCCACAGCTCCTGCCTGCGGCCTTACGTTTATGGGCGTGGATTACGATCCCGCCGAGCTTGTCGTGCTCGACTAGGGTAGGGCTCGACGTGTCGTGCGTCGACACCTGTCATCTGTGGGCTGCGCGTGTGCAACATCTGTTCTTGGCGTGCAATGCAACCGGTGTCTCATTGCTTTTATTGCCGGGGTGTACCATGAACCACGGTTTGATTCATTGCTGTCGAGAGGACGGATAATTTGGTTCGACGTGGCTCGCATCCGCGACTTTCGGTGATCCTTGTGGTAGAAGGTTCGCCCAGCTATGCGATGCGTGCGCTCGAGAGTATCCAGAACCAAGACCTCTACGATTTGCAGATTGTCGTTGTTTGCCGCGATGCTGCGCCCGGTGTGCGCCATTCGCTTCAAGTTGCTGCCGACAGGGACATCCATATTGATTTGATTGACGTCGAGGACGCGAAGCGTGGCGCTTGTCTTCGCGCCGGTTTTGATGCCTCGCGCGGCTCTCAAATCATCGCCATGAACGCCGATGAGTGGTTTGCTCCGCAGGCCCTTTCCAAGATGGTCGATATCGCGTGCGATACTGCGGCAGACATTGTGCTCCCCTCGGTGTCGCTCGATCGATACGATGCGCACCGCGAGCGTCATTCGCGCGTCTTGGATGCTGCCTCTATTGCCATAGAAGACGAGTCTTCTATGGTGACTGGGCTGCCCCAGTTGATTTTAGGCGGCCTAGTCGCTCAGACCTCTGGCGTGATGTATAGCCGTCCGCTGTTTGAGGCATGCCTGTCGCGCGGCAAGGCGTACCGTACGGTTGAGTTTATGGCTTATGCGCTCTCGCAGGCACGATTCGTGTCCGGCTGCGGCGACGCTTGTTTCCACGCGGTGGCACCTAAGCTTACAGATGCCTTTGATCCCACCATGTATGCCAGGATATCCGATGACACTCGAGCGCTCGACGAGCTTGCGGACTCACTCTCGGAAGCAGATAGCGGTGGTCGGCTCAAGCTGGCAAGCCAAAAGTTCTACTTTGCCGGACTGGTCGCCTGCATCGAGAATTTGTGTCTGAGCCCGCATGGAGTGTCGTCAATCGAGCGTTCCGCCCGCATGCGTGATATGCTCGAGGCGCCTCGAACCCGTCAGATGGTCGCCGCGCTCAAGGACAACCATCGGGGACTCGGTCTGTTGTTTGGGCCGATCGCCAGCGCCAAGCCTGCGCGCTGCGTGATGTGTACGCATCTGGCAGCTTTTCTTAACCGGACGAGCGCAAAAACCGCCTAAACGGCTCATTTCGAAACAAATTTGCATAGAATTGTTTCGAAATGCGTTCTTATACACAAAAGCCTTCAAATAGCGTTAAACTATTCAATCACTGATTGATTGTCTCCGCCATCTTTTGGAGAGAGGGTTTGTATGGCTAAAAAACGCAATGGGCGCCAGGATGCCATTAGAGATATTGTGCGCAATAAGGACGTCCGCACGCAGCGCGTGCTGGTCGATGAGCTCCGCGCTATGGGCTTTGATTGCACGCAGGCGACTGTCTCTCGCGATATTGCCGATATGGGGCTGCGTAAGCTCCCTGAGGGCATCTATGTTCTGGCAGAGGACCTGCACCTGCAGCGTATGGTTTCCGAGCTCGTAGCGGGCGTTCTGCGCACCGATAATCTGGTTATGATCAAGGCTCAGCCTGGCACGGCTTCCGGCATCGCCGCCGCTGTTGATGCGGCAGAGCTGCCCGATGTGCTTGGCTCGCTTGCCGGCAACGATACGATTTTGGTTATTGCCCAGACGGCCGAGGACGGCGAGCGTCTTGAGGCGCTGATCAATAAGTTGAGCAATTCTCGCAAGTAGGTGTGCGGGTCGTGCGCTCGGCATTGTGTGCGCTGACATAGTGGCTTGTAAGGGGCATCGACGTTGGTCGGTACCCCTTTTTGTTTGCCGGTATAAAGACCGCCCACCAGGTCGCTTCAAACTAAAAGGCCCCGAGCAGTTCAATAAGCTGCTCGGGGCCTTGTTGGCTTTAGTCGCGTACTTCTTAGCCGACCGTATCGTCAGGCGTGGGCGAGGGGTCGGGAGTGGGCGTAGGCGTAGGCGTAGGCGTAGGCGTAGGCGTGCCGCCATCGCCGCCGGTCGAACCACCAGTGGAGCCACCCGTCGAGCCACCGGTCGTACCGGTGCCGCCGGTGGTGTCGCCGCCCGTGGTCTCGGTGGTCGTGGTCGTCGTGGTAGTCGTTGTGGTGGTTTCCTCTTCCTCTTCGTCCTTGTCCTTGTCGTCGTTCTCCGACTTCTTGGTGTTGTTGGTGCCGTAGAACTTCCAGACGCTGTTGTTCTTGTAGGTGGGCGCCGTTCCGGTCGCAAACTCCTCGCGCTCGGTACCGGTCAGAACGGTGTTCATAAACCGCTTAAAGACAGGCAGGTTGGTGCTGTCGCCCAGCAGGTCCGTGCCGTACTTTTGGATGGGGATCTCGCCCGCGGAATAGCCGGTCCACAGGGCGCACGCCAGCTGCGGGGTATAGCCGCAGAACCACAGGTTGGTGGTGTTGTCGGTGGTGCCCGTCTTGCCGGCATAGGGCTGGTTGACACTCAGAGCGCCGGCAGCACCCGTACCGCTGCCCTTCATGACGCCGGACAGAACATCGGTGACCGCGGCGGCCTCGCCCTCGGTAAGCACCTGTGAGGGATTGTCGGTGTGCTGGTACAGCACCGAACCGGTACGAGAGTCAATCTCGGTGATGGCGATCGGCTGGCGATAGTAGCCGCCGTTGGCAAACGTCGCGTAGGCGGCGGCCATCTCGAGCGGCGAGATCGAGCCGGTGCCGAGGGTCATGACGGGAACGTCCTCGATGTTGTCCTTGGCGGGGTCGATGCCGAGCTTTTTGACGAGCGAGATGATCTTGCTGTTACCGACGGCTTCCGCCACCTGGATGTAGCCGGTGTTGGAGGAGTATGCCGTCGCCTGCTTAAGCGTGATGTTGCCATAGCTCTGGTTGGCGTAATTTTGGACCTCGGTCGTGGTGCCCTTGGCCTTGAGCGGCGAGTTGCAGTTGAGGGTGACGTTGGGGTTCATGCCGTTTTGGATGGCAGTTGCCAGCGTAAAGGCCTTAAAGGTGGAGCCGACGGGACGCTTGGCCGTGGCATGGTTTACGTGGTTCTCGTCGGCGTTGTAGTCGTAGCCGCCCACCATGCACTTGATGTAGCCGGTCTTGGGGTCGACGACGACCATGCCCATGTCCAGGCCGTCAAGCGAGAGCGTGTCGAGCTGCTCGCGGACGGCATTCTCTGCCACCTGCTGCATCGTGGGGTCGATGGTGGTCTTGACGGTCAGGCCGCCCTTAAAGAGCACGTCGGTCGAGAACTCCTGCTCCAGCAGCTGCTTGACGTAGGAGACAAAGTAGGGCTGCGAGTATACGTCGACGCCGCTGCCCGAGATTTCGGTCACATTGAGGGTGATGGGTTCGGCCTGTGCGGCATCGTGCTCCTCCTGGGTGATGTGGCCCAGGCGCAACATGTTGTCGAGGACCTTGTTGCGACGGGACAGCGCCAGGTCGGGGTTGACCGTGGGGTCGTACTGCGAGGGCGAGTTGGGAAGGCCGATCAACAGCGCGGCCTCGCTCAGGGTGAGGTCGGCGGCGCTCTTGGACAGATAGGTCTCGGCTGCGGCCTCGATGCCGTAGGCGCCGTGGCCGTAATAGATGGTGTTGAGGTACATCATGAGGATCTCGTCTTTGGAGTACATGTCCTCCATCTTGATGGCGATGTAGGCCTCGCGCACCTTACGCTCAATGGTCGAGTCGAATTGCTCCTCCTGCAGGATGGTGTTGCGCACAAGCTGCTGGGTGATCGTCGAGGCGCCTTCGTGCCCGCCGCCGAGGGTTGCCACCGCAGCACGCGCGATACCCCACAGGTCGATACCGCCGTGCTCGTAGAAGCGCTCGTCCTCGACGTCAACGGTGCCCTGCAGCACGTAGGGGGAGACCTCGTCCTTGGTGATGGACTTGCGGTTTTGCGTGTAGAAGCTCGCGATCTTGTTGCCGTTGCAGTCGACGATCTCGGTGGGCTCGCTCACCAGATACGCGTTGGCGTCGGTGTAGTCGGGCAGATCGGACAGCCAGCGGTTGACGTTACCGACCATGCCGATGCCAAACGCCACGCCCGCAATCAGCAGAAAGCCCAAAAACGAGAGCAGGATTATGGGCAGGGCGTGCGTCTTTGAACGGCTGTGTCCCTGTCGTTGGCGAGGACCCATATATTGACCTCCAGGTATGTCGTGCCAGACGGTGGATGTGCCGTCGGGGCAGGATGGACATAAGTTATTACACGATAAACCAAACGGGGCGCGCGAGGCCTCGTGTATGCTGGAAGACGGCATTTTTCAGAGTGAATGCATACCTTGGTAAGGAGTTTGTCGATGGCGATTCGGACGATGGGGCCGAGCGGACAATACGAGACTGGATTGGATGCTGCCGGTGCGGCGCTGCCCGAGCTGCTGGCGCCGGCGGGCGGGCTCGACCAGATGCTTGCGGCCATCGCCGCGGGCGCCGATGCCATCTATGCGGGGTTGGGCGGCTTTAACGCCCGTGTGAGCGCCCATGGCTTTACGGATAACGAGTTTGCGCGCGGCTGCGCCGTGGCGCATGCCCATGGCGTGCGTGTGTACGTAACGCTCAACGTGTTCGTGTTTGACGATGAGTTGTCCGACGCGGTGGCGTTGGGAGCTCATGCACTGGAGCTGGGCGCCGATGCTCTGATTGTCGCCGATGCCGGGTTGGCCTGCGCGCTGCGCGCGGCGATTCCCGGGGTCGAGATTCACCTGTCCACGCAGGCGGGCGCTCATAGCGAGGGTGCCGTGCGGCTTGCCGCCGATGAGCTGGGGGTCGAGCGCGTGACGACGGCACGCGAGCTGACGGTCGACGAGATTGCGGCGCTATGTGCCACGGGCGTGCCCATCGAGGTATTCTGCCACGGTGCGATTTGCATCGGCTATTCGGGGGCGTGCGAGTTCTCGGCCCTGCGGCGTGGACGATCGGCGATGCGCGGCGACTGCACGCAGCCGTGCCGTCTGGCGTACGACCTAGTGGACGAGGCGGGGCAGAGCGTTGTCGCCGTTGAGGGAGACCGCCTGCTTTGTCCGCGTGACTATCTGGGTATCGCGCACCTGCCCGAGCTTGTTGCCGCCGGCGTGGCATCGCTCAAGATCGAGGGGCGCATGAAGAATCCCGATTACGTATTCAACGTGGTGAGGGTGTGGCGTCGGGCACTCGATATGCTGTGCGACGGCGCGTGGGACTCCGGTGCCGTGGAAGAGCTTGAACGCGAGCTGGGAAGGTCGTTTAACCGTGGGTTTACCGATGCTTACCTGCGGGGTCGTTCGGGTGCCGAGCTCATGAGCTTTGAGCGCGCGATCAACCAGGGCGTGCGCGTGGGCCACTTGGTGGCGGTGGGTCACGAAGAGGTGACGGTTGAGCTTGATGCCGCCGTGGCGGCGGGCGATACGCTCGAAATCCGATTTTACCCGGGTGCCGACGCGCGTCCCGATGTGCCCAAGCGCTGGCCACAGGTGCCTTGCCCCGTGGATGCCGCTGCGGGGGAGCGCATCGTCGTGCATTGCAAACGTAAGGTGGACGCGGGCTGCGAGGTCTATCTGATTCGCAGCGCCGGCGTGTTGGATCAGACGGCGGCGGTGTTGGAGCGCATGCGGGCCGAGGCGGATGCGATTGCGCCCGTTGCGCGTGCCGTTGAGGTGCTGCCCTTTGAGGGCGCTGCGGTGGATGGCGGTGCGTCGACGGAGTTGGTGGGGTCGGCGGGGCCGGCAAAGCGCGAGGATTTTGCTCGTATGGTCTTTGCCTGGGAGCTGATGGATGTGGGTCCGCGCGATGAGCGAGATCTGTCCGATACAACGGTGGTGCTCGACGAAGTGTGCCGCGCGGGCGACGCCGAGCGGACTCGGGCGCTTATGCAGCGTGCCGGGCGCGTCGTCTGCCGCAATCTGGGACAAGTGGCGATGGCCCGCGAGCTGGGCACAACGTTTGACGTGGCGGCGCCGGTGTTCTGTGCCAATCGGGCCACGCTTACCTGGCTGCGCGGACTCGGTGCGGGGCGGGTGTGCTTGTCGGCCGAGTTGCTCGGCAATGATGCGGAGCGTGTTGCCGAACTTGCCGCTTGCCCCGGTGTCTTGGGGCCTGTCGATGCCGACCGTCCCGAGCTCATGGTGTGCGAGCACTGCTTGCTGACTGCCGAGGGCGCCTGCGCCACGGATGCAACGGGGCAGGTCCGTTGCCGTGACTGCTCGCGCCGTCAGCAGGCGCGCTTTTTGGTCGAACGTGACGGCACGCGTTTGCCGGTCGTTATCGACGCGTGCGGCAGGACGAGGATTTTCCTGTCGTAGGTGCCGCGTCGCGCTTTTTTGGTTATTATTAGTGGGTTTATGAACTTCCAGCACCGCCGTATCCGGTGAGGGTGCTATAGCAAAAGGAGGATACCCAATGCTGTCTGTTGACGAGCAAATGCGTATCATCACCTCGGGTGCAGCGCGGATCGTCCCCGAGGCCGACCTTCGCAAGAAGCTTGAGAAGGGCGAGCCCCTCAACATCAAGCTCGGCGTCGATCCCACCAGCCCCGACCTGCACCTGGGCCATGCCGTGCCCCTGCGCAAGATGCGTCAGTTCCAGGACCTGGGCCACAACGTCACCCTTATCATCGGCAACGGCACTGCGCTGATCGGCGACCCCTCGGGCAAGAACTCCACCCGCCCGCAGCTTTCGCAGGAGCAGATCGAGGCCAACGCCGAGACCTACGTGAGCCAGGCCATGAAGATCCTGGACCCCGAGAAGACCACCATCGTGCACAACGGCGACTGGATCCTTTCGATGGACCTGGCCGGCCTGCTGCAGGTGTGCTCCAAGTTCACCGTCGCCCGCATCCTCGAGCGCGACGACTTTACCAAGCGCTACCAGTCCCAGACGCCGATTGCCCTGCACGAGTTCCTGTACCCTGTGATGCAGGCCTTCGACTCCGTGCAGATCAAGGCCGACGTCGAGATGGGCGGCACCGACCAGCTCTTTAACCTGCTCGCCGGCCGCGAGCTCATGGAGAAGATGGGCATGGAACCGCAGATCGCGCTCACCATGCCGCTGCTCGAGGGCACCGACGGCGTCCGTAAGATGTCCAAGTCCTACGGTAACTACATCGGCCTGACCGATGCTCCCAAGGATATGTTCGGCAAGACCATGTCCATCCCCGACGAGATGATTGGCAAGTACTATCGTCTGGCCAGTTCGCTCACCCCGGCCGAGGTCGACAAGATCGATGCCGCCCTGGCCGATGGCTCCGCCGACCCCTACGAGCTCAAGCGCGCTCTAGGCCGCGACCTGTGCGACACCTACCACGGTGCTGGCGCCGGCGACGAGGCTCAGGCCGAGTTCGACCGTGTGTTCAAGGAGGGCCAGCTTGCCGACTTCCCCGAGAAGCACGTTGAGCTGACCGTCAACGACGAGGGCCAGATTTACCTCGCTGGCCTGCTCAAGGACCTGGGCCTTTCGGCCAGCGCCGGTCAGGCCCGCCGCGACATCGACGGCGGCGGCGTCAAGATCAACGGCAAGGCTGTGGCTCCCAAGAGCTACAACATCGATCCGAGCGCCCTCAAGCTGGGCGACACCCTCTCCGTGGGCAAGCGCAAGGGCTTTAAGTTGGTCTAACGAGCGAGTTGACCTCACAAGTGCAATAAGGCCGCAGCCGGGAATCCCGACTGCGGCCTTTTTGGTTGCGACGATCCCTTGGGGACGGAGGGATCATTTGGCGGTGCCGTTAAGCGGAAGGGGTGTTAGCGGGACTTTCTTTTTGGCATACAATGGCTATTGGCTTGCTGCGGTGAAGGTCTGTCCGCTCCGCAGCTTTTTTCTACGGTTAAAGGAGTATGTATGTCCGTTGAGGTCATGAGGTCTGTGATCGATGCTGCCGAGGGGCGCGTGCCCGTCGACACGCTGTTTACCAATGCGCAGATCGTCGACGTGTATGGCCAGCGTGTGGCGCCCGGTAGCGTTGCCGTCAAGGACGGTGTGATCGTCGGCGTGCTCTACGATGGTCGCGACGATGCTGCTGGCACCTACGAGGCAACTGAGGTCATCGACTGCCAGGGTCGCTATCTCGCTCCCGGTTTTATTGACGGGCATTTGCATATCGAGTCCTCGAACATCCGTCCCGCCGAGTATGCTCGCATGGCCGCGACGCGCGGTACTACCACCGCCATTGCCGACAGCCACGAGATTGCCAATGTTGCCGGTCTCGACGGCTTGCGCTTTATGATCGAGGACGGCCGCCGCGCACCCATCTCCATCAAGTACATGATGCCTTCGTGCGTGCCCGCGCTGCCCGACGAGCAGGCCGGTGCCGTTATTTCGGCTGCCGATATGCAGGCGTTTTTTGCCGAGCATCCGGGCGATGTCTTTGGCCTGGGCGAAATGATGAACCTTCCGGGCGTTTTTATGGCCGATCCCGAGACCTGTGCTCGCATCGATGCCGCTAACCAGACGCCGTCCAAGCAAGTCGACGGTCATGCGCCGCTCGTTGCCGGCAAGGACCTCAATGCCTATGCCGCGGCGGGTATTATCGCCGACCACGAGTCGACGATTCCCGAGGAGGCGCTCGATAAACTGTCCCGCGGCATGTATGTGATGCTGCGCGAAGGTACGTGTAGCCACGACTTGGCCAACCTGTCGCCGATGCTGCTAGAGAATCCCGCGCGCGCCCGCCGCTGCTGCTTCGCGACCGACGACCGCGCCCCTTCCGATGCGCTTGCGACCGGCATGATCGACAATGCCTGCCGCGCGGCTATCGAGGCCGGCATCGACCCCGTGGTCGCTATCTCTATGGCGTCCCTCTCCACGGCCGAGGCGTTTGGCCTGGACCACGGTTGCCGCGACCCACACGAGCTGCGTGGTGCGATTGCCCCGGGCAAGCGTGCCGACCTGCTGGTGCTCAATGACCTGACGTTTGCCACGGCTCCGCATCGCGTGTATGCCGCCGGCGCGCTCGTGGCACAGGACGGCACTTTTGTGGGCGAGATTGCACCCGAGATGGCCGAGGTCGCGGCCCTTGCCGATGAGCTACGCGCCTCCGTTAAGCTGCCGAAGCTTTCGCTCGACGTATTCGACTATGCCTTTAAGCCGGGCGAGGCCGTGATTGATGTGGTGCCGGGTAAGGCCATCACGGGTATGGCTCGCCCCGAGAGTGCCGAGGGCTTGCGCCGCATTATGCTGATCGAGCGCCACGGCCGCGGCGTGTCGCTGCAAGCTGAGGGTGCCGACGGCGATGGTCCTGCGGGTCTGGGTCTTGTCGGCAAGCACATCGGTCGCGGCTGGGTGCGCGGCTTTACCATCACGGGCGGTGCCATCGCCTCGACGATCGGCCACGATTCGCACAACGTGTGCGTGGTGGGCGATAACGCTGCCGATATGATGGCGGCTGTTGAAGCCGTGGGGCAGGGCGGTCACGTGCTGGTGCGCGATGGTGAGGTCGTAGCGCGCATTCCGCTGGCGCTCGGTGGCCTGATGAGCGAGGGCACGGCCGAGGACGTGGCGGCGCAGCACGACGACTTTATGGTCAAGGCGCGCGCCATGGGTATTGAGCCACCGCTCGATCCCATCATGGGCATCATCTTCCTGCCCCTGCCGGTGATCCCGACGCTCCGCATCCGTCCCGAGGGCATGTTCGACGTCACCACCTTCACCTACGCCGACTAGTCATCGGGGACGTTCTTAAACGACTAGTCGTCGGGGACACTCTTTGGCGTGCCGCCTGACGCCGCGACCGTGGGACCTCTGGCACGTGTGAGCTATTTGCTAGGTCCATGTAACGTTTATGACCGCGGAGTCTTATTTGAGCTCCCTTTGGGTACGTTGGAATCGGATACACGTTCGATTCCAACAACCCCGAAGGGAGCTTTTCTATGTTTAAACTGATTGCATCCGATATGGACGGCACACTGCTTGACGAAAATGGCCAGGTGCCGCCTGAGACCTATGAACTGATCCTGGCGCTACGCGAGCATGGCGTGCATTTTGCCGCATCGTCAGGCCGCCGCTACGATCGACTGTGCGAGTTCTTTGCGCCCGTTCGTGACAAGATGGACTTTGTCGCAGCTAACGGTGCCCAGGTCTACGCCGACGGCAAGATGGTAGACCGCGAGGTATATTCGCACCTGGCGATTCGAAAGCTCGCCCAGGCCGTCGGGACGTTTCCCAATTTGCATCTTGCGCTCTTTGACCGAACCAAATCCTTCTTGCTCGATGATGAGTGCAAGTTCGTACGCGAGGTCGATAAGGACCTTCCCAATGCCGAGCGCATTTGGGAGCTGCCCGATCCCAGCGTAAATATCATCAAGGCGAGTATCTTTTGCGATGACTGTGCCGTTATGGACAGTGCCTACGTACTGCAGCGTGAGCTCGGCCAGCTCTTTACCTTTGCGCCTTCTGGAAACGCATGGATCGATGCCATGCAGCCCGGTGTGTCGAAGGCCTCGGGCATCGCACAGCTTGCGGAGCATTACGGCATTGGGCGCGACGAGGTCATGGCGTTTGGCGACTCGATGAACGATTACGAGATTATTCGCTTTGTCGGTACGGGCTGTGCTATGGAAAACGCGCGCCCCGCGCTCAAAGCGGTTGCCGATCGCGTCGTAGGCTGCAACCGCGACCACGCCGTCCAGCAGGAGCTCCGTCGCGTGCTGGAGAGTCTCGCCTAATCCGGCAGATGGGGACATTCCTTTTCTGCCGGCAGTGGGGGACAGTCCTTGCAGCTTTTTCGCGAAGACTGTCCCCAACGACTAGTCATTTAAGAACGTCCCCAATGACTGGCCGATGACTAGGCGAGGGCGGCTATGATGGTGTGGGCGACGCCGTCGTGGTCGTTGTCGTATTCGGTGATGGCGTCGGCGGCCTCGCGATCCTCGGGCTCGGCGTTGATCATGGCCATGCCGTGACCCGCCGCCTGCAGCATGGGGATGTCGTTGATGTTGTCGCCGAACGCCCAGGCGTCGGCGAGGGGCTCGCCCAGGTGCTCGCATAGCCACGTGAGGGCCGTCCCCTTGGTAGCGCCCTCGCCCATGACCTCGATATTCATGGCGTACGAACGCGTGACCTCAATGCCTTCGAGCGTGTCGAGCTCCGCCGCGATGGCGTCGCGATCGGCCGGGTCGTGCCAGTACATGGCGATGCGTTCGAGCACCTCGACTTCGTCGATTTTGCTGTCGATATCCATGTCGATCGGCGTTCGCGTGCGCTTGAGCGAAGCCGCGATGTGAGGATCGCCGCCACAGAATTCGTCCAGGCGCGTGTAGAGCGGGCGGGGGAGGAAGCACTGCCCGTCCGCGAAGATATCGAAGGTCACATCGTGGCCGGCGGCAATGCTATGGACGCGGTGGGCGATGGCGCGGTCGAGCGGTCGGCTCAAAATGCGCGTAGCACGTGAGACATCGGTAGGCGTACCGTCGTCGAGCTGCCAGACGCTGGCACCGTTGGCGCAGACTGCGTAGTGTACGGCGGGGTGGGCGAGGATGGGCTCAAAGACGCCCGACAGCGGGCGCCCCGTGCAGGGCACAAACTCAATACCGCGGCGCGCGAGCTCGTCGAGCATCGCCCAGGTGGCGTCGCTCATCTGCTTATCGCTCGTCAGCAGCGTTCCATCCATGTCGGAAAACACAATCATTCGATGCAGCCCTTTCTACTGGCAAAAAGCGTGGCCGAGGGCGGTGATGCCCTGGCCACGCTCGGGTTCTATAACGGTCCGCGTCCTAGCGGTCGGCGAGCGGCTTGTACTTCAGCGGCTCGATAACCGGGCGATACGCGGGACGGATGATGCGGTGCGCGCAGAAGAGCTCTTCCATGCGGTGCGCCGACCAGCCGGCCATGCGGGCAACGGCGAATAGCGGCGTAAAGAGCGTCTCGGGCACGCCGAGCATCTTGTAGATAAAGCCCGTGTACAGGTCGATGTTGGCGCAGATGGGCTTGGTCATGCCGTGATCGCGCATCACCTGCGGCGCCAGGCGCTCGATGCGCTCGATGAGCGCGAACTCATCGCCCAGGTCCTTCTTGGCGGCAAGCGTGCGCGCGTAACGGCGGCACACCTCGGCACGCGGGTCGCTCAGCGTGTAGACGGCGTGGCCCATACCGTAGATGAGACCCGTTCCGTCGAAGGCCTGCTTGTCGAGGATCTTGCCCAGGTAGGCTGCGACCTCGTCCTCGTCCTCCCAATTGGAGACATGCGCGCGGATGTCCTCGTGCATGGACACGACCTTGGCGTTGGCACCGCCGTGGCGCGGGCCCTTGAGCGAGCCGATAGCCGCGGCGTAGGCGGAATACGGGTCGGTGGCCGAGGAGGACAGCACGCGGCAGGCAAACGTGGAGTTGTTGCCGCCGCCGTGCTCGGCATGCAGCATGAGCATCACGTCGAGCAGCATGGCTTCGTCGCGGGTGAATGCCATGCCGCCGCGCAGCACCTGCAGGATGGTCTCGGCGGTGGAGAGGCCGGGTGTGGGATGCGGTACATGGACCTCGGAGCCGCGGCGCTTGGCGACCGAGGCCATATGCGCGAAGGCGGCGATGCGGGGGAGACGGGCGAGCATGGAGATGGCGACGTCGATTTCGTGCTCGGGCGTAATGGCGTCGGGCTCGGCGTCGAAGGCGTAGAGCAGCAGCACGGCGCGCTGAAGCACATTCATGATGCTCGACGACACCGTGGTCATGGGGAACTCTTTGACGTACTCGTCGCTCAGGTGCCTAAAAGCGCCCAGACGTCCGCAAAAACCGTCGAGTTCCTCTTTATTGGGCAGCGAGCCCGTGATGAGCAGGTAGGCGACCTCTTCGTAGCCATAGCGATTCTCGGCCTGCGCGTTGTTGACCAGGTCCTCGATGTTGTAGCCGCGCAGCGTGAGCTTGCCCTGGCCGGGCACGACCTTGCCGTCGACCTTGTTGTAGCCGTGCACGTCCGAGATGCGGGTAAGACCCGCGACCACACCCGAGCCGTCGGCATTGCGCAGGCCGCGCTTGACGTTATGCTCGACGAACAGACCCTCGTCGTACGGATCAGTCGGCAGGCCGTAGTAGAGGTTTTCGCTTTCGGGCGAAATCTGGCGGCTCGCCTCATAATCCAAGACCAGGCGGCTCAGATGGTCATCGAAGCGGTAGTAGATTTTCTTGGCGTCGTAAGCCATGCGCGCTCCTCTCGGGGTCGTGTGGGGGCGGCGTGCTTGGGTGCAGATGCGCCAGCCTGTTCCCGCACGACCTGTTCGCTACAGGCGGTACATAAAGTTAAAGACGTCCTCGCGCTGGATGGACACATTGACGCCCGAAAGCTCGCCGGCCTCGGCCAGGGCCTTCTGCAGCTCGGCAAAGTCGAGCTTGGACTCAGCGGTGTCGGCCAGCATGGTCATGGTGAAGATGTCCTCGATAATGGACTGCGTAATGTCGCGGATGTCGACATTGGCCTCGCCCAGGACACGGGTGACGCCGGCGACGATGCCGGGGCGGTTCTTGCCAAGGACGGTGATGACGATGCGGGAGGACGAGATCTCGGCCATGGGAAACCCTTTCGCGTGGTTGCGGCGCGCGCGGGGCGCTCCGCTACGGTACAGTGTTCATCATTGTACCTGTCTGGCGCAAAAAAGGCGCGCTCGCTGCGGCGTTACATGCCTGCAACATGAGCGTAAGGGGGAAGGCCGTACGGGGAAGAGCCGTCTGGCGCGTGTCCGGCTCGTGTTGGGTTGATTTCCGATCTCAGCCGAACACATTGAGCGGACAGGCCGTTCCCGCAGTCAGCCGAACGCCTCCGACGGCTGATTCCGAACTGGAAGCGGAGGGCATCCCCGCCCTTCGGTAGGGGATACCGCTCCGCGGCGCATGCCGCGGGCGGCGCCCCTATCGGACCACCGTGACCTCAGTTGGGATGGGCCCAGCACTGCCGCGTACTCGGTGAGCTAGAGCCAACTGTTCGTCTTCACGTCGCGTATGGCGATATTTCGGTCGTCCGGCTCGGTGATGCCGTAGCCGAACGCCTGGAGCGTCTCGATGGACTCCTGGATCCTCTGTTGGAACATGGGACCCGGATCGACCCTCGGCCCGAGGTGCCCGCGCCAAAGGCACGGCGTGGCACGCAGCATGTTATGGATTTTGGAGATGGGCTCGATGTCGGCGTAGACGTTGAGCGTCGCCATGGCGTCCTTGTGGCCGAGGATCGATTGGAGCGCCTTGATATCGCCGCCTTGGCGGATCCACTGCGTTGCGAACGTGTGGCGAAGGCCGTGGAACGTGATCAGCTCGTCGTTGGTGCCCATGAGGCCGTTGGTCTCCGAGAACGTCTTGAACGCCCTGCGGATATAGCTTGTCGTCGCGAAGGTCGCGCCCGGCTCCGACAGGATGTAGCAGCCCCCGATCTCGACCGCCCCGGTAAGGCCGCGCAAGCGCAGCTTTCCGCAGTCGATCTCGTGGGTCTCCTTCAGGAAGGGGAGTAGGCCGACCGGGTCGATGGGGATACCCCTGGCGTCATAGGTCTTGGTGTCCTTGATGAACGAACCCATTCCCTTCGCGTACGCCACCGAGTGTCTGATCGAGATCAGGCCCGTCTCGAAATCCACATCGCACCACCGAAGGCCGCAGACCTCGCCGATTCGCATCCCCGTGTGCAGGGCGAGTACGACCGCCCTCTAATCCTCGGCGGACCAATCGAGTCCGAACTCCTTTCGGGCATCCTCTTCGCTCATGACTTCGAGAAGGTCTCCGGGTTGGCAACGAAGGGCGAGGCATAGCTGCTCGAGTGTGTTGAAGCGAATGCCGCGAATATGCCCTTTTTTAATACGGGACAGGTTCACGGGCGTGGTTCCAATCCTTTCGGCAAGTTCGTTCGAGGAAATCTTTCGCTCGGCCATGATCTTGTCGAGGCGAACAATTACGGGCATGGCGTTTCCTTACGCAATCTCGTCGGAGTCGAGGTACAGCTCTCGGGCGTACAAGAAGAGCTGGGAAAGCATGAACAGGACGATGCCGAGAACCAGAGAGGTCCAATCGAATGATGAAGCGATCTCTTGGGCGCCGACGGCCCCCTCGCCGCCAAACATCGAAACGGAGGTTTTGAGTGAGCCGGCGTAGAGGCTGGTGGCAGCTTGAACAACGAAGAGAATGCCGAGCACCTTCAAGCATGTCGCAGACCCTTTCTTGAAGGGGTCTCCGCTCTTGATCGTCCACACGAGAACGGCGCTGAGGATGGTCGTAGCGATACCGATGACGGCAGGGACCAATGTCGAGATCGCAAGGGCTGGATACGCGGGGGAGTCTGCAATTACAGGGTTGTCGAGCACTTCGATTGCTGGCTTTAAGGAGAACGCCACTTGTGCGATGGCGGTGGCGCAAAGGGTCGCAGAGGCTATCGCACATGCGATGCGGAAGGAATGAAGCCGGGGAGTGCGATTGTCGGAACTCATAATAACCTCCGAAGAATTTAAAAAACTCAGGTTACTTTTTAACAGTTTATGTTAAATTGACTTTGCCGGCAAGTAATAAGGGCCGAGCATTTTGTTCGGCCCCTCTGTTCCGACTGGATGAGGTTAAGGTTGGCGATGAATATGCTCAAAATCTCGAAGGCGATCTTTAGGTCGCTTCTCTCCTCCAGGTCGCTCTGTGTTGTCGTTGTTGCGTTGATGGTTCTTTGTGCTCTGCCCGTCTTCAGGAGCGCGGCTGGCATCGACGGACGGGTCGAATACCTCGAGTCGGGAATAACCCGTGTTGAGCAGGAATTGTCAGCATCCTATGCGGATGCGCTTGTGAATGCGGGGGAGGACGGTGTCTATACCTCTTCATCAAGCATGCCCGCGCTTCTGTACCCTCTTGCCGCGGGACGTCTTATCTTGGCACCGCTCTCTCCCCTACTTCCGTTTCTGCAGATATCGGATGGAGAGTACACCTATTATGACGGATCGAAGGAGTACTTGCTATGGGTCGCAACGGCCGTTGCCGTCTCGTTCCTTGCCGCACGTCTTAACAAACGTGAAAAGCTCATCATCCAGGCACCGATGGGCGAGCTGGGTAGACTTGTTGCATCGAGCGTATGGGCGAGTGTTTTTGCAATGCTTGCCGTCCTCGCCATCAATCTTCCAGGGATAATCGCCGCGCTTGTGAAGAATGGCCCGGGCTCGCCGTTCTATCCGATAGGCTACATTCAATATGCGACTCCGGTTATCAAACCGGCTTGGCTGGTGTTCGTGCAGACGGCCATCTTGCAATTCTTGGTGGCAGCGTTCATCTCGCTTGTCGTTCACCTTGCCGTGAAGATTGCCAATAACCCTACGCTTGGAATCGTGTTCGTATGTGCCCTGATGGGGGTGACGATGGTTCCCGGGTATTACGGAAGATCCATCGCTTTACGTGAGTTCGCCCTGTTGAATCCCCTTACGTATGCGAACACTGAGTTGACCGTCGGCGCCTATAGCCCGTACCCGACAACGCAGATAGTGAATCTGCCTGGACTTTGCTTCGAGCGTGGCGCGATTGCCCTCGTATGCGCAATCGGGATCGAGGTGCTGGCAATTAGCCTGCTTTGCGTTGCTGGAAAGAGCGGCTGCGCGTGCCCGATATCCCCGATTTGTCTTGAGAGAGGTTCCTTCACTGCATCGAGAACGGCAACTCGTTCGAGCGCTTGTGCCTCCGCCGTTGCATACGTAAGAACGATGGGGAAACTGCTCCTGCGTTCTCCTACCCTCGCCGTATGCGCGATTGCAATGTCGACGACGATGCTGGCCCCGGCTCTGGTCGAGATGTTTCCTGACGCTGATAACGTTTCCGCTGTTCGGTATAGGGATGGGGAGCTCCGTTCAATAGATCGGTATCTAGAGCAGAACGCTGCGAATATGGACGTCGAGGGCAAAGCGGCCCTGGAAGACATGCGGGATGCTCTTTCGGGTTTCGTGTACGCGCCTATGCCTGCGGAGGGGTTTCGAAGCCTTGCGACGTACGAGCGCGCTCGAGGTGAGCTGGGCGCGGCAGATGCGACTCTCCTGCAATCGATCGGAATCGAGCCGGAGACTCCTTCTCGTGCGGAGGCGCGCGCCCTTCTGCTTGAGTCGATCGCGAGCTTGCCGGACCCCAAGGTTTACGAGTTAAGTACGAAGATGCCCCCATTAATCCTCCTTTCGTATCTCCAGGCAGCGCTTCCCTCCTTATTTTTGCTGTTGCCCGTGGTTGTCACATCGCTCGCGTGCACCCACCTGCAGTGTCGTTCCCTTCTGGTTCTCCAGATCCCCGCAACAGCGCATGTGCGTTTTCTGACGGCTGTTGCGCTGGCTCTCCTGCTTGGCTTGGTGCTGCTTTTGGTGTCGATGGTTCCCGCTGTCGTTGTGTCCGTGATTAAGAACGGTGCGGGTGGATCGGAGTATCCCGTCGCTCTCATTCGGGCGGGAGCTTCGACAACGTCCATGGTGGGGGAGGCAGTGTTGTGCAGTATTCCGTTGCTGGTCATGGCATACGGCGTGATTTCCGTCGTCGCTGCGTTGACAGCAGCGATTAGCCGCAACCCCGTTGTCACCGGAATGGTTTGCGCGGTTCTCTTGGTGTTGGGTTCGTTGAGCGCTCATGTTGAAAGCGTGGGCATGGGCGTCGCGCTGCTGGCTCCATTCGCCTCGTTTGATCCCGCTTCCCAGGTGGGGACGATTGGGTTCCTTGGGCGAGGGACGAACGCGATGCCTTTTGGAGAGGTCGTCGGCGCATCGGGCGCTCTGCTGGTGGTCTTGGGCGCCGTATCTCCGTTGATGGTGCGCCTGAGTGTTCCAAAGATCGAAAGGGGATGATCTCGATGATTGACCTTCAAACGCTGACGATCTCTTATGGAAAGAAGGTGCTCGTAGATTCGGTGAACGCTGAGTTTGCCCCGGGTACGGTCTACGGTCTCGTCGCTCCGAACGGGCATGGAAAGACGACGTTGCTGCGTGCGATGGCAGGTTTGCCGGGTCCTCGCGTGGACGGGAGCATCGTTCTGGATGAGGTGCAGGGTACGGGTGCGAGAGAGGTCCGTTCTATGATCTTCTATGCACCTGGTGAGGGGACGCTGCTGTATCCCGGATTGCGTGCGGAAGATCACCTCAAGATGGTTTGCGATATGTGGCCGCATGCTCGCGATATCGAAGAGATAGTGGAACAAACGCAGATAGGCGAGTTCGCGAAGATGAGGATCCGCACTCTGAGCCAGGGCATGAAGCAGCAGCTTACCCTGGCGATTGCGTATGCGACGGGCGCGCGGTACCTTCTATTAGATGAGCCCATGAACGCGCTCGACCCCAGCAGGGTGGACTTGCATTCCGAGATTCTCAGGAAGCTGGCCGATTCTGGTACGTGCATCATCATGTCATCCCACATCTTGGATTCGGTCGATAGGCTGTGCGATGAGATTCTGTTTTTGAAGGATGGGAGGCTCATTAGAAGCATTCCGCAAGATGATGCTGCGCCGAAGTCTACTGGATCCCATTTCGCAAAGCCTGCCGGACGCGCCGAGGGTGCGCTAAGCACGTATCGGCGACTCTACGAAAAGGGCGGGTAGAAATGCAAGTTAAAAATCTATGTGGCCAATGTGATACCGTTGAACCCGCATATCGATACCGCTCAGCCATTCGCCTCGCCCCCGTCGCACGTATCTTCATCCGGTCTGTTACTTTTAATCTAACAATTCTTTGAGGAACGTAGGTGCTTCCAAATGTACTGTCGACTTCTTCTCAAACTAATCCTAAGAGACAAGGCCGTATGGATTTGTACGCTCGTTCTCGCTGCAGCCTTTTCCGTCCCCATTGCGTTCAATTCACCCATCTACGGGCCCTTCTTTATGAAACAGGGCATGCAGAGCTTTGT
>NZ_JAQLDU010000046.1 GCF_028209625.1 Collinsella aerofaciens | reverse complement strand
TGAACTGCCTCCCATTTCTTGGACACAAGAAATGGGAGGCCTTTTTATGGCTGGAAACGCTTTGTACGACGTCGGGATGAGACTGCGAGCGGCAGAGCTGCACGACGAGGGGCGCGGCCGCGCGGCGATCGCGGCCCTTCTCGGGATGCCGGAGGGAACCGTGAGAGAATGGCTGTGCACCTACAGGTCTGCTGGTATCGAGGTTCTGACCATGATGGGAAAGAAGCACACCGCCTATTCGTTCGAGACGAAGCTGGCCGCCGTCAGGGCGGTCGTCGACGAGGGCATGACGAAGCCCGAGGCCATGGAGAAGTTCGGGATAGCCTCGCCAAGCCCTTTCAAGAAATGGCTGAAGGCGTACAGGGAGGAAGGCCCGGAGGCGCTCAGGCCAAAGCCAAGGGGGAGGCCGAGGGGGTCCGGCTCCCCGTCCGGGGAGACGACGCGCGAGCAGGAGCTCGAGCGCAGGATCAAGAGGCTCGAGGCGGAGAACGCCTACCTAAAAAAATCGATCGCCCTGAAGGCGGAGAAACGCTCTCGAACGGCGAGAAGGCCGCGGTCGTGAGCGGGCTTTCAGGGCAATACCCCCTCGCCGACCTGCTCGAGTGCGCCGGCCTGGCGAGGTCGAGCTACTACTACGCGCTGTCGCACCCGAAGGCTCCCACCAGGCCCGAGCTCTGGGAGGCCGCCGCCGAGATATTCTCGCGCACCGCCAACGGGTGCGGCCACAGGCAGATCGCCATGTGCCTGCGCGCCGAGCAGGGCGTGCGCATAGCCGACAAGACGACGCTGAAGATGATGCGCGAGATGGGCATCAGCTGCGGGATCCGCCGCGAGACCGACTACCACAGGTACAACTCGTACAGGGGCAAGGTCGGAAAGACCTTCGAGAACGTCATCGGCAGGGACTTCGCCGCCGACGGGCCGTGGGAGAAGATGGGCACCGACGTCACCGAGTTCAAGCAGCCCTGGGGCAAGGCCTACTTCGCGCCGGTCTACGATTTCGGCAGCAAGGAGATCGTCGCCTGGTCCACGTCGCTGCATCCCAACATGGCCCAGCAGCACGAGCTGCTCGACCAGCTCGTGTCCAAGATGCCCGAGGGCTCCAGGCCGGTCCTGCACTCGGACATGGGCTGGCAGTACCAGCAGGCCGGGTGGTGCAAGCGGCTGGAGGAGGCCGGCGTGGTGCAGAGCATGTCCCGGAAGGGCAACTGCATCGACAACGGCGCGACGGAGCAGGTGTTCGGCCATATGAAGGACGAGTTCTTTCGCGGAAGGAAATGGCCCTGCTTCGAAGACTTCAAGAGAGACCTGGACGAATACATCATCCATTGGAACACGAGAAGGAGGCAGGTTAAACTGA
>NZ_JAQLDU010000045.1 GCF_028209625.1 Collinsella aerofaciens | reverse complement strand
GGGGGGTGTTCCTATAGTTTTGTCAACTGGGCAATGCTGTTTTCGAGATTGAATCGCGACATGCTAACGCCAGGCCTTTCGGCCGATGGGCTCCAATCTGTTCGGAGCGCTTCGACTAGGCGGCGTAGGGCACCCTGTCCCGCATGATCGCGTAGATGACCTTCAGCCTCTTTCGTGCCAGCGCCTTGAGCGCCTTGCCGTGCGGCATGCCCCGCTCTCGGCACCTAGCGTAGTAATCGCCCCATCTTCCCTCTGTCCGGGTAAGGCAGTTGCACGAGAATATGAGCAGGTTCTTCAGCCTCTTGTTGCCTTGGCGCGATGCCGTCACCGAGGAGATCGAGGTCCCCGACTGGCGGTTGCGCGGCGCCAGGCCGCAGTACGACGCGAGCCTGTCGTGGCTTGGGAAGTCTTCGATATCTATGGAGATCGCGAGCTCGGAAGCGGTTTTGGGGCCGATCCCCGGCACCGTCAGGAGGCATCGGTAGGTATCGTCGCCCTCGAGGAGGGCGGATATCTCCGCCGTGATCACATCGATCTCCGCCGAGTTCTCGGAGATCCTGCGCGCGAGCAGCCTCACCGCCCGGTCCTCGGCGGCGATGGCCGCCGCGTCCGGCCTTGTCGAGGAGGCCGTCGAGCGGACGAGGGCCTCGATCTTGCCGCGCGCCGCCCCGCGCGTGAGCGCCGCCGCCCTGCGGGGCCCGGCGTCGGCCACCGACCAGGCCCCGCCGAGGGATGCCATGAGCCTCAGCTGGGGACCGTCGGACAGGTCGACCAACGCCTCGAAGGCGGGGCACGATTCCAGCAGGATGCTGCGCAGCCGGTTCTTGCTCCTGGTGTTTTCGCAGGTCAGGAAGTTTCTCTGGGCGGCCAGCGCCCTCGCCGCCGCGACCGTCGGGCCCGGATCCCCGACCGGCAGGAGTGCGTCGGGGATGCCCAGCGCCGTCTTCGCGATGACCATTGCGTCCCGCTCGTCGGTCTTGGCGTCGCCGGCGAAGAGCCTGGCGGCCCCGTGTGCCGCGAGTCCCGGCAGGTACGCCGCCGACATCCCGGCCGCCTTGGCGCGGGCGAGCGCGAGGGCGCCTATGTTGCGCGACTGGTCGACGACCACGAGCGCGTCGGGGAAGCGGCCGAACAGCGAGTCCAGATCGCCCTCCCTGTTCGCGACGGGGGCGCTCAGCAGTATCTCGCCGTCCCGGGTCGCGACGCATGCCCAATGGGACAATTTCCCGACATCGAGCCCGATGACGGCTTCCGGCATTCTAGGTGGTGCCACGGTGTTATCCTCCAATCGGTAGGCCGATCGGAACCCCTCCCTGCGACACCCACATTACCTGGCCGTGGCGCTTGCACCCGGCAGTTTCCTATCAGTCGTCCGGAGCGGCGAGCGCCCCCGGTGGCAACACCCCCCGGGCCCTCTACGGGGCAGGGGCAGACGGCCAT
>NZ_JAQLDU010000044.1 GCF_028209625.1 Collinsella aerofaciens | reverse complement strand
TGAACTGCGTCCCGAATCTTGGCCTTCTTTATTAGAAGCGAACACTAGGACGCTTTCAATAGCCGTTTCCGAAACTCCACCGGGGTGAGGCCGCCGAGCGCCACCTGGCGACGCCTCGTGTTCCAATGCACGACGTAGGCGTCGAGGTCCCTCTTGAAGGACTCGAAGTCGGCCCACTCGACGCCCCTGAAGAACTCGTCCTTGAGATGCCCGAACACCTGCTCCGTCGCCCCGTTGTCTAGGCAGTTGCCCTTTCTCGACATGCTCTGCCTGGCGCCGTGCCTCCTGAGCTCGCCGGTCCACCTAGGGTGCTGGTACTGCCAGCCCATGTCGCTGTGGACGATCGGCGAGGCCCCGGCCGGCATCCTCGCGAACAGGCGCCTGAGCACCTCCTCCTGCTGGGCCATGTCCGGGCTCGTCGACACCGACCAGGAGACGATCTCCTTCGTGCAGAAGTCGTAGACCGGGGCGAAGTACGCCTTGCCCCAGGGCTGCCTGAATTCCGTGACGTCGGTCCCGAGCTTCTCCCACGGGGCGCCCGCGCGAAAGTCACGCGCTATCAGGTTGTCGAATCTCTCGCCGACCGGGCCGCGGTAGGAGTTGTAGCGATGGTAGTCGGTCTCCCGGCGGATGCCGCAGCGGATGCCGAGCTCCCGCATCATCTTGAGGACCGTCTTGTCCGCTATCCTCGCGCCCAGCTCGGCCCTCAGGCACATCGCTATCTGGCGGTGGCCGCACCCGTTCGCCGTCCTCGAGAAGATCTCGCGCACGGCCTCCCGGAGCTCTGGCCGGGTCGCTCTCGGCGGGTGCGCCACGGCATAGTGGTAGCTCGACGGCGCGAGCCGCGCGGCCGCGAGCAGGTCGCATAGGCGGTGGTGCCCTGAAAGGGAGGCTACGACCTGGGCTTTCTCCCAGTTTGAGAGCTCTTCTCCGCTTTCAGGGCTATCGATTTTTTTAGATACGCCACCTGGGCCTCGAGTTTGCGCACGCGCTCCTCGAGCTCCCGCTCGCGCGTCCGCCCCCCGGGGCCCTCCGGCCTGCCGCGGCGTCCCGGCTCGAGCGCCTCCGGCCCGCCCTCGCGGTACAGCCTGCACCAGCGGTCGAGCGATGTGGCGGCGGCGATGCCGAAGCGGGCCATCGCCGCCGACCGCGGCATCCCCTCGTCCACGACGGCCCTCGCGACGGCGAGCTTGGTCTCCATGTCGTAGGTCCTGCGGCTCTCGCCCATCCCGATCAGCCCCTTCCTCCCGGTTGCCCGGTACGCGTAGAGCCATTTTCTCACCGCCGGGGCGGGAACGTCGAGCTTCTTGGCCGCGAGTTCGAAGCCGAGGCCGGCCTCGAACAGGTCGGCGGCGCGTGCCCTCATCTCGCGACCGTATCTTGCCTTCTTCCTGCGGGGCATTTCCGATGCCTCCCTTTTCTCGAACCTTAATTTCAAAGTCCAAGAAATGGGATGCAGTTCA
>NZ_JAQLDU010000043.1 GCF_028209625.1 Collinsella aerofaciens | reverse complement strand
GCCTTTTCCGTCCCCATTGCGTTCAATTCACCCATCTACGGGCCCTTCTTTATGAAACAGGGCATGCAGAGCTTTGTCGACGCATTCAATACGCGCGCGCCCCAGGCCAGCGGCACAGACCTATCTCCAGAGCAGCAAAATGACGCGGAGCTTGCAAGATACGCGAACGCCGCCCTTGCCGCTCAAACCGACGCCGCCTTTCTCGATTCTGCCGAGAGCTACTACGCGCTCATGGGCGAAGGCTTCCAATCCGGGTCCATCGTGGGAGACCGAGAGACCAATGACGCAGCGCTCGCATATTGCCGTGCCCTGAGCAGCTCCGGCATCACGGATATCCCGGCCTCCGCAAACGACCTGCCATTCCTTTCCTTCCTGCCTTACGCCATTGCCACGGCGCCGTCTTTCCTTCCCTTCATCCCCTTCCTTCTCTCGTCGATACTCGTGCTCGGCGCCACAAGGCCCGGGACCCTGGCGGCAAAGGCGCCCGCGCCCAAATTCCGGCGCCTTATCCAGATCGTGTTTTCGATAATCGCCGCGGGGACCGCGATGCTCCTCGCCGGCCTCGCACCCGGGGGCATTTACGCCTTGGCCCTAAACGGCTTCGGGCAAATTGGGTACCCGATCGCCTTCTTCCATGACGGCGCGCTTGCCACCACGACCGCGGGAAACGTCTTCACAGCCCTGCTTCTCGCGCTGCTTGCGGGCGGAACCTTGATATCCGTTTGCTCCGCCGTCCTATCGACCGCAACGAGGCGCGTCCTCGCGGGCCCCCTTACCTCCGCGCTGCTTGTCGCGGCCCCGGCATTCCCGTTACTGTCCGATTCGGCACTAGGGCATAATGCCGTGCTCGGGCTCCTGCCACTGCCCGTATTCTCGCCTATCGAGGCAACGGGTTACGTAGGATGCTTCCCGACAGAATTCATTGGCTCCGGTTCAGGCAGCGCATCGATGCTTGCCGTGGCCCTGGCATACGTCGCGGTCCTTTTTGCGGTCGGCGCCGTTGCGACACGTTCCCCCAAACAGCCTGGACCCGCGAAAAAGCGCCATGGGCTCGAGCTTCTGGACGCGAGCGTGGGATACGGAAGCACGACGATACTTTCAATCGGGTCGCTTTTCCTGAGCCCGGGAACGGCGGCGGGCCTCGTTGCTCCCAACGGCTCGGGGAAAACCACCCTTCTTGAAGCGCTGTCGGGCCAATTTCCCACCCGCATCCGCTCGGGAAGCCTGGCGGCAGACGGAATCAGCCAACGTCGATCAGCCGAATTTGCAGAACTCGTCTACCTGAGCTCTTCGGGCGGCGCGGATCTCTACCCCACGCTATCGGCCCTCGAGCACCTTGCTTTCGTTAGGGAGGCGTGGAAATCGGCCGCCGACATCGACTCGCTCTGCAGCTCCCTCGGAATCTCCCCATATCTCGACAAGCCGACCCGTAAACTCTCGACAGGAATGAAGCAGCAGGTAAAGCTTGCCATGGCGATA
>NZ_JAQLDU010000042.1 GCF_028209625.1 Collinsella aerofaciens | reverse complement strand
CTGAACGGACCCCGCGTTTCCGCAGCTAGCGCAACGCGGAAATAGCCCCCGGCACCTGGCTATCGCCTCGTTTCCGCAGGTGGAGAGGCTATGGAGGCCGGTGTCCCCGTGCCGCCGCCGCATGCTCCGCCAGCCCGCCGCGCAGCCGTTCCGGACTCAGCGCAACGGGCCCTCCGACCCATGTCCCGGCCCGCCGCCTATCCCGCCAGCGGCCCCTCGCCCCTCGCGGCCCTGGCCCTGTCGATGCAGCCGGGCGTGAGGTCGAGCTCGCCGGGCGCCAGCTCCTCTATCCCGAACGCGTCCATGAGGGCGGAGGCGTCCTCGCCGAGGGCCATCCGCAGCACGCGCGCCGGCGTCAGGAACCCGAGCGCGCCCCTCGGCTCGGAGTTCACCTGCGACATGAGCAGCGCGCAGTCCGCCGCCGTCAGCCGGTCGAACCTGGCCCCGGCGCCCTTGGGCAGCAGCTTCCTGATCTCGACGTGGTTCTTCTCGCACGCGCCCTTCTGCTGGCTCTGCCGGGGGTCGCAGTAGAAGAGCCTGGTCTCGCCGTCCCGCTCGCCGAGCAGCGCCGCGATGGCGCCCTCGTCGGCGAACTCGGCGCCGTTGTCGGTGAGCACGGCGCCGAAGGCGCGCCTCGCGCCGCCCTCGCCGAGGACCCCGCGCAGCGAGGAGAGGGCCGCCAGGACCGAGGCGCACGTGCCGTCCGGCAGCGGCAGCGCCAGCTGGAAGCGGCTCGGGCGGTGCAGCAGCGTGAGGAGCCTGGCGGAGTCGCCCCGGCAGCCCTCGACGGTGTCCATCTCCCAGGCCGCGGCGCAGGCGTCCTCGCCGAGCGCGAGGAACGACGCGTGCGACCTGCGCGCCGAGTGGGACGTCGCCCTCCTCGGGGCCCGGCGCGACCTGGGCCTGTAGCCGACCTTGCGCCTGAGCTCCATGTTCGTCATGCCGTCGTAGCCGGCGTCCACCCACCTGTAGACGGTGGAGGCGCTGAGCCCGGGGGTCGCCGCCGCTATCTGCTGCGGGGAGAGCCCGCGCGCGAGCCCGTCCCTGATGGCCGCGAGCTTGGCGGCGGCGCCCTCCTCGGTCTCGTCGATCCCGGACCTGCTCCCCGAGAGCTCGGCGTCGGCCGCCTCCTGCGCCCTCTTGGCCCTGTAGAACACCTTGGGCCTCCTCGAGCAGCCGTAGCCCCTCCTGTGCGAGCAGCCGTTGCAGCACCTCGGCCACGAGGAGAGCCTGGGGCAGGCCCCCGACAGGTCCGCGGGCGCGGGCTCGCCGTAGCGCGAGCGCGGCGCGGTGACGTAGCGGTGCGCCGCCACCTCCCTGGTCACGGTCGAGGGCGACCTGCCGAGCTCCGCGGCGATCTCGCGGGCGCTGCGGTTGAGGTCGAGCATCCTCTCGACCGTGTTCCTCTCGTGCCTCGTGAGCCTTGCGTACGACCTTCCGGACGGCTTCGGTCTGGACATGTCGGCCTCCCTCCATCGCGGGCCGGGGGATTCCGGCCCCTCTGGGGTTGCCTACCCGGATTCGCGCCTCAGGACTCAGCGCAACGCGTTGCGCTGAGTCCTGAGGCTGTTGCAGTGAACATGAGAATCAAGGG
>NZ_JAQLDU010000041.1 GCF_028209625.1 Collinsella aerofaciens | reverse complement strand
TCTCCCCATATCTCGACAAGCCGACCCGTAAACTCTCGACAGGAATGAAGCAGCAGGTAAAGCTTGCCATGGCGATAGCGACCGATTGCCCGTACCTCATCCTCGATGAACCGCTGAACGGCCTCGATCCGGGAAAAAGGAAAACCTCCTGCGACGCGATGCGCAGCGAAGTGGCGCGGGGACGCAGCGTGCTCATTTCAAGCCATCTGCTCGACGACCTGGCAGACCTCACCAACTCGTTCTACTTCATCGAAGCCGGCACGCTCGTGGAAAAGATCAAGTCGTCCTCGCAGACGCTCAAGCAGGAATACCTCGATACATACGAGCGAGGTGAATGACATGAAACTATTTGAACAGCTGAAGTCCAATGCGTCGCGCATGGCTGTCTACGCCATCCTCGTGGCAACGGCTTTATGCGGAATCGCGGCACCCGTCTATGCGCTCAACGGGGAGAAAGGCGATGTCGAACCCGCGTACATAGCTTCGACGGTTAAGGACCGGTACAAAGCCTTCTCTGGAGACACGTTTTACGTAGCAGAGTACGACACGACCTACCGTCAGCTTCGCTACAACAAGGGCTACGACTATCTAGGCGCAGAGGCAATCAGCTATACGTCGGGTTGGTACCGCTCCAACTATGGACACATAACCCAGTTCAAGTGTAACTACCGTGTGTACAACTAAAGCAACCGGCCGGGACGAGGGGTGACGCAAAAGCGTCGCCCCTCGTTTTTAACCATGTCAACTGAACCTAGTTCAGTTTGGTTGATTTCCGATCTCAGCCGAACACATTGAGCGGAAAGGCCGTTCCCGCAGTCAGTCGAACGTCCCCGGGGCCCTTCTCAGGCCCCGGGGACGGCATTTTCCCAGTTGAAGGAACGGTGGAGATGTGTTTCGATGGGTCAGATCCGTGTCGTTCCGAAAAGACCGTGAACCTTTTGTGGGACGCGCGGCGCCGTGGTACCATAGCCGAGTTTGTTGTCTTGGTCGGAAACCAAGACGCCTTATGCGCTGATCGGTAACCAGCGCCTGACCAATAAGGAGTCCTACCATGAAGCAGGGTATCCATCCCCAGTATGTCGAGTGCACGGTGACGTGCTCCTGCGGCAACACCTTCAAGACGCACGCTACCGTGTCTGAGATGAAGGTCGAGCTTTGCAACGAGTGCCACCCGTTCTACACCGGCCAGCAGAAGTTCGTCGACACCGGTGGACGCGTCCAGCGCTTCGCCGACAAGTTCGGTGGCGCCGCTGCCGCCCAGCTCAAGAAGGCTGAGGAGGCCAAGGCTGCCAAGGCCGCCAAGGCTGCTGAGGCCGAGGCCGCTCGCAAGGCCGCCGCTGAGGCTAAGGCTGCCGAGAAGGCTAAGCGTGCCGCTAAGTTCGCCGAGGAGGCTGCCAAGCAGGCCGCCGAGGCTCCCGCAGAGGCTCCCGTCGAGGAGGCCGCTGCCGAGGCCGAGACCACCGAGGCTGCTGAGTAAATAGCTCGCCGCGGAATCACTCGCATTCATGGCATGAGGGCCGTGCATCCATTTGGGTGCGCGGCCCTTTTCTTTTTATTGGTGCAAGTGAACTGCATCCCATTTCTTGGACTTTGAAATTAAGGTTCGAGAAAAGGGAGGCATCGGAAATGCCCCGCAGGAAGA
>NZ_JAQLDU010000040.1 GCF_028209625.1 Collinsella aerofaciens | reverse complement strand
AGGCCTGGCGTTAGCATGTCGCGATTCAATCTCGAAAACAGCATTGCCCAGTTGACAAAACTATAGGAACACCCCCCGAAAGGCCCACCCCCTACCGTCATGGTCTACAATCGAGGACACGATTATTCGTCCATCCAAAGGACCGTCCTTGAACCTAAGCAAGCCTAAAATCAACGCGCTTCTGACACTCGCTCTTTTTACCTTCGCCTTTCTTTCCGCCGAGTTTCGCTTCGATATCAATGTCGGGCTGCTCTCCGGTGCCGAACGCGTTGTAATCGCACAGGGCTTTATTCTGGGTGCGAGCGTGCTCGGCTTTATCGGGTACGCGCCGCTGTTCGGGCTCGCACAGCGCAAAGGCCACTCACTAGCAGCCGTCAACGCCGCCGCCGTCCCTATCGTCATCATGGGCCTGACGCAAATTCAGTTCCCTACGGCCCCGCTTGTGCTCGAGATTCTGGGCTGCGTGGCATTCTTTGGGCTCGGTCTGCTGGGCGCCGCTGCTCACCACGCCTTTTCGTTGGCATTCCAGGATGACCCCAAACTCGCCACCGGCGCGGGAGCGGCCTATGCCGCGGGCATCCTGATGCAGTTCGCCGTCAACCTGCTCAATTGCGGCGGTATCGCAGAGCTTATCGTTCTCGGCACAGCGACGATCGCCATCTCTGCCCTCAGCGCTGTTCCTCAAAACACAGACACAGCCGCGAACCCTGCCATCAATCCCTTTGTTGAGCCCTCTCACGCCCTCGCCAAGCAGGCATGTTGGAGCATCGCGCTCGTCATGATTCTTGCCTGCTTGTTCTCGACCCTCGACAACGTGGTCACGCTCTCCAACGCCCACGGCACCATTGCCGTGCAAACATGGCCGCGCCTCTTTTTGGCGGCGAGCGGCCTTGCCGCCGGCATTATCTTTGATCTTGCCGAGCGCCGATACATGGGACTTGTCATGCTCGGCATCGCCGTGCTCTCGACCATTTCCATCCTGGCCGTGGAGGCCGGCGCCGATCCCAACCTGGGCCTTGTAGTCTTTTACCTGAGCTCGGGCTTTTTCGTCACGTTCTTCACTGCCACCTTTACACAGCTGGCACCGCGCATGCATGCGCCCGCTCTTTGGGCTGGCATGGGCCGCGCCGCCAACAATGTATGCGCTTTCACCACATCAGGCATCTCGCTTGCTCTCGTGACCTCGGATAACGTTGCCCTCATTATGATCGGCGCGCTCATTTTGCTCGTCGCCGCCTGCGCAGCATTCGTGGCAGCCGGCCTGTTCCGCCTGCCCCAAACCGAGCAGGAGCGCGAACATCAACAGCTTGCCGAGGAGGCGCTGGCAGCACCGAGTATCGAGGAGCAGCGCCAGGCCTTCATCGTCAACCACGGCCTCACCCCGCGCGAAGTCGACGTTCTCATGGCCGTAACCCAGGACGAGCGCCCGCTCAAACAGGTCGCCGAGGAGCTTGGTATCTCGATGCGCATGGTACAGCGCCACCTGAGCTCTATTTACCAAAAGACCGACACGCAGACGCGCGCCGGTCTCACCAAGGCCTTCCCCTCGGCCTAAAACAAAAACCACCACAAAGGTGCCTGTGAACTGCCTCCCATTTCTTGGACATCGGGAAATGGGAGGTTTTCCATGAGTATAGACCTCAGGGTGAAGCACGAC
>NZ_JAQLDU010000003.1:104211-166290 GCF_028209625.1 Collinsella aerofaciens | reverse complement strand
CTTCCTGCGGGGCATTTCCGATGCCTCCCTTTTCTCGAACCTTAATTTCAAAGTCCAAGAAATGGGATGCAGTTCAACTGAAGGGACTGACCCCGGAGGAATTCCGGAATCAGTCCCTATGTGCGGCGTAGGCCGCTTATTAGCCCGTCCAAGAATTGGGGCGCAGTTCACATCATGCTTTTCGGGTGGTTCTTCAATTTGGCTATCGATGCGCTAAGCCTGGGGCACCTCACCAGTCGCCAGGATCTGCTCGAGCGCGTCCTCATCCAATACAGGCACGCCCAGCTGCTCGGCCTTGGCGAGCTTGGAGCCCGCTTTGGGGCCGGCGACCAGATAGCTCGTCTTCTTTGACACACTGCCCGAAACCTTGGCGCCAAGCACCTTGAGCGCCGCGCCCGCCTCGTCGCGGGTGCGGTTGACGAGTGTGCCGGTGAGCACGAAGGTCAGACCCGCGAGTGGCTGTGCGTCGGCAAGCTCGCCTGCCACGCCAGCGTCGGCTGCGGCTTGCGCGTGCGCGGCGCCCAAGTCGACCTCGAGCGACAGGCCCGCCTGGCGCAGGCGTTCCAGCACGGCAAGGTTCTCGGGCACGGCCAGGAACTGCTTGACGCTCGCCGCAATCTTGGGACCGATGCCCTCGCACTCGGCGATGTCCTCTTCGCTCGCCAAGATGAGCTTGTCAATCGACAGGAATCGCTCGGCAATGACCTCGCCCACACTCTTGCCCACATGACGGATACCCAAGGCAAACAGCACGCGACCGAGCGGCTGGCTCTTAGACTTGTTGAGCTCGGCGATGATTTTCTCGGCCGTCTTGAGGCCCACCGGAATGGGGTCGCCCTTCTTGACGCCCTTTTTGCTGTTGGAGCTGGCATACACGCGGCCCGTGTCCAGGCCGGCGATGTCGTCGACTGTGAGCTGGTAGAAGTCCGCGACATCGTGGATAAGGCCGGCGGCGATCATCTTGTCGACGATTTCGTCGCCCAGGCCGTCCACGTCCATGCAACCGCGGCTCACCCAGTGGAGCAGGCGCTCCTTGAGCTGTGCGGGGCAGTCGATGGACACGCAGCGGTAGGCCACCTCGCCGTCCTCGTGCACCACGGGGCTGCCGCACACGGGGCAGACCTCGGGCATCTGCCAGTCAACGCTGTCGGCCGGGCGCTTGTCGAGCACGGGGCCCACGACCTCGGGAATCACGTCGCCTGCCTTGTGCACGATGATAGTGTCGCCCTCGCGCACGTTTTTGCGGCGGATCTCGTCGATGTTGTGCAGCGTGGCGCGCGCGATGGTGGAGCCGGCGACCGTCACCGGGTCGAACTCAGCGACCGGCGTGAGCACACCGGTGCGGCCCACCTGGATGCGAATCTCGCGCAGGACGGTCTGCTTTTCCTCGGGCGGGAACTTAAAGGCGATGGCCCAACGCGGCGCACGGGCGGTAAAGCCCAGGTCGAGCTGCTGTTGGAAGCTGTCAACCTTTACGACCACGCCGTCGATGTCGTAGTCCAGGTCACCGCGATGCTCGAGGGCCTGGGCACAGAACTCGTGGACCTCGGCCGGCGTGGCGCAGCGTGCCACGTTGGGGTTGACGCTAAAGCCGGCACTGCGCAGCCAGTCGAGAAACTCACGCTGGCTGTGGACGTGCAGCGGATCGGTATCGGCAATGGCGTAGATAAAGGTAGCCAGGTCGCGGCGCGCCGTGACCTTGGGGTCCTTTTGGCGCAGGCTGCCGGCGGCGGCGTTGCGCGGGTTGGCGAAGGGGTCGCGCCCCTCGGCATCGGCCTCGTCGTTCAGACGAACAAAGCTGCCCTTGGGCATATAGACCTCGCCGCGCACCTCAATGGTGCGCTCGCGGTCGGCGCCCATGTGGGCGAGCGCCGGCTCGGACAGGTGCATGGGCACATCCTTGATGGTTCGCACGTTGAGCGACACGTCCTCGCCCGTGGTGCCGTCGCCGCGTGTGGCCGCGCGCACGAAGGTGCCGTTTTGGTAGGTAAGGGCCACGCCCAGGCCGTCGATCTTAAGCTCGCAGGTATAGGTAACGCTGCCGGCGCCGAGCGCATCCTCGGCGCGCTGGAGCCACGCGTCGAGTTCGTCCAGGTCCATGGCATCGTCCATGGAATACATGCGCGCCATATGCGTGACCGGCGTAAACTGCTCGCTCACGTAGCCGCCCACGCGCTGGGTATAGCTGTCGGGCGTCACCAGGTCGGGGTAGGTCGCCTCGATCTCCTGCAGCTCAACGAGCATTTTGTCGAAGGCGGCGTCCGTGATTTCGGGCGCATCGAGCATGTAGTAGCGATAGGCGTGGTAATCGAGCTCGTGGCGCAGCTCGGCCGCGCGCGCTGCCGCCTGGGCATGGACGTCGGTCGGTGCGGCGGCATCCGCACTCGCGGGCGTTTCGGTATCGATGTCCACGCCGTCACCAAACAGGCTCGATTGCTCCATAGCGGCACTCCTTCGCTCGATTTCAAACGGATACAAGAGTACCACCGGTCGCCATGGCGCCGAATAACCCTTTCGAACCGCATCGAATCGGCAGCCGCCAGACCGGAGTGGATCGCGCGATCAACTCCTATCCGTGCCATTTCTAAATGATCCGTTTCCACGTCCCCAACGGATCAATAAGAAAAGAGGGACTGTCCCGCGTTGGCGGGACAGTCCCCTCTGGCTTCGATATGTGCAATACGGCTCGTTAGAAACCCTGGCCATAGCCTTGGCCTTGACCCTGGCCCTGCTGGCCCAGCAGCTCCTCCAGATACTGGCGCAGCTGCTCGTCGGTAATACCGCCGTTGCCGGTATCGGTCGCGCTGTCGTTCTGCTGCTGGCTCTGCAGCTCCTCGTCGGAGCCCAGCTCGACGGTGACCTTCTTCTCTTCCTTGCCGCGCATGAGCGTAATCTCGACCTTCTCGCCCACCTCGTGGCTGCGCAGTGCGATGATCAGGCCGTCGGCACTCGTAATCTCGTCGTCGCCCAGCTTGGTGATGACGTCGCCCTCCTGGATACCAGCCTTGGCAGCGGGACCGTCCTCGACAACGCTCGCCACGTAGGCACCGCTATCGGTGCTCAGTTTGTTGGTACGGGCGTTGAGCGCGTTGACGCTCGAAAGCGTGGCTCCCAGGTACGGATGAACCGGCGTCTTGCCGTCGATGATTTGGTCGGCAATGTTCTTGGCGTAGTTAACGGGAATAGCAAAGCCAACACCCGAGCTGGAACCTGAGTAGCTCTCGATGAGCGAGTTGATGCCTACCAGCTCGCCGTTGTCGTTGACGAGCGCGCCGCCGGAGTTGCCCGGGTTGATGGCGGCATCGGTCTGGATCATGTTGGCATAGATGGTGTTACCGTTGGTAGAGCTCATGGCCGTGGAGCGGTAGAGCGCCGAGACGATACCGGTGGAGACAGACTGCTCGTTGCCGAACGGCGAGCCGATCGCCATGACCCACTCGCCCACGTTGAGCTTGGAGGAATCACCGATCTCAATCGGCGTGAGCTTGGAGGCGTCTGCGTCCTTGAGCTTGATGACGGCCAGGTCGCTCGAAGCGTCGTTGCCCACGAACTCGGCCTCGTAGGTGGTGCCGTCATCCATGGTCACCACGTACTGGTCATAGCCATCGACCACGTGGTTGTTGGTGAGGATGTGGCCCTCGGTATCGAGCACCACGCCCGAACCGACGCTGCCCGAGCTGTCCGACTCGTCGGCAGACTGCGAAAGCGAGCCATTCTGGCTGCCGCTCGAAGTGGCGGTAATGGAAACCACGGAGGGCAACGCCTTGGCAGAAACGGCCTCGGCCAGCGTGGTGTCCTCGGAATCAATCGTAATCTTTTGCGTCGATGAACCCGAAGCACCCGCCGTCACGGCATTCTTTCCGCCGCCAATGTTGAGCGTGCCGCTCATAATGAGCGCAATGACCAGCAGGGCGCCGCAGGCACAACCGGCAAGCGCCGTAATAAAGATCGGCAGCTTTTTGGTCTTAGTCTTGACCACTGTGTGCTTGTTCACGACCTGTTGGCCGCCCAGCGGCTTGCCGGTCTGCGTATCGTAGGCCTGCACGTAGGGAATGTTGTTGCCGTCGGCAGGCGTCGACTCCACCTGCACGCGCGGCTGCTGCTGAGTCTCGCCGGCATTGCCAACATCCTGGGGACGCTGGGAATCGTTCTCGCTCATAGCTGCGATCCTTTCTTCAAATAACCAAAGGCCCGCCAAACATGTGGCGGGCCATCATTGTTCACGTTGAGTTGTACCCCAAGCTGGGCAGTCCCGAGCACTAGATGCCAAGATTTCAGCTTTGCTTAAGTAATGACATGCTTATAGGCCAATTCGTTCTATGCCGTCATGTCTATTCGATATAACAGTCGATAGCAAAGCTATATGTTGAATCGTTAATGAAGTCCGTAATCGTCGCGCCCATGCCTGATCCGCACGTCCACTTATCTTTCTCCGCGTCGTATGGCGTTGGCTCCCACCCCGTTTCATATGATGCTTCGCTTTCCGTGAAGTTATTCATCACGTATTTATCCTTCTGCATGAGCGCGTACCAAGCGTTTGCATACATCACAAGCGGATTGATTTGGACTATCGAGTACTTTCCGGAACGAATCTCAATTTCTGTTTTATCGTTATAATAAGCGACTGTGAGCTCAATCTTGGCAAGCAGCGGCAACGTTTCATCTGATTCCCTCTGGATTGTTATGACATCACCGGCCATAGCGTCGGCAGACACAGTTTTGCTCTCTGGCGTGAAAATAGTCTCTCTGCTTCTTGTTCGCGTTTTTTCATTGCCATTTTCATCTCTAACCACCGTGTCGACCACGAGCGTCAATCGCTTCTGAGCGTCCGGCAACTCCACGGCTTCTGCCATCCCGGCTCGCATCAAAATAGGAGCCCCCGCCATCAGACCTAAGAACTGCTTTCTATCAATCATTCTTCATTCCCCTTGTCTACTTGATTTGACTTTCTCAGCTGAATGGGGATACAGAACAGTCCCGTCAAGTTCCTTATCTTCCACAAAAACTAGAATCCATTTATCACCTGCTTTCAACCCTGAGACATATCCGGAACTTGACTTACGGCGCATATCGATTCTCTTACGGCAACCACTTGGCATAAGCGCCTCAAATTGCCCGTTATGAACATCCGATAGAGCGCGCACCTCGACTGCAACAACCGTGTCGTTTTCTCCCCCATTAGTCGCCCTTAACAGAAAGAAGCTCGCTGCGGTGAGCAAAGCAAAGGAAAGCACCAATAGGAGCATTGCCCTTCGAATGAACTTGTCGCCGTTCACGAGTACAATCAACCCTTGCAATATGTGCCATCGTGAGACGTGTAAATTGATACGTCATATGGAAGAAACTGTAGCTGGTTTGTCCATCCATTCCAAACAACAAGCAGGTACTTCTTGGCATTCGAGTATGTGTTATGCATTGCCACGTAGCCCACAACTGCCATTGCGTGCCCGCTGCCATTTGACCGGAGCCTTCCAGAGAAAATACTCAGATTCCCCGAGTCGGTATTCACCCTAAAGGAATCCCATGACGGATACCAAACGAATGACGTCTCAAGCTCCTTGCCTCGTCTTGCACAAAACTCCTTTAAGGCCGGAGCGGGTTTGTCAGGAGAAGTCTTGCCTTGAGTAAAGTACAGACCAGTCGCTTGATCATATTTCTTTTCTTCTTCTTCCCATGTCCCCGACAGCCTCCAAAGCTCCGAGTATAAATCGGACAATTTAAGGCGGTTCAAAGTCACATAGTGACTGCTAACTGCAAACATTGCCGAAACAGCGCAAGCATAAGTCCCCGTTTCTTTGATAACTTCTGTTTGCGTTGGCGTTATTATTCCCGAAACCGTTTTGCTCGCATCAACAACATATCCCTGTTTATACAAATCCTTGGCAGATACAAAAACGTCATCGAAATGTTCCGGCGATCCGCTGCGATTGCCTCCCGAGGACAATTTATTTGGTACTTTTTTTCCACTTGCGTCTAAAACAATGTTTTTATCTAAGTCGGCAACGCCAACAGTTAGCTCGTCAATCTTTAACGCAACGACGTTATCCGAGGATGCGAGGAGTGCAATTTCTTCGCTTGCACTCTCGATAGGTAAAAGAGCGTTCGGAGCCAAGCAGTATTCGCTGATCCACCAAGATCGCTCTGAATCAAATACGACGTAGCCATAGTTAACGTCATCCCGCTTCGCGCGAACGATATACCCGATTGATTCCCCATCGGAATTCACCATTTTTACTGGGTCACAAGCGGTCACCGGCTCATCCGATACGTCATCAAAGAAAGCTTGCGCTTGCTCCACAGCTATTTGCGGTGTGACACGAACCAAGTCGTCGTCTCCAAAAACCAACCTTGGAGACATCAGGGCGGCAAGCAATACTATGAATCCGACAATCACCTTTCTCGAATAACGCATTTCTTCCTCCATCCGTGCAGTAGGGAGATACGGTAACTAAATGATATTCGTGAGATAGTGCTATACGTTTGATATTGTTTTTACTGACACACTTTAAATCGGTGAAAGGTCTTCTTCTCGCCCTAAACGAGAAAAGGGTACTGGAGAAATCTCCGGTACCCTCACATTCCTCTATTTACTTGCTAGTCCTTAAACAGATAGCCCACGCCGCGGACGGTGGTGATGTGCGCCGCGATCTGCGGCCCCACCTTGGAACGGATGCGTCGGATGTGCACGTCGACGGTGCGCGTGCCGCCGCAGTACTCAAAGCCCCACACGCGGTGCAGCAACACCTCGCGGCTGTAGGCACGGTTGGGGTGTGTTGCCAAAAAGCTCAGCAACGAGTACTCCATCAGCGTAAGGTCGATGGGCTCGTTATCGAGCGTCACCTGGTAGGTGGCCAGGTTGATCTCGAGGTTATCGATGTTGAGCACATCGTCGGCGGTGACGGTCTCCTCCTCGCCCATCAGACGCTGCGCGCGAGCCTTGAGCTCGTTGGGCGTCGCCGTAGGGCATACAAAGTCGGCATGCGCGTGATTGGGCAGGCGCAAGGTGCCGAGTGCCTCGTCGTCGACAATCACCAGCATGGGGACACCGCCGCGATCGTCAAGCCACTTGGCAATCTGATCGATGCGGTCGCTGCGGATGCCATCGGAATCGAGGATCAGCAGGTCAAAGTCGTGCGCCGCAGTTGGCGAATCGGGGGTTGCCAGGCTCACCTCGACACCCAGGGTAGTCGTCAAGCTGCGGGCAAACTCGTGGAAGCGCGTCGTGCGCGCCATGAACAGGGCACTCTTTTCGGACATATCGGCCTCCAAAGAAATGAGCTCAATCGTACTGGAACAAGCCAGCGCGATTAGGAGTTCGCCAGGTAGTGCTTGATCTCCCACTCGGTGATCGTAGACTCAAACTTATGCCACTCGTCGCGCTTCTTTTTGAGGAAGAAACTGTGGATGTGCTCGCCGAGGGCATCCTTCATAAACTGCGAGTCCTCAAACACGTCGAGCGCCTCTTTGAGCGAGCGCGGCAGCGGCGTGTAGCCGGCCTCGACCATCTGACGGTCGGTAAGCTTGAGCGTCTCGGCCGTGGCCTCGGGCGGGAGCTCCAGCTTGCGCTCGATGCCATCCAGACCAGCCGCCAGCGTAACGGCGTTGACCAGGTACGGATTGGCCATGGGATCGGGACTGCGCAGCTCGATGCGCGTGGACAGCTGCTTGCCGGGCTTGTAGACCGGAATGCGGACCATGCTCGCGCGGTTGCGCAGGCCCCACGTGGCGTACTGCGGCACGGAGTCGCCACCCGTGGTGATGCGCTTGTACGAGTTGACCGTGGGGTTGGTGATGGCGCTGATCTCGCGCGCGTGCGCCAAGATGCCGGCCATGTAGTGCTTGGCGATATCGGAGAGGTGGTACTTCTCGTCGTCCTCGCCCCAAAAGACGTTGTTGCCGTCATGGTCGAACAGCGACTGGCACAGGAACATGGCACTGCCGTCCTCGCCCGCCAACGGCTTGGGCATAAAGGAGGCGTGGCAACCGCTCTCGTAGGCCTGCTGCTTAATGATGAGTTTGGCCGTGGTGATGGCGTCGGACATGCTCAGGGCCTCGGCGTGACGCAGGCTCATGCCATGCTGTGAGCGGCCGGCGGCGTGGAAGGTGTACTCCACGGGCACGGACATCTTCTCGAGCGTGAGAACCGTGTTGCGACGCAGGTCGCGGGCGGCATCGCTCACCGAAAGATCGAAGTAGCCCACGTTGTCGAGCGGCTCGGGGGTGTGCTCGTCGGGGAAGTAGTAATACTCCAGCTCGGCACCCACGTTGAGCAGATAGCCAGCCTTCTCGGCCTTGTGGAACATGCGGCGCAGGGCATCGCGCGGGTCGCCGGCAAACGGCTTGCAATCGGGGGTGCACACGTCGCAGAACACGCGGGCGACGCCGTTGTGACTCGGGCGCCACGGCAGGATCTGGAAGGTCGAAGCATCGGGGAACGCCAGCATGTCGGCTTCCTCGGGCGTGGCAAAGCCCTCGATGGCAGAGCCGTCAAAGCCAATACCCTCCTCAAAAGCGACCTCGAGGTCCTCGGGGCTAATGGCAAAGTTCTTGAGGCGGCCAAGAATGTCGACAAACCACAGACGCACAAAGCGGATGTCACGCTGCTCTACGGAGCGGAGTACGTAATCGATGTTCTGCTGGTTCATGTCGCTCCCCTTTCTTTCGGGCGGGTTTCGACTGGTCTATATCGCAGATACTATCGCAGAAAAATGTTTCCGCAGGGTTAAAGCGTATCAAGCGCTCAAAAAACGTGCGCGAGCAGGCCGTTGCGAACGAATGGCTAGCGTTCAGATTCGGAAACAATTTGCCTACACGCTCGTTCCAGCGCTGGGAACTCCATCGTCACCGCATCCCAAACAACCGATCGGTCGACATTGCCGTAATCATGCGCGAGGTAATTTCTCATGCCGATAATTCCACGCCACTCAATTTCGGGATGAAGCCGCTGCGAGCGTTCCGACAACTTGCCCGCTTCTTCCGTCACCCTAAGCGCGCACATCAAAAGGGAGTCCGCCAACGCCCTCGTCCGCACGTCATTCGCATGCAGAAACTGGTCCTCGGTGATATCAAAAGCCTTGATGCGCTCGTTCGTTTCAGAGATGGCGTCCAAGACCTCTTGGGCGCGGAGGCCGTCTGACTTACGCGCGATCATAAAGGATCACTCCTTCGCGCTCGATTACCGCGGCAAGATCGGCATCAAGATGGTCGCTCGAGACAAGATCAACCTGCCTCCCAGTTTCTTTGCGCACCGCCTCGCCGAATGCCGACAACGCGAAAAGGCCAAAGCCCTGATCGCGATCGACTTCGAGACGCAAGTCAATGTCACTATCGGCGCGCGCGTCGCCACGAGCATACGAGCCAAAAAGAATCACGCTTTTGATGGCGTGAATCGGGCTGGCCGCCTCACGGACAGCGGACTCAATCTGAGCGGTATCCAAAATGCCCGCCGCGACGCTTCCGCTCGCAGAGCTTTTACCGAGTGAAGGGACAAACGGCAGCGAACGCTCGCGCAGCATCTGTCTCATAAACATATTGACTGCAACAGACGAAGTCATGCCAAGTTCTTCGCACAGCTCGGCAAATGAATCTTTAATTGACGAGTCCACTCGCACACTCAGCACAGACGCAGCCATGGATACCTCCTGTATGACATTGTCTATATATTATCACACAGACTAGCGCGAGGTCGAAGCGCGGTGTTCGATGTGGCCGGGGACCTCGATGCGCTTGGGGGCGAGCTTTGCGGCATCGCCCACCGTAGTGGTAACGACGTCGATGCGCTCGGACAGGCGCTCGACTACGCGCTCGGCAATGGTAAGGGTGTCTTGCGCGGCCGTGGTCACACCGCCAAAGAGCACGTGGTGCCAGGGGTAATCGTCAAACGCCGCGATCCTGAGACCCGCCGGCAGCGAGGGACCCAGCTGCGCCAGCGCCTCGGTCAGACGCAGAAAGACTAAGCCGTTGACGGCGATAAGGCCGAGCTTTTTACCCGCGTACTCGCGGATGGCCTCGTCCAGGCGGCCGACGCCCGTGGCGCCACCATCGGCCAGGGTAACGACCTCGCCTGCCAGACCGCGACGCGAGAGCTCGTCGGCAAAGGCCTCGGCGCGCTCACGACGCACGGGGCTGTCGTCGCTCGCCTCGGTGAGCAGGCACAGACGCTCGCTGCCTGCAGAGGCCAAGGCGTCTACCAGGCCGGCGACCAGCTCACGGTTGTTGGAGGTCACCAGATCGATGCCGCCGGCGGCAACATCGCGGTCGAGCAGAACGACAGGCAGGCGTCCCGCGGCCGCGGCGATCGCCTCGTCGTTGCCGCCGCAGGTGTTAACGACGAGGCCGTCCACGCCGGCATCGATAAGCCTGGTGAGCGATTCGGCCTCCTTAGCAGGATCATTGCCGCTAACGGCCGTCATGAGCGAGCAGCCGCGCGCAGCGGCGCTGGCGGAAAGGTCCTCAAGCATGGCGCTGGAGAACGGGTTGCTAATGTCGGCCATGATCACGCCGATGAGATTGGTGCGCGAGCTGCGCAAATTACGCGCGGCGGCACGCGGGCGATAGCCGGTGCGCTCGATAACCGCCGCGATGCGGGCGCGGGTTTCCTCGGTCATCTGCCCGGGGCGGTTATTGAGGTAGCGCGAGACCGTGGCCGGGCTCACGCCCGCCTCGGCGGCAATGTCCTTGATTCTCATCTGCGCCATAGCGCACCCCGTTTCCCCATTGTCGGCAACCTGAGCCATTTTAGGCATTTATACGGACTGCCTACGCCACCAGAGCCGCAGAGCGATCTTAATTTCACCGCAGCAAATAAAGGGGGCGAGTTAGATAGCCGAGTCTTTGGGCAGCTCGAAATAGTCGGGATGCAAGGCGATAACCGGGCCCTGCTCCTCGGGCATCAGATGCAAGTGCGTCTCTGCCAAATAGCTCGCCGTATCGGTATCGCCCTTCTTAATGGCCTCGAGAATCCGGCGATGCTGCCGACGAATCGGCTCCCAATCCAAATCCTGCGACACCATACGTAACCAGTTGTATCGCTCAAAATGCGTGTTGACGCTCTTCATCCAATCCCACAACATGTGGCGGCCGGCAATCTCAAAACACGTCTCGTGGAACAGGTTGTCCAGATCGAAAAAGCGACGTGTTTCGCGATGGTCGAGCGATTCGGACTCGGCAAGAATCTGCTCGAGCCGATGCTTTTGCTCGGGTGTGGCGGCCGAACAGCATTTGATGAGCACGCTTCGCTCGAGTTTCTCGCGCAAGAAACAGGCGTTCTCGGCGCGCTCCATGCTGATTTTTGAGACATAGGTGCCGCTTTTGGGACGCGTTTCCACCAGCTCCTGCTCGCGCAGGCGCACAAAGGACTCGCGAATGGGCGTGCGCCCGATTCCCGTCTCCTTTTCCAGACCAATCGCCGAAAGACGCGTGCCGGGCTTGAGCTCGGCATAGATGATCTTGGAGCGCAATGCGTTGTATGCCTGGTCTTGCAGGCTCTGATAATGCTGGTGTTGTTCCATAAAGCCCTCGGATGAAGCTCACGGTTTGTCGAATACCACGTAATACTATCGCATCCCCCATCTCCTCAATTGCGGTGAAAGAGGCGGTGCTCACGTCGCCAGCACCGCAAGAGCAAGCGGCGGCATCCCGAAACCCGGGACACCACCGCTGTTTTGCTATCGGATGGCGCAGAGACGCCCCTCTTCATGCACCAAGGGGTTGACTAGAGTTCGCAGGCAACCTTGTAGCCATCGCCGATAGCGTCGCGGATGTTGCCGCACTTGTTGGCATCGCCCAGCACGTGGATGGCAACGCCGGCAGCGGCAAGGTCGTCGGCAAGCTTGGTATTGGGACGATAGCCCATGGCAAGCACCAGCGTATCGGCATCGGCGATGGTGTGGATCTGGCCATCCTTTTCGTACGAGATGGTGTCCTCGGTGATCTCGGTCACCTTGGCCTCGGTTAGCACGTGAACGCCCTTGGAGAGCATGCGCGTGATGAGCACCGCGCGACCGGCGCCGCCCTCGTTAGCGGCGAGCGTCTTGGTCATCTCGATGACGGTGACGTCGCGATTGGCCGGCGACAGGTCGTTGACCAACGGGGCCAGGTAATCGGCCGTCTCGCAGCCGACGGTGCCGCCGCCCACGATGACGATCTTCTTGCCCGGGAAAGCCTTGCCGCCCAGCAGGTCGTCAGCCGTCATAACTTGCTTAAAGCCCTGCATAAAAGCCGGAGCGATGGGCTCGGCGCCATAAGCCAGGACAACCTCGTAGCCCGCGTAATCGCGCTGGATGTCCTCGGCGGTCAGCTCGGTACCAAAGACGCACGTGACGCCGGCCTCGGCCAGGCGACGGTACTGATACTTGATCACGCGCGTGAGCTCCTGCTTTGCCGGCGGAACGGCCGCGATGCGCATCTCGCCACCCGGCTCGTCCTGCTTGTCCACGAGCACCACGTTATGGCCGCGCTTGGCGGCAATGTAGGCCGCCTCCATGCCCGCGGGTCCGGCGCCCACGACGAGCACGTTCTTCGCCTCGGCGGCAGGCTCGTAGCCGGCCTCGTCGCGCTCCACGTCCGGGTTGACGGTGCAGGAGATGCGCTTGCCAAACATGATGCCGTTCAGGCAGCGCAGGCAGCCGATGCAGGGACGGATCTCGTCGGCGTTGCCGGCAGCCGCTTTGTTGCAGAACTCGGCATCGCACAGATTGGCACGGCCCATCATGCAGATGTCGGCGGCACCGTCCTCGATCAGCTCCTCGGCAATCCATGCCTCGTTGATGCGGCCGACCGTGGCAACGGGAATGTTCACATGCTTTTTGATCTCGCGCGAGCAGGCAGCGTGCGAGGCCTGCTGCGTGCCGGCAGCGGGAATTGCAGAGCCGCGCTTGATGGTGGTGCCGCCCGACACATGGATCATGTCGACGCCGGCCTTCTCCAGGCGGCGCGAGACGTAGATCATGTCGTTGAGGGTCAAGCCGCCATCGGTGTACTCGTCACCCGAGATGCGGACGTCGATAATGAAGTCCTTGCCACAGCGCTCGCGGATCTCGGCGATGACCTCGAGCAAGAAGCGCATGCGGGCGTCGAGCGAGCCACCGTACTCGTCGGTACGCTTGTTATAGAGCGGGGTCAAAAAGCCGCCGAGCATGCCATGGGCGTGCGCCGCATGAACCTCGACGCCATCGACGCCGGCCTTCTGCATACGCACGGCAGCGTCGCCGAACTGATGCGTGAGCTCGTGGATCTCGTCGATGGTGATGGAACGCGGAGCCTCGCGGGCATAGGACGGGCCCACAAAGGACGGAGCGATGAGGCGCGGGGTGCCCGGAATGTTAAAGGCCATGTAGGCGGGGTGGAAGAGCTGCGGCATGATCTTGCAGCCATACTCGTGGACGGCGGCGGCGAGCTTTTCCCAGCCAGGGATAAACGTGTCGTCGTAGCAGCACATGTCACCCGGCAGATAGGTATAGGTAGGCTCGACCGTCACGACCTCAGTGATGATCAGGCCCACGCCGCCCTTGGCGCGGGCACGGTAATGATCGACCAAGTCGTCGGTCACATAGCCGTGATCGGCCAGGTTGGTAGACACCGGCGGCATAAAGACGCGGTTCTTGACCTCGGTCGTACCGACCTTGATCGGACTAAAGAGCATCGGGTAGGCGGATGACTCCATGCAGGCTTCCTTTCGTTTGAGCCGCTCGGCGGCAAATTACTGACCTATCTATCGTAGCAGCAACCGAGCGGTGCCCGAGCGCACGTGTTCCCCCGGCTTCTGCTCGGTTCACAAAACTCTAGTATACCGCCGATACTGGCACCCCTGAACACCGAACTTGTGTGCTTTTGCCCAGGTGGGTCATGTCCCGACGTACATTTTTGGGAATATTCAGCATCGGAGTGCGCCGCGCAGCGTCCTCGACGCCCCATTTGGTGCGCATTTTGCGCCCGATCGGCATAAATAAGTGCCTACGATGGCGAATTACGCCATCGTAGGCACTTAAAACAGCCGTTCTGCCCCTCTATCGGGACATACGTTTGCTGAATATTCCCAAAAATGTACGCCGCAAGAGGGGGCACCCTCCCTAACGACTCAAATGCGGACGGCCGGCGGCATCGAGTCCAATCGCCGCGCTCGCCCCCGAATGCACAAAGCGCCCCCGTGAACGGATGCTCGCGGGGCGCTTTGATGCCTGAGTCCTATTTGATACCGCGGCCCAGGTCTTCGGCGATTTTATCCACGCCCTTAAGTGCGGCGCAGGTCTTTTTGTTGGAGCAATGTCCCGTGCAAACACCACCCTGAGCACAGTCGGCGCAGGTGCCCTTGCGATAAATGCGCACGCACACGGCGACAAACGCAATACCGATAATAGCCAGTACAACAATATCGATAGGTGCCATAGCAAGCCTCCTCTAGTTAACCATCACTTACTTTACCCCATTCTCCACCTGCCAAAAAGGGACAGGTATATTTTGGTCGGTTTTATCTGCGGAAACGCCACATCTCCCTCACCAAAAAGCCCGAGTGTCACTGGGACACCCGGGCTCGTGGAAAGGGGCTGATCCTTATTCGGACTTAAGCGGAAACTGCAGCGGAAGCGGTGTTGGTCTCGTCCTCGTCGGTCCAAGCGTGCTTGGGCATGGGACGGAAGATCTGGAAGAGCATCGCAACCAGCAGAACGATGGCTACAACCGTCCAAATACCAAACTGGCCAAGGACAAGCAGGTTGTAGAACTGGTTGATGAACAGGCCGATCACCCAGGCAAAGGCGCACTCGTAGCCGATGGCAATCGCGGTCCACTTGCCGGAGTCCATCTGGTTGCGGATAGTGCCCATGGCGGCAAAGCACGGGGCGCACAGCAGGTTAAAGGCGCCAAAGGCAACGCAAGCGCCCATAGTCGGGAACATGCCGGCGAACGCGGTCCACAGGCTCGGGTCGGTCTCGGCGGCGTCGGCAACGGACAGCAGCGAGCCGGCGGTGGCGACGACGTTCTCCTTGGCGACAAGTCCAGAGACAGTCAGCGCGGTGGCCTGCCAGGTGCTAAAGCCGAGCGGGGCGAAGATCCAAGCGACCAGGTTGCCCAGCATGGCGAGCACGGAGTAGTCCATAAACTCCTCGGGGATGCCGTCCATCGCAGGCAGGAAGCCGAAGGAACCGTTGTAGCTACCAAAGTTGGAGAGGAACCAAACCACGACGGTGGACGCGAAGATGACCGTGCCGGCCTTCTTGATAAAGGCCCAGCAGCGCTCCCATACATGCAGCGCCCAAGAGCGGATCGCCGGGAAGTGGTAGGCGGGAAGCTCCATAACGAACGGCGTCGGGCGACCGGCGAAGAGCTTGGTCTTCTTGAGCATGAGGCCCGAGGCGATGACGGCAAAGACGCCCAGGAAGTAGAAGAGCGGGCTGATCCACGCGGCGGTGGTGGAAGAATCGCCGATGATGGAACCCATGAGCAGGGCAATGATCGGCAGCTTGGCACCGCAGGGAATAAACGTGGTGGTCATGACCGTCATGCGGCGGTCCTTCTCGTTCTCGATGGTCTTGGTGGCCATGACGCCGGGGACGCCGCAGCCCGAGGACACGAGCATGGGGATGAACGACTTACCGGACAGGCCAAAGCGGCGGAATACGCGGTCCATGATGAAGGCGACGCGGGCCATGTAGCCGCAGTCCTCCAGGAAAGACAGCATCACAAAGAGCAGGAACATCTGCGGCACAAAGCCAAAGATTGCACCCAGGCCGCCGACGATGCCGTCGCAGACCAGCGAATCGACCAGGCCGCCGTCCTCGGTGCCGCCCGCCACAAGGGCGTCGTGCACCATGGTGGTGATACCCGGGACATAGGGGCCGTACTGTGCCGGGTCGACCGAGTCGGCATTGTCGCCCGCAGCCTCAACAGCTGCGTCATAGGCGTCGCGACCCTGACCGAGCACGTACCAGCCGTCGGTGCCGAAGAGTTGGTCGTTGGTGAAGTCGGTCACCGTGCCGCCGAGGGTAGAAACGGCGATGTAGTACACGCAGAACATGATCACGACGAAGATCGGCAGACCGAGGATGCGGTTGGTAACCACACGGTCGATCTTCTCGGAAGTGCTCATCTTGGCCGGAGCCTTGGTGAGGCACTCGTCGATGATGTGGGCAATCACGCCGTAGCGCTCGCCGGTGATGATGGACTCGGCGTCGTCGTCGCAATCCTGCTCGCACTGGGCGACCAGCTGCTCAACGCGATCGGCCTTCTCCTTGGTGAGGTTGATGAGCTTGCAGGCGTCCGCATCGCGCTCAAACAGCTTGACGGCGTAGTAGCGACGCTTGTTGGCGGAAACGCTCGCCGGCAGGTTGTTCTCGATGTGGGTCAGAACGTCCTCGATAGAAGAATCGAACTTGTGCTCCGGCACCTGGCCCTTGGAAGCAGCGGACTTCTTGACCTGATCGAACAGCTCCTTGATACCCTTGTTCTTAAGGGCCGAGATCATCATGACCGGGCAGCCGAGCTTCTTGGAAAGCTTGTCCGTGTCGATCTTATCGCCGTTCTTCTCCACGAGGTCGGCCATGTTGAGGGCAACGACCACGGGCAGACCGGTCTCGATGACCTGAAGTGCCAGGTACAGGTTGCGCTCAAGGTTGGTCGCGTCGACAACCTGGACGACCACATCGGGCTCGCCGCTCATGAGGTAATCGCGCGAGCACTGCTCCTCGGGGCTGTAGGGGGAAAGCGAGTAGATGCCGGGGAGGTCCGTAATCGTGACGTTCTTGTCACTCAGGAGCTTGGCTTCCTTTTTCTCAACCGTGACGCCGGGCCAGTTGCCAACGTAGCCGTTGGCGCCGGTGATCAGGTTGAAAAGCGTGGTCTTGCCGCAGTTGGGGTTACCCGCCAGCGCGACATGGATCTGAGAATCCGCCATTCAATCCTTCTTCCTTGTGTGCCCGCGCTGCTTTCTCCGCACGGGCTGGATAATGTGCTTCAACATTGCAAATTTAAGTTAGAAAAACCTAACTTTATCTGCATAAATAGTTGCCGCGGGCCCCTACTGGACCTCGACGACGGCAGCCTCCTCCTTGCGGATGGAAAGCTCGTAGCCGCGCACGTTGATCTCGACCGGATCTCCGAGCGGTGCAACCTTAACGACCTTGAACGAAGTGCCCTTGATGAGGCCCAGGTCCATAAGGTGACGGCGAAGCGCGCCCTCGCCGTGAAGCTTGACGATGGTAGAGCTCTCGCCCACCTTAACGTCACCCAACGTCTTCATATTCTTTTCCCCCTTTCAGCTTTTATGGAATGCTGCGAACTAACCGACAGTCATGATGTGCATGGCGACCTTGGAATCGATACCAAAGCGCGCGCCGAGCACGGTGACGATGATATTGGCGCCACTCGAGCTCACCACGTGAACCTCGTTGCCCTCGACAAAGCCGAGGTCCTTGAGGTGATGCTTCATGTCCTCATTGCCCTTTACACGAGACACGTGCACGGTTTCGCCCGCTTTCACCATCGAAAGCGGCATGGCCGGCATCTGCGGTCCGCAAGACATGAGTGTGCTCCTAACGTCAGTTCGTCCTCAACATCGACGCAGCAAAAGTTAACCACGTCTATGTTCGCTACAGTAAACTAGCACGTGGTTAACTTTTTGGAAAGGGTCCCTATTCAGTTTTCGAAAAAGTTTCCCATATGAAACAGGTGTGACAAGGGGACAGCCCCTTTGTCACATTGTTGCGTTTAGAGGGAGAGGTTTCTGATCGACGTGACACACGAGGCCTCGTCTACGCCCGAAATGCGGAAGATGATGTCCTCGCCGCACTCGCCGTAGAGAGCCATGAGCCCCATTACATCGCGGCCGTCGGTATGGCGATCGCCGATGCTGACCGATACGTTGCTACGATGCTTGGCAATAATGTCATAGAGCAGCGCAACCGGGCGGGCATGCAGTCCCAACGGATCTTTAATCGTCTTTGTAAACTCGACCATGTCCCCTCCCACGGCATCGCACATTCGGCCGGCAAACCCAGCCACGTGGTAGTTATTGTAGCGTTAGATGCTTGTCGAGAGCTCCTCTGAACACCTCGTGGGCAAAAAGTGGCAAATATGAGTACTGTCACCAATTTAGTAGCAGCAAAATCGAGAGCAAATTGCCTCCTTTGAGCGATTCGAAGAGGTTGAAAGCCGTCAAACGCCCTTTAAAGGGGGTTATATAAATTGATTTTGAGCCCGTTTTTGCTCAGAACAGGCCGAAAAATATGACATCTCTTTTGCAACAGTACTCATATTTGGCATTTTTTGACCACTGGGTCCAAAACCATGCCCCAAAACACAAAAGGAGGGGCCTCGTAAGGCCCCTCCTTAGGAAAGGGAATCGATTTATTCCACAGCCGTAGATTAATCCTAGCCGCTACTCCATCATGTCGAGGACGGAGGGGCGCAGCTCGCTCTCGGCGGCCTCGAGATCGGTCTCGCGCAGGCGGTTGATATAGCGGTTGTACCACATCACGGCAAGGCCCAGGAAGACAACTACACCGCCAACGTTGTAGACCAGCGTCAGCCACAGCGGCTGATCGAGCGGGATGGTGCCGCAGACAAGCACAAAGCAGAAGACCACAAGCAGGAATGCGGCAACGACCAGACCAAAGCTGCGCGAGCCCATGCGGAAGTCACGGGGAGCGGCGTCGAAGTTCTTGCGCAGCATAAAGTAGGCAAGCAGGATCAGCAGCGGCGGGAGCAGAGCAGTGGCAGCCGTCATGTTGGTGACGATCATGAGCAGGTCGTCGAGGTTACCAGAGCCCAAGGCCGGGATGATCAGGATGGGAACGACGATGGCGAACTGCAGCCAAGCGGCGCGGGCGGGAATGCCGTGCTCGTTGAGCTCGACGATCTTGCTACCAAAGACGCCCTTGGGGATCTCGGTGAAGAAGACCTTGATGGGAGCAGAGGTCCACATCATGAGGGAGCCCAGCGTGGCAGCGAGAAGGATCAGGCCAATGACGCGCGTAGACACTTCCATGGGAATGCCAAAGTGGACAAAGACAGCGCCGAATACGTCGAAGATACCGGTGGAGATGGCAACGCCGCCCTCGGGAATGAACAGGTTGACCAGCAGCGAAGCGCCTGCGTACAGAAGGCCGATGGTCAGGCCGGCGATAACGACGGTGCGCACGAAGGCCTTGACGCCGCCCTTAAGGTCGTTAAGGAACACGCCGACAGACTCAGCGCCGCCAACGCCCTGGATGATCCAGGCAAGCGTACCGAAGAAGCCCCACATAGTTGCGAAGTTGCTCATGTCGGGAGCCATGTTAGCGGGGGTAGGAGCCGTAGCGAACTCGACGCCGCCAAAGGCAGCAGCCAGGGACAGCAAGATGAACACGGCAGTCAGGCCGAGAGCCGCGGTCGAGCCGAAGGAGGAAATGGAGCCGATCCACTTAGCGCCCTTGGTCGAAACCCACGTGGCGATAGCAAAGACGACGATCTCGATAATGGTGATCCACAGCTGCGAGAGCTCAGCATTGGCACCAAAGAACACGTAGCTCGCGTAGATGATGACGTTGGGCAGGACGGACGCAAAGTAGAACAGGTTAACGAACCAGTAGCTAAATGCCGTCAGGAACGCCCAGCGACCACCCATCGAGGTCTTAACCCATGCGTACACGCCAGACTCGGAGTCCCTGTTGAGGCCGACGAACTCAGCGGTAACCAGGGTATAGGGGACAAAGTACAAAAGCGTGGCGAAGAAGAACGACGGCGCAGCTGCCAAGCCGATGGCCGCGTTGTTGTTGATGATGTTCTTGATACCGAACACGGCGGCGACCGTCATGCCCAGCAGAGCGAACGAACCGATCGTCCTCGTTTTTCAGAGCTCATAAGCCCTCCCAATCATCCGTTATATCTCATCTAAAACCGTCCGGACTGCAAGCGCAATCGTGGACGGCGCACCTGCTAAGGGGAATGGGGAAAAGGGAGTCAACAAAGCCATCCCCCTTAACGGCGCGAAGCAAACGTCCAAACGGACGAATACTACTTGTTGGGAAAGGAATAACCTTCAACCGTCACGTGCAGTACCACGACGCGGGGATCCGCGGAATCGGCCACGACACGGTAGGCCTCGTCGATCTCGACGACGGCAACGCCGCCGGCGGGAATCGTCACGGTCTCCCCCGTACCCTCAAAGCGCTCGCGATCGTCGATATCGCTGTAGGCGCGCGTGCAGGTAAGATCCGTCTTGGAAGCCACCTCGACGGTCAGGTCGCCATCGAGCGGGGCGAGCACGGCATGGTAGCGACGGTGACCGACCAGATCGGCGGTAGCTGCCTCGTGGGCGTTCACCCACCAGTACACCAACGAGTCGCCGATGGAGTACGCCACGTCGTGCTGCAGGTCGGCAACACCATCGAGCGCCTGGCCGGTGCGCATCCACTTCTTGACAGACTTCATCTGAGCGTCGAAATCGGCGCGCGAGTTAAAGACATGCATGACTTATGCCTCCTTAATGGGTGCCAGCGCCTGAGCCAGATCGGCAGACGTCAGCGGTCGCAGGGACACCTCAAAGCTGAAGCTCTCAAAACGGGTGCGGTAGGAATCGAGTACCTCGGAACCCCAAGAGTTCGAGCCAAGGCCGAGCAGCTGGTCGTTGATGTTGACCGTGACCGTATCGCCCTTGACAAGGTCGTAGACGTGCTTGGCGTTATCGATTGCCTCGCAGCTATAGGGCCATGCCGAGAACGAGAACGGGTTGGAGGCGGCATCAGCCGGACGAGTCACCAACACGCCGTCACCGTGACTGGAGCGCAGGGCAACCCAGCGGGTACCCTCACGGTTGGCGCAGTCCTGAGGCATAACGTAGGGCGTAAACATGTCGTCGACCGTAGTGCGGTAATGACCGACCGGGTTGGCGCGCAGCGAGTCCGGATAGTTCTCGCCCGGGCCGTGGCCATACCACTCGACGGCACGATTGCAACCGGGGACCTCGAAGGAGATGCCGATGCGCGGGATGATATCCGAGTAATCGCCGTAGGGCTCGCCGGAAACCTTGAGGTCGACGCGGCCGCTCGGAAGCACGGTGTAGACGAGCTCGACGCGCATGCCGAACGCGCGGACGGGAGGAGCGATACGCTGGCTCACGGTAACGACGACCGCATTGCCATCCTGCTTCCAAGAAACCTTGCGGGTAGACGTCTGCATCACATCGATGAAGTTGTCCTTCCACAGGGAGTCATACTCCTGGGCGTGGTTATCGACGAGCGGATGCCAAAAACCAACCTGGGGGCCAGAAGCCATGACATCGCGGCCGGATGCCTTCCACTCGCTCACGGTACCGTTAACTTTGTTGAAGGTCAGCTCACCGTTGAGGGAGTGAATGCGGATCTCCTGCTCGGTCTCCTCGACCGTAAGCTCAGGACGAGCGGGGGCGGCGATGGCCGGCGCCGGATGGTTTGCGATGGCAAACTGGCTTGCGCCCAGCTGGAACATCGGCTCGCACCAGGCGTGAGCCGCCATGGTGTAGGCGCACACGGTCAGCAGGGTCTCGCCTACCGCGGCCTCGCGAATCACCAGTGGCAGCTGGACGGATTCGCCGGGAGCCACCGCGCCGGGCATAAGCGTCTTGCGGCACACTACATCGCCGTCTACCAGGGTCTCCGCCGACAGGCAGACATCCTCGAGGGTAGTAAACCAGCGCTTGTTCGTGACGGTCAGCTCGCCTGCCTCGGCATCGTAGGCCATGCGAACCGGGCAGATGACCTGGCCGTACTCGGTAAGGCCCGGGCTCGGCTGCTGCCAAGGGAACACCATGCCATCGATGCAGAAGTTGCTGTTGTTGGGGTAATCGCCATTGTCGCCGCCATACATGTCGTAGGCAACGCCGTCCTCGGTCACAGCAGCCAAACCGTGGTCGCACCATTCCCAGATAAACTGGCCTTGGATGCAATCCCAGCGATCGAAGACCTCCTGGTACTCGGACAGGCCTCCGGGGCCATTGCCCATGGAGTGGCCGTACTCGCAGTTGATGCGCGGCTTGGGGAAGGGATGCTCACCAAAGTCGTTCATCTGCGACACACGGGAGTACATCGTGGAAATGACATCGACGGTATCGGCGTTGCGGTCCTCCTCGTAGTGGACCGGACGACCGTCGAACTCGTGAGCCTTGGCGTACATCGCGCGGATGTTGCAGCCATAGCCGCTCTCGTTGCCCATCGACCACATAATGATGCAGGCGTGGTTGCGTTCCTGCATCACCAGGCGCTCAATGCGGTCGACGTAGGCCGGCTCCCATGCCGGGTCGTCGGTGACCAGGGCGATATTGCCGATATTCTCGAAGCCGTGACTCTCCATATCGGTCTCGGCGACCAACATGATGCCATACTCATCGCACAGCTCGTAGAAGCGCGGGTCATTGGCATAGTGAGAGGTGCGCACCGCGTTGATGTTGTGTCGCTTCATGAGCTCCAGGTCACGGCGCATGCGATCGAGGCCCACGGCGCGGCCCTTGTGATCGTCGTGATCGTGGCGGTTGACGCCATGCATCTTAAAGTAGGTGCCGTTGAGGTAGATATGATTGCCCTCGACCGTCACCTCGGCAAGGCCCTGGCGATGCGGAACGTACTCGCTGACCTCGTCACCGTCGTAGACCTCAAACGTAAGGTCATAGAGGAAGGGGTCCTCGGGGTTCCAGAAGTGGGCATCGGCAACGCTGCACTCGGCATGGCCGTCGACGCACTCGCCCGTAGTGACCACGTTCTCGCCATCGCTGAGCGTAAACACGACGCGGGTAGCGCCCTCGGCCACCGTCTCGAGCGTGATCAGAGCGGCATCGCCCTCGCGGTGCGTGCGGAACCTAAAGTCGACCAGGTGCGCGGCGGGACGCTGCATAAGGTACACATCGCGGAAGATGCCCGAGGCCCACCACATATCCTGGTCCTCGATATAGCTGCCATCGCTGTACTGCAGGACCTTGACCGCAAACAGGTTGTCGCCCTCGACGAGCGCGTTGGTCACGTCGAACTCGGCAGACAGGCGCGAACCCTTGGTCATGCCGATAAACTGGCCGTTGACGTACAGCTCGCCATAGCTCTCGATGCCGTCGAAGCGAATGATCTCGCGAGCGCCGGCGGGGATGGCGGGAAGGTTGACGATGCGCTGGTAAACGCCCGTGGGGTCATCGGAGGGAACAAACGGCTGGTCCACCGGGAACGGGAAGCCCTCGTCGGTATAGGCAAGATTGCCATAGCCGTCTACCTGCCACAGGTGCGGAACCTCAACGTGATCCCACTCGGGCTTATACGTGGAGAGCTCCTCGTCGGAAACGGCCGCGGGGCCCTCAAAGAGGCGGAACTGCCACGAGCCAGACAGCTGGACAAACCCGCGCGACAGCTCGCGGCTGTACGTAGCGGCGAGATCGGCGGTCTCATAACCCATAAAGTACGCATGGGGTGCCAGGCGGTTCCTGTGGGTGAGCGCTTGGTTTTCCCAATCGTTAATGGCGTCCATGGTGATGCTCCTTCGTCATCGTAGTGATTCTTGTGCAACCGGTTGTCCTTATCTTACGGGCGATGCAAAAAACTGTGCAACCGGTTGTCCGCTGAACGGTCGATTTGGCCGGATTAACGGTGCAACCGGTTGTACAACCGCGACACTTATGTCACCCTGAATATCGAAACCCAACGCAAAACATCGTTCTTAAGCTCGTAGGCAACCGCCACGCCCGCTGATATCTCAGCCACACGAGACGTATTCGATTGCGGCTTGGTTGCAAAACGACACCGGTCTCCGGATATCATGAACGCTGTTCAGGTGCACTATAGTAAGCTGTATCCGCACCAGCCCGTATCAGTGACAACATCGATCGCATTTTCCAGGAGACGCCATGACCCAGCCAGTTCGCACCGCACCTACGCTTGCCGAGGTTGCCGCAGCTGCCGGCGTGTCGCGCTCCACGGCATCGCGCGCCCTCAACGATTCGCCCCGCATTAGCGAGGAAACCAAAAAGCGCGTCCGTGCGGCGGCCAAGAAAGTCAATTTTGTCCCCAACGCTCGCGGCCGAGCGCTCGCTGTCGGGCGCACGGAAATCATCGCCGTGCTCGTGACCGAGCCCCTGAGTGAGCTCTTCAGCGACCCCACCTATAGCGAATTTTTGAGCGGCATTACCGAGGAACTGTCGGAGTCGTCCTATCTGCCCGTTATCTTGCAGGCGTCTTCTACGCATGAGCGCAACCGCGCACGCGAGCACTTTGAGCGCCGCTCGTTCGACGCCGTGATCGACGTCTCCCCTTACAAGGGCAGCGAGCTGCTCGAGGTGCTGCGCGAGCTGGGCGTACCCACCGTGTTGTGCGGCCAGCTCGAGGGCCACCCCTATCGCGATGTGTTCTCGACAGTCTACTCTGACGACGAAGAGGGTGGACGCTTTGCGGCACTCGCTATGAAAGATCGCGGGCGCAAAGATATCGTCGCCGTGTTGGGACCGCAAGACAACCCCGCTGTTGTCGACCGCCTGCGCGGCTACCGCACCGTCCTGGGCGAAGACCTCCCAGGCGCAAACGTTATCTATACCGGCTGGAACAGCGGAGACGGCTATCAGGCCATGCACCAGATCCTCGCGCGCGAGATTGCTTTCGATGGCGTGCTCTGCGGATCGGACCGTATCGCGGCTGGCGTCATCACCGCACTCAACGAGGCAGGCCTATCCGTTCCGGCAGACGTTTCTGTCGTCGGCTTCGACGATCACGAGATTGCGGCGCGCTGCGTCCCCGCACTCACGACCGTCCGCCAGCCCCTGCGCGAAGAAGGCCACATGGCCGCCAACATTGCGCTCGACATGATCAAGGGCGCCGAGCCCACCACCTCCGTGATGCACATGCAGCTCGTTCAGAGAGACTCGCTGTAGGAAACTGGGCCGGGCTTTTCGCCAGACAGTTGTTGCGGAAAGCCTGCCCCGTTTTGAGCGCTCATTCTGGGGCACAGTTTCCGTTATACCGCTCAAGCGGAAACTGTGTCCCATTATTTTGCCGAATTCTGGGTCGCGCTTTCCCAGAGGACCCCCTTTGGGAAAGCACGACCCGTTCTGGACGCAGATTCCGGGACGCACTTTCCGCAACGCCCGGTCATCCCATGCCCTCACAATCTCGGCGTATAAAAAACGAGGGAAGGCACGTGTCCTTCCCTCGTTACAGGCACTATGTAGCCGCTCGCCTACATCAGGCGCAGGCTGACGTCCTTGAGCTGGGCGCCGGAAACGGCACTCGGGGCGCCCGACATGAGGTCGGAGCCGCTGGCCGTCTTGGGGAACGCCATGACGTCGCGGATGGAATCGGAACCGGTGAGCAGCATGCACACGCGGTCCAGGCCCAGGGCGAAACCGCCCATCGGGGGCGCACCAAACTTGAGCGCCTCCATAAGGAAGCCGAACTGCGACTCGGCGCGCTCCTCGGTAAAGCCCAGGAGCTTGAGCATGGACATCTGCATCTCGGCGTTGTGGATACGCATACCGCCGCCGCCGGCCTCAAAGCCGTCCATGACAAAGTCGTAGGTGCAAGAACCGGCTGCCAGCGGGTCGGCCTCGATCTTGGCGATGTCGGTCTCGGTCGGCAGGGTAAAGGGCTGGTGCTCGGCTGCATAGGCCTTGCGATCCTCGTCCCAGTGGAACAGCGGGAAGTTGACGACCCACAGGAAGTCGTGGCCCTCGCGCTTGATCTCGAGCGCGTTAGCCATGTGGGAACGCATGCCGCCCAGGATCTCGTCAGAGAGCAGGCGCGGACCGGCGGCGAACATCACAAGGTCGCCGGGCTCGACGTTCATGCGCTCACGCAGAGCCGCCATCTCCTCGTCCGAGAAGAACTTGACGATGGGGCTGTTGATGGAGCCGTCCTCGCGGAATGCGATCCAGGCCAGGCCCTTGGCGCCAAACGTGGAGGCCACGCCGGCGAGCTTATCGATCTTGGCACGTGCCCAGGCACCGGCGCCCTTGGCGTTGATGGCCTTGACGACAGAGCCCTCCTCGTTTGCGGCGGTCGCGAAGACCTTGAACTTGGAGTTGGCAAAGATGTCGGTCAGGTCGACCAGGTGCATGCCGTAGCGGGTATCGGGCTTGTCGGAGCCATAGGTGTCCATGGCTTCCCAATAGTCCATGCGACGCAGCGGCGTGGGCATCTCGACGCCCATGCGGCCGAAGGCATCGGACAGGACCTCTTCGAGTGCGCTCATGACGTCGTTCTGGTCCACAAAGGACATCTCGATATCGACCTGGGTGAACTCGGGCTGACGGTCGGCACGCAGGTCCTCGTCGCGGAAGCACTTGGCAACCTGATAGTAGCGCTCGACGCCACCGACCATAAGCAGCTGCTTCAGGAGCTGCGGGGACTGCGGCAGGGCGTAGAAGTTGCCCGGCTGGATGCGGCTGGGGACGATGAAGTCGCGGGCGCCCTCGGGCGTGGACTTGAACAGGGAGGGCGTCTCGACCTCCATGAACTCACGGTTGTGCAGCGCCTCGCGAATGGCGAAGGTGAAGTCGGAGCGCAGACGCAGGTTGGCCATCATCTCGGGACGACGGAGGTCCAGATAGCGATAGCGCAGACGGGTGTCCTCGCTGGTCTCGATGCCGTCCTCGATCTGGAACGGCGGGGTGACGGACGTGTTGAGCACCTCGGCGTGGTCGGTCAGGACCTCGATCTCGCCGGTCGCGAGCTTGGTGTTGGTGGTCTCCTCGCCACGAGCGCGCACGACGCCGTGGATCTTGATGGGCCACTCGGGACGCATGGTCTCGGCGATCTTAAAGGCATCGCCGTCGGAGTGCTCGGGGTCGAAGGTGAGCTGCGTGATGCCCTCGCGGTCGCGAAGGTCGCAGAAGATAAGGCCGCCGTGGTCGCGGCGACGGCTCACCCAACCGGTGAGGGTGACCTCTTCGCCCACGTTCTCGAAGCGAAGCTCGCCACAAGTACGGGTGTGCATGGAATGCTCGTCAATGGGACGGGTCTGGCTCATACCAGTGATCCTCCTTTATGGATCTGTGCCGCCCCGTGTCGTTCCGGGCGGCGTCGTACAGATTTGCCCAGCCTGCGTAAACCGCGCAGCCGGACATGGCGTTCTATCTTATCTCACCCGCGTCGATGTGCCACGAAAAAGTAGCTCTTGCCCAAAGACTTGACGGAGACGAAACAATTGACGCACCGTGGCCGTCGCCCAGGCGTGCGGCGTGCGACAATGTGCCCCAATACAACTGCACTCGGAAAGGCCCGCCATGACTGCACGCCTCATCGTTATGGATATCGACTCCACCCTCATCAACCAGGAGGTCATCGACCTTTTGGGCGAGGAGGCAGGCGTAGGCGAGCAGGTGGCGCAAATTACCGAACGTGCGATGCGCGGCGAGCTCGACTTTAAGCAGGCACTCGAGGAGCGCGTGGGGCTGCTCGCCGGCCTGGACGAGAGCGTGTTCGAGCGCACCTTTGAGCACGTGACGTTTACCCCCGGCGCGCTGGAGCTTGTGCGCTCGGCGCACAGCAAGGGCTGGAAGGTCGGCGTGGTAAGCGGCGGTTTCCACGAGGTCGCCGATAAGATCGTGGCCGCCGCGGGCATCGACTTTTGCCTGGCCAACCGCCTGGAGGTCGTAGGCGGCAAGCTCACCGGTAAGCTGGCGGCAGACATCGTGACCAAGGAGTCCAAGCTTATCCAGCTGCTGGATTGGGCCGTTGAGTGCGGTGTCGACATGGCCCATACCGTCGCGATCGGCGACGGCGCCAACGACATACCCATGATCCAGGCCGCGGGCACGGGCATCGCGTTTTGCGCCAAGCCCAAGACGCGCGAGGCCGCTCCGTTTGCCATCGACGAGCGCAATCTCATGCTCGCCATGGACATCATCCTGCGCGACTAGCCGATCCATCTAACAACAGAATTAAATCCTCTATGTCTAGTTTCCGAACAATTTTGTTCTAATGTTCGGAAACTCCCTTTTGAGTGCTAGACTTTGCACCGTCGAAGGGAACATATATGGATAAGCGAGATCTTGAGCAGTTGCTGAGCGATGTTGCCGGCGGAACAGTCACACCGGCCGCCGCCCTCGCGCGCATCCAGACAGCGCCGACCGCCGATCTGGGCTTTGCGCAACTCGATCTTTCGCGCGGGGTACGCCAGGGGGCCGGCGAGGTTGTCTACGGTGCCGGTAAAACCGCCGAGCAGATTGCCGCCATTATCGAAGCGCTACGCGATGCCGGCCAGGAGCGCATCCTGATCACGCGTCTGAACTCCGAAAAGGCAGCCCACACCTCGGAGCTTCTCGGAAACGACATCAACCTGGGATATGTCCCGGACGCCCAGCTCGCCCTCGTGGGCGGCAAGCCCTCCCCCACCGGCAACGGGCGCATCGTTGTCGCCTGCGCCGGCACGAGCGACTTACCCGTCGCCGAAGAAGCCGCGTTGACGGCCGAATTCTATGGCAACGAGGTCGACCGCCTCTACGACGTAGGTGTCGCCGGCCTGCACCGCCTGCTCGCTCATGCCGAGGAACTTGCCCAGGCACAGGTGGTCATCGCCATCGCCGGCATGGAAGGCGCCCTTGCGAGCGTCATCGGCGGCCTGGTGAGCTGTCCGGTCATCGCCGTCCCCACCAGCGTGGGCTATGGCGCGAGCTTTGGCGGCGTGGCCGCACTGCTCGCCATGCTCAACTCCTGCGCCAGCGGCGTTTCGGTCGTCAACATCGACAACGGCTTTGGCGCCGCCTACCAGGCAAGTCTTATCAATCATCTGAGCGCCGGCATGCCCTGCGCCCGTTAAGGAGCATTCCATGTCCAACCATCAGCACACGCTTATCATCGACGGCACCTCGGGCATCAGCGGCGACATGACCGTCGCGGCCCTGCTCGACCTGGGCGCCAGCGAGGAGCATCTGCGCGAGCAGCTCGCCACGCTTCCGGTCGGCGGCTTTGAGATTGCCGTTTCACGCGTAAACAAACATGGCATCGACGCCTGCGACTTTGACGTTCAGCTGGCAGAGGAGCTCGAGAACCACGACCACGACATGGCCTGGCTCTACGGCAACGAAGCAGCTGCCGAGCACACACACGAGCATGAGCACCACCATCATGATCATGGCGAGCACGAACACGAGCACTGCCACGAGCACGAACGCGTGCACTGCCACGAGCATGATCATGAGGCCCATGACCATGGCCACGAGGACCATCATCACGCCCACCACCATCACCACCGTTCTTTGGCAGATGTCACCGCCATCATCGACGGCTCGCAGCTAAGCGATGGCGCCAAGCGTCGCGCGCTCGCCATCTTTACCGCGCTCGCCGCCGCTGAGGCCAAGGCTCACGGCAAGACGCCCGAGACCGTCATGTTCCACGAGGTGGGCGCCATCGACTCCATCGTCGATGTCTGCTCTGTCGCCATCTGCCTCGACGACCTGGGCGTTGAGGATATTGTGGTCGAATCGCTCTCCGAGGGTCACGGCGCCATCCGCTGTGCCCACGGCCTCATGCCCATTCCCGTCCCCGCTGTCGTCAACCTGTGCCAGGCGGGCAATATCGCCCTCACGCCCACACCGGTCACCGGCGAGCTCGTGACGCCCACGGGCGCCGCCATCGTCGCCGCGCTACGCACGTCCGAGCACCTTCCGGTCCGTTACCGCATCGAGGCCGTCGGCTACGGCGCCGGCAAGCGCCCTTACGAGGGCTGCTCCGGCACGCTCCGCTGCCTGCTCGTTCACGCGGACGCATAGCCATGGATGCCCGCAAGGCAAAAAGCCGCGCCGCCATCGTCGCGGCGTTCTCCGAACTGCTGCGCGAAGAGGACTACGGCAAGATCACCGTCGGCGACATCATCGCTCGCGCCCATGTGGGTCGGGCCACGTTCTATGGCCTCTTCAAGAGCAAAGATGACCTACTGTCCGAACTCGTGAGCGACATCTGCACCCACGCCCTCGACGACGATGGCACACCGCTCGATGATCCGCTCGTACAAGTCGAGCATATCCTCAACAACCTCTGGGAACGCCGCCAGGGCGTACGAGCCCTCGTAGCCGGCGCCGGCTCACGCGTCTTCGCCGACTGCCTACGCAAGACCATCATGTCACGAGCAGCCGAAACCGTCCCCACCGACCCAAACGGCCCCGCCGCCGCCATGGACCGAAGCTTCCTACTGCACCACATAGCCTCAAGCTTCGTAGGAATGGTCCAATGGTGGGCCTGGCACAACTTCCAAGCAGATAAGGCCGAAGTAGCCAAAGACTACCTATCGGCCATAAAACCCCTCTTCAACTAAGTAAGAAGCTCATCCCAAAGCATCGCCCCACCCCAAGGCGCCACGCACCCCAAAGTGTCACTCGCGCTTCAACGCCCCTACCAGCAACAAGCCCCTCACATCCAAATTCAGATATATATGTTGGGTTGCTTGTACGAACGCAACAAAGACTCCGCAGCTGGCCGCATGGGGCAACTTCCCAGCGCACTCCGCAGGACGCAAAAAGGCTCGCCGCACAAAGTGCGCAGCGAGCCTTTTTGCATGTCCGAGGACGCGCTGGGAAGTTGCCCCATGCGGCCAGCGGACAACTATGTAGCCTTGGGCTAGAACATGCCCAAGAAACCATGCACAAACAGCGCGGCCACAGCAGCACCGACAAACGGAGCGATGCCAGGAACAAGCAGGCCATACTTCCAGTTGTTGTCAGCCTTGTTCTTAATCGGCAGCACCTGATAGGCCATGCGAGGACCAAGGTCACGAGCCTGGTTCATGGCGAAGCCGGTGATGCCGCCCATGCCCATGCCAACAGCCCAAACGATCAGACCGACGCAGATAGCGAGCATCAGAACGTTCTCGCCGGCGCGGCTAGCGGCAGCAAGGATGGCGCTGATGAACACAAAAGTGCAGATAGCCTCGCAGAAGAAGTTACGGGCATAGTTCGTACCCTCGGTGGTGGGGTTGGTCGAGAAAATGTTGCGCTGGGCAATGGGGTCGACGACGCCCTCGGAAGCCTTGAACTCATCGGCATACATAAACCAGGCGATTACGGCACCCACAAAGCCGCCGAGCATATCGGCAATCATGAAGGGGATGCAGCTGCCCCACGGCACCAAGCCGACGATGCACTGGGCAAGCACCATGGCGGGGTTCATGCACACGGCGCCGCCAAAGACAAACAGGCAGACCGAGATGCCAAAAGACCAGGTGGTGATGGCAAACATATGGCCGGAGCCCTGATACTTGGTGCCCTTGAGCACGGTATCGCAGTGCACGCCCACGCCAAAGACGATCATGAGGGCCGTCGCGCCGAATTCGCAGAGGAGTTTGGTAAGCATAAAACCTTATCTTTCTTGTCGGTTATAAACGATTCGTTTAGGCCGCGCACTAGTGCTGCGCGACGACAACGCCCAGGCCATCGGGAATGACGGCAACCTTGGCATCGGCACCCTTCATCTCAAAGGCGAGCTTGAGCGCCTCCTCGATAGTGTTGACCGGCGTCATGTGCATATCCTTGAGCATCTGGTGATCGCACAGATCGGTGACCATGATCACAGGGTGATGCGCCAGGATGCGGGCAAAGATCTGGCTCGTCCACTGGTCGGGCAGGGTCTCGTCCTTAGGACGGTCGATGCAGGCGTGCTCAAACTCCGCCGGATCGTTGTCGGCGATGTTGTGATAGAAGCTCTCGCCACCGTGGCCGTCGGCACAACCGGCGACGTCGATGATCACGCCGCCCTCAGGAAGCGTGGCCTCGGCAGCGCACATGCCCTTCACAGCCTGATAGATGTTCTGATCGAGGGGGTAGCCACCGTTGGTGGTGATGGCAATCTCGCACTCGACGGGCTCAACGCCGGCAAGGCTCTTCACGAACTCGCAGCCGGCCTCGTGCGCCTTGTGGATATCGCCGGCAAAGGAGCCGATGACCTCGTGCTTGCCGTTAAGCACCACGTTAAGCACAAAGGCAAGGTGAGCCATCTCGGCGGCGGCGAACATGTCCTCGCTCACGTGGTTGTGGCACAGGTTGCCGGCACGCGAGTGGGAATCGTTCACAAACTGACCGTTGTGGTTGTACATGATGGTCTTGTAGCTGGCGATGCCGGGCAGGACGGACTTGCGGCTACCAGAGAAACCGGCAAAGAAGTGCGGCTCAATAAAGCCCTCGGCAAGCAGCAGATCGCAATCGGCGGCAATCTTGTTGATGATGCACTCGCCACCAGAAGGCAGGGTGCCGATCTTTTTCATCATGCTGTCGTCGGTCGCGACGTGCATAACGATTTCCTCGTTAGCAACGATCTCCTCGCCATACTTATTGACGAGTTCCTCGTGCGTCGACGGACGGTGCATGCCCGTAGCAACCAGAATGCGAACGCGCGCCTCGGGCGCAGCGGAATGGATGTGATGCAGCAGAATAGGCATCGTCACACGCGAGGGAACGGGGCGCGTATGATCGGAGCTAATGATGACGATATCCTTCTTGCCAGCACAAAGCTCCTCGAGCGAAGGCGAGCCATAAGGGTTGGCAAGTGACTCCTCTACCAGCTCTTCCTGTGATTTTGTAGTCTTAAACTCGTTTTGATGACCTTCCATCACACCCGCGAAGTTCTTATCCTCGAGCTCCAGATGCAACGTCTTGTGGTCAAACGGCAGTTCACATTCAAACAATGACGAGCGCCCTCTTCCTTTCAACTGACACACTAGATAAACCGTTGGAAGGATACGCCGCTCACCGAAAAACACCACCGTCCACCGACTCATTAACACAACGTTCATATTTGACCCACAACAAAACGGCCGCGACCCCAAACGGGACCGCGGCCGCTACAGTCGTAAGTCAAGAAGCGCCACATGCATCTCAATCCCGATCGATAAGACGCGAGGCGCAAAGCGCACTTTAATCTCTTCAGCCCCAATCCCAGAAGACCGAGGACAAAGAGGCCCGACGGGTTTCCCTCTGAATGCATTCCGCAGCACGAAGCCTTTTCCAAACGCGCAAAGCGCACCATTATTCCCCCAGCCAGTAATCCGCCGAAGACCGGACATCGCAGGGCCCGCCATTAGCTTACTTTTAGGCACACTCCGCAGGACGCAAGAAGCCCTCGCCGCACGAAGTGCGCAGCGAGGGCTTCTTGCATGTCCGAGGACGTGCCTAAAAGTAAGCTGATGGCGGGCCCGGACGACTACAGGGCTATCGATTACCCCGTGTTCTGCAATCCTGCCGAGACGCCGGTCACAGTCGAAAGAATCAGGCTCATGTACTCGGCCTTCTTCTCCTCGGCCATCTCGTCCTGGTTCATACGCACCTCGCGAAGGGCGCGAACCTGGGCGATGGATAGGGCGTCAACATAGGGGTTACGCACGCGGACGGCGCAGCCGAGCACGCGGCGACGCTGCAGCGGCCACTCGTCACCGACGATGGCAAGGACCCACTTACGGGTGAGCTGCATCTCGGTGAAGACCTTCTCGGACAGATCCTGGCGATCGCCCAGGTGCAGGTACATCTTGGCGATGCGCTGATCGGTCTTAGCGATCGACATCTCGATGTTGTCGATGAACGTGCGGAAGAACGGCCACTCCTGGTAGGCAGCCTTGAGCTGGTCAAGGTCGCCCAACTGCTCGCAGGCGGTGCCCAGGCCGTACCAAGCGGCCAGATTGATGCGTGCCTGGCTCCAGCTAAAGATCCACGGAATGGTACGCAGGTCGTCGAGCGACTTGGCGCCCAGGCCGCGCTTGGCGGGACGCGAGCCGATTGGCAGCAGACCGACCTCGGTCAACGGCGTCACGGTCGAGAACCACGGTGTAAAGTCCTCGGTGTTCAGCAGGTCCAGATAGCGCTCATGGCTTACTGCGTTGAGCTTCTCCGCCATATCCCAGAACTTCTGCGTGGTCTCGGTGTTGGTCTTCTCGACGCTCGGGGCCGACTGCAAAAGCGTTGCGGCGGCAACGGACTCAACATGGCGCTGAGCCAGCGTGCGGTTGCCGTAACGGGCAAAGATGACCTCGCCCTGCTCGGTGAGCTTAAAGAAGCAGTTGACCGAACCCTTGGGCTGCGCCAGCACGGCCTTGTTGGCCGGACCGCCGCCACGGCCCACGGCACCGCCGCGACCGTGCATGAGCACCAGGTCGATATCGTTCTTCTCGGCCCACTTGGCAATGCGCTCCTGCGCGGAGTGCAGCGCGAGCATGGCCGTGGTAGGACCGGCATCCTTGGAGGAGTCGGAATAGCCCAGCATGACCTCCATGCGGCGGTTGGTCTGGGCAAGGCGCTTTTGCACCACGGGCAGCGTAAGCATCTGGTCGAGCACGTCGACGCAGCCCTCGAGGTCCTCGAGCTGCTCGAACAGCGGGATCACGTCGAGCTCGGGGACATCCTCCTCGTGTGCAAAGGACAGGTGGGCCAGCTCAAAGACGTCGGCCACATGCTGGGCGCTCTTGGTGAACGAGATGATGTAGCGGTGCGCCATCTTCTTGCCGTAGCGCTTTTGGATGGAACCGATGGCACGGAAGGTGTCGATAACCTCGCGCGTCATGGGCTGCAGGTCGCCATGGATACCGTTCTCGTGGATATCCTTGAGGGCGCGGGCGTGCACCACGGAGTGCTGACGGAACTCCATCTCGACCATGTGGAAGCCGAAGGACTCGACCTGCCAGATGATGGTCTGGACCGGGCCGTAGGCGGCACGGACGGCACCGCAGGCGGCCAGGGAGCGCTGGACGACGCGCAGGTCATCCAGGAACTCATCGGCGCTGTGGTACATGGTATCGGTGATGCGACGGACGGTGGCGTTCAGACGGTCGGCCATGACGAGCATAACGGCGCGATGCGGCTCGTGCTCGGAGATCAGTTCAGCACGTGCGGTGTACTGAGTGCTCATCTCGACCTGATGGTTCCACAGGTTGATGAGTTCGGCAGACGGCTTGCTGTAGGTGGCCTCAAGCGTCAGGTTACGGCCGATGCGGCGGCACTTGTCCTCGAGCTTGAGCACCATATGGGTGAAGTACTTGGCAGCAACCTCGCGGCTCACCTTGGCGGTGACATTGGGGTTGCCGTCGCGGTCGGAACCGATCCAGCTGCCGGGGTGGAAGAACGCCGGGCACAGCGGCGGCACGGTGCCGGCCTTGTCGCCCAGCACCCAGTCATCAAAACGACGATAGATAACGGGAATGACGTCGAACAGCGTGTTATCGAAGATGTCGATGATGGTATCGGCTTCTTCGACCGGCGTGGGCTTCTTGAGCGCGATGGGGCTCGTACGCACCAGAGCGTCGATCTCCTGCAGCATATGGCGCTCGTTCTCCACCAGGTCGGAGCCGCCCAGGCGCGGACGCTCCTCCAGCAGGTTGGAGATACGGCGAATCTTGCCCTCGACGGCCTTACGACGGGCCTCGGTGGGATGTGCGGTAAAGACAGGGTGGAACTCGAGCTTGTCGAGCAGCTCGTTGGCGCCCTCGACACCCATCTCGTTTACCAACTGGTGATAGGCGACGGTGAGTTCGTTGGCGGGATCGACCTCGGTATCGGTCGACGCACCTGCCTCGCGCTCGCGCAGCTGCGCCACGCGGTAGTTCTCCTCCGACAGGTTTGCCAGATGGAAGAAGCTCGTAAAGGCGCGGACGATAACCTGCTGCTTATCGAGCGGCAGACTGTCGATCAGATCAACGACCTCGCGAAACGCCACGGCGGTGGGCTCGTCGGCAGTGGGCACGCCCTGCTCGTCGACGGACTCGTCGGCAGCACGGGTGCCGGGGTTTCCGGCATTGGCCACAATCTCGGCTGTCAAAATCTTGTCGAACAGGTCCGCGATCTCGGGATCATACTCGCTAAGCACACGGCGCTCCAGGCGCAAGAACAGCGCCAGATTGTCGCGCAGCTCCTCGGGGATCTCGATCTCGGCGAGACGCTCCTTGGATTCGGCATTCGAGCCGATTCGGTTAACGAGGCGGTTGACCACGGCAGCGACGCGCGCCGCGGCTTCGGGTACAGACTGGTTGCTTAGGTTCTCAGCCACGTTTCCTCCCATTCCTCCTTCTATGCACGTAACATGCGGTATTTATTATAGGCACTCGGCAAAAACTTTCGACGCTGATTGCGCTTTACCACACAAAAGTATTTTCTGCATTGCAAGGCTTTTTGCCCCAAATGGTCGTATTTCTCGGTGGGCGGCATATGCAAACGGGGGCATTCCGCATAAATGCGAAACACCCCCGTAACAATCGCTCTCAATGAGCTGAGCGCTTTAGTGAGTCCACAGCTCAAAAATCATGCGCTACAGGCGCTCACGAACCGCCTCGACCACGTTGGCCAGATCGACGAGGGCCTCGTCATGGCTCTCCATGTCGCGCACCTTGACCTTGCCGGCGGCAAGCTCGTCGCCGCCCAAGACCAAAATGAGCTTAGCGCCCACCTTGTCGGCCTGCTTAAACTGAGCCTTAAGCGAACGACCCTGATAGTCTGCCTCGGTCACGATACCTGCGGCGCGAAGCTCCTGCGTAATGGCAAAGACGTTCTGGCGCAACTCCTTGCCGGCATTGGCGACGTAGACACACGGGGTCTCCTCGGCGCCCAGGTCGCCGCCAAAGGCCTGCAGGGCCAGCAGGGCGCGCTCAAAACCGACGGCGAAGCCGACGCCGGCCGTGGGCTTGCCGCCCTCGAGCTCGACCAGGCCATCGTAGCGGCCGCCGCCACCGATGGAGCCGACGCCGGCGCCAGGGGCCTCGACCTCAAAGACGGTACGGGTGTAGTAGTCCAGGCCGCGCACCAGGGTGGGATCCTCGACGTACTCGATACCGGCGACGTCCAGATAGCGCTTGACCTGCTCGTAGTGCTCGCGGCACTCATCGCACAGGTTGTCGCCCATCAGCGGGGCGTCGGCCATGATCTCGCGGCAGTGGTCGTTCTTGCAGTCGAAGGCGCGCAGCGGGTTAAGCTCGGCGCGCTCGCGGCACTCGTCGCACATCTCATCGGCGTGGTCGAGAATGAACTGCTTAACCTGCTCGCGATAGGCCGGACGGCATTGGGCATCGCCCATCGAGTTAATGAGCAGACGGAGCTTGGACAGATCGAAGCCCAGGCGCTTGTAAAACTCCATGAGCATAATGATGCACTCGGCGTCTGCCGCCGGATCGGGAGCGCCGAGCCACTCGATGCCCACCTGATGGAACTGGCGCAGGCGGCCCTTCTGGGGACGCTCGCCACGGAACATGGCCTCGGCGTAGTAAGCCTTAAACGGCGTGGAGCCCTGGGGCACCAAGTTGTTCTCCACGACGGCGCGCACCACGCCAGCCGTGCCCTCGGGACGAAGCGCCAGGCGCTGCTTGGGCTTGAGCTTGGTATCGGTGCCCTCGGTAAAGACGCGCTCCAGGTTGGCGCCGCTAAACACGCGGAACATCTCCTTGCGCACGACGTCGGTCGACTGGCCGATGCCGTGGACAAACACGTCCACCTGCTCGATGGCGGGCGTCTCGATGGGCTTAAAGCCAAACGGCTCGAACACGCCGGCAGCGATCTGCTGCATCTTTTGCCAGGCGCGCATCTCAGCGCCGATAAGGTCGCGGGTTCCCTCCGCCTTCTGTGCCTGCATGGGCAAACACCTTTCTTTTGTATCGCGTCATAGGTAGTGGTCATTATACGGCACAAACACAAACAGCGGCGGTGCATCTGACCGAACGAGGGTATGGGGACTCGTTCGGCCAGATGCACCGCCGCGGTGTGCAATCTGCAATCCTTCCGCCTCTTCGGATCACAAAATCCGTTGGACGGAAAGACTTCGGGTCATCTCTTGAGCCCGTGGCTGCATGGGAAACCGAATGACGGTACGAGCATCCATTCGGCTTCCAAGGCAGCCACGGACAAAACGGGGCAAAGAGCTACGAGCGACGTCGTCCCTACTCCCCCGCCACGCTCGCGCGCAGCTTAGCCGCGATGGGCTCAGACGCCAGCAGGAACACCAGCATTGCCACCGAGCACGCCAGGCACACGATCCATGTGCTCGTAAAGGAGCCCGTGGCATCGAACAGTATCCCGAGACGATGGCGCCCACCGTGCCGCCAACCATCTCGAGCGAGGTGATGGTGCCCGTTACCTTGCCCAGGTCGGCCATGCCAAACTGCTTGGACGCGGCAATGGTAGGCGTGATGGTGCCCATGCACGTTCCGATTCCAAAGCTAATGGCAGCCACAATGGGGCCAAGGTCGGTTGCGGGAAAGCACAGGGCGGCGCAGGCGATGATGCACGCGACAGAACCCAGCACATTGCCAAAGCGCAGGCCAAAACGGTCGTAAATGGCGCCGAGCGAAATCTTGGCGATAACGACGGTGACCATGTAGGCCGAAAGAACCGTACCGGCCCACATGGGGTCGTGGCCACCCGTGACGATCTTGGCACCGTTGACGGTAACGCTCGTCATGTTGGTGACCTGGTTGGGCAAAATGGCGCCGTTAACGAGGCCCATAAAGAGAAAGGCGACGACGAGCAGCCAAAACGCCGGGCTCTTCTTGATGCGAGACCAGCCAACGTTAACCTCGGGCGCCGTGCGCCCGTCCTTGTCGCCAGCCGTCGAGACGGACGGATCGCCCGGGTTCTCGCCGAGCGGCTTCAGGCCAATCTCGGAAGGTTTGGTGCGGAAGGAATACGCCGTGATGGGCAGCGCCGCCACCATGCAGACGGCGGCAAGCACCAGAAAGGCGGAGCGCCAACCCACGCTCACGATAAGTGAACTCACAATCGGCGAAAGGATGGCACCGCCAAAGCCCGAGCCCGAAAGCGCGATGGAGATGGCAAGACCGCGCTTGGCGGTAAACCAATTAGCGGTCACCAGGCTAATAAGCAGACGGGTCGATGCGACGGCGAAGCAGCCCGAGACGGCAAAGAGCACGTAGACCTGCCACAGCTCACCGACAAAGCTCATGCCCACGAGCACCGCCGAGGTGGCGATGACGGTAAGCGAACCCAAAATACGACCACTAACCTTGTCGGCAACATGGCCAATGACAAGCGATCCGATAACGCTCACCACCGTGGAGATCGCATTGGAGATGTTGTACTGCGCAAGAGATATCCCCAAGTCGCTGACGATGAGCGGCTGGAACAGGCTCATGCAGTTGACGAAAATGGTGTAGCACGTGGCCATGATCACAAAGCCGGAGGCCACCACGAGCCAGCCGGGGAAGAACTTACGTTGCTGAGACATACTGTTCCTTTTTAAGCAAACGAGTAGCAAGATTGGGTGCTACCGGTGGTCGGCGATGTAGCCCAAAGCGACGGCGGCATAAGCCGCGGCGCCAAGGGGAAGCTCGGCATCGCTAAAACGTGCCTTGGGATGATGCTGAGCAAAATGCTCGTCCGTATCAGTCACAGCAGCGCCCACGGTAAAGTACGCGCTCGGGATCTCGCTCGAGATCAACGCGAAGTCCTCGCTCGCCATGGCGTGGAACAGCGGCAGGAAGGCGGACTTGGGCAGCACCGCGCCCACGTAGCCAAGCGACGCCTGCGTCATGCCGTCGTCGAGTACGAGCGGGGGAACATCCGAGAGTGTCTCGATAGTCGCCGGCGTACGATAGGTCGTGGCAACGCCTTTGACGACCTCCGCGATGCGGGTCTTGAGGCGCTCCATGAGCTCGACGTCGAAGCCACGCAGCGTTCCCTCGAGCACACAAGTGTCGGGGATGACATTTGCGGCCTGACCGCCGGCGAACTTGCCAACGGTAAGCGCGACCTCCTTGGCCGCCGGCACCTCGCGAGAGATAAGCTCCTGAAGCGCCAGATGCACATGGACGCCGGCCGTGATGGGGTCGATGCAGATCTCGGGGCTCGAGCCATGGCCGCCCTTGCCCTGAAGCGTGATGCGAAAACCGTACACGCCCGAGAGCGCCGGGCTGCCGTAGAGCACCAGGCCAAGCGGCGACTGGCTATTGACATGCATGGCAAAGGCGGCCTGGGGACGCGGGTTCTGCAGCAGACCGTCGGCGATGGCGGCGCGGGCACCCTCAAAGGTTTCCTCGCCCGGCTGGAACAGCAACTTAACCGTGGCGTTGGCGTCGACAAGCGCAGACTCGCGGGCCTTGAGCAGGCGCGCCGCTCCAAGCAACGCCGTCGCGTGCATATCGTGTCCACATGCGTGCATGCAGCCGTTCGTAGAGGCGAAAGGCTCGCCTGACTCTTCGGCAACGGGCAGGGCATCCATGTCGCCACGGAGCATGATGACCGTACCGGCCTGTTCGTCCGTGCAGACGCCATTGCCCTGGGCCGCGGCGGCACCGGCGCCGACAAGGCCCACGACACAGGAACCATCGACGAGCGTGGCAAATGGGATTTCCATCTCGGTCAGGCGCGCTTGAATATACGCAGAGGTCTGCGGGAGGCTATTACCCAGCTCGGGCATCTGGTGTAAATCGTGTCGCCACACAGCGAGCTCGTCTGCAAAAGCCTGAGCTTCTGCAACGAGACCGTCACCGATAGCGGCCTGCGCCGCTGCGGTGGCCTTGGGCGCTGATTGCGGTTGAAGATCGGACAGAGCTGGTGCCATAAATGCCCTCCAGTAACGTTTTTGCAGCAAGCACTTTGATAGCGTAAAGTGCAAGGTACAACTTTAAGGGCGACGCATAAAAAATGCCGCCCCGAGAGGGCGGCGCAACAAGTTGTTTACAATTGCGGGCGCGGCTTTTTGCGCAAAAAATCGAAGTGAGTCTCGCTCAAGATAATCGACAGGAAGATAAGCACGAAGCCGGCGAGCAGGCGCGAGGTGAGCGCCTCCCCCATCAGCAGCACCGAAAACAACACGCCCGAAGGCGACTCCATCGAAAGAAGCAGTGAGCCCGTCGAGGCGGGGACATGCGCCAAACCGACGTTTTGGACGAGCAGCGCCGCGCATGTGCAGCCCACCGAGAGGAAAACAGCCACACCGATAAACTCCGGCGTCCATGCAGAGAGGGGCGCCTGAGTCTCGAATAGCAGCGACGTGATTAAACTCAAAACGCCATTGCCCACAAACATCCAAAACGTGATGACGTTGATGTCCATCTTGCGACCGTACTTGGCAGTCACCGCCATCTGGATGGCGAAGAAGATCGCGCCGCCCAAGGTAATAACATCGCCGGCATTGAACTCGACGCTATCGAGCGCTACCAGGCCAATACCCGCCAGGCACAACAACGCTGCACCCAGGTTATACCGGGTAAGCTTTTCACCGCTCAGGACATAGCTTGCAAACGGCACAAGGATGCAATACGTGCCGGTCAAAAAAGCGCTCTTGCCCGCCGTGGTCTGTGCCAGGCCGATCGTCTGCAAACCGTAGGCACCCCACATGAGCGCGCCCATGCCAAGCCCGACGATCAGGTTGCGGGCATTGAAATGAGCGATGATGCGCTTATGGAAAATTGCAAACATAACCAGTGATGCCGGGAGAAAGCGAACATAGACCAGCTCGAACACCGGAATGGTGTCGAGTGCGTCCTTCATAGTGGTAAAGGAGTAGCCCCAGATAATCGCCACCGAAAGCAGTAGAACTTTCCAGAACAACGGCGAGCGTGCGCCGGCACCCCGGGGAATACCACCCGCGCCCAAATCCTCACGGGCTACAGGGCTATCGGGCATGTTTTCGATTTCGTTGGCAGCGTATTGGGCCATGGAACATCCTCGCACTCAATCTGGGCGTGGTGTCCGCACGCGTATGGCTGCGTGCCGCCTCATGGTCAAATAAAAACGGGACGCGCCGGACCCCCGGCACGCCCCGCTACTGTAGCAACAACCGGTGTTGCATCGCAATCCAGCCCACTAAAGCATTTTGTTCCGCCGTTCTACCGAACGGCGGACCGGCCGACGCTGCGCGAGCCGCATTCACGCCAATCTAACGTTCAATTTCAAGGGCGCGACCAGAAGGTCAGCGCCCTTTCATTTCACGTCACCTTGGCGCAAATGCGGCTCGCTCGCTGGCATTAGCGCTGCATCGGCGTTAACGTTGCTGTACTAGATAAGCTTTGTTGATTCCAGCTTTTCGATGATCCAGTCGTTGGCTTTGATGACCGGACGGCGGAAGATGACGCCCAGGGCCAGCGACGGAATCAGATAGCTCGCCAAGATACCCAGCTCAACCCAGTACTCCATATGGTAGGCGCCAGCCATGGCGGCGTGCATGGCGTTGATGCCGTGGGTAAACGGCAGGAACGGGTAGATCGCCTGGAACACGGGGCCGGTCATCTCGATGGGGAACGTACCGCCTGAACCGCCGACCTGCATGACCAACAGCACGACAGCGAGCGCCTTGCCGATATCGCCAAACGAAACCGTGAGCGTGTAGACGATATTGGAGAACACGAGACTCGCGACCCAGCCCGCCAGCACAAACTGCAGCGGGTTGTCGCATTGGATGCCAAAGAACAGGATGTCGCCCGCGCACACGAGTGTCGCCTGCAGCAGGGCCAGACCTCCAAAGAACAGGTAGCGGCCCAGGTAGATCTCGTGCAGGCGCACGGGGATCAGCTCGTTGATGAGCTCATCGTCAACCGATACCTTCATCATGGCCGCCAGCACGATCGAGCCGACCCACAGCGACAGGATCGTATAGAACGGCGCCATGGCCGAACCGTAATTGCGGATCGGATAGACCGGCTTGCGGTCGAGCGCGACGGGGCCGGAAAGCGACACGGCCAAACCCTCGGGATCGTTGCCGATCATCGTCTTGATCGTGGCAAGGTCGTCCGACATCAGGGCGCCATCGAGCTCGTCCTTAAGGGCGCTGATCTTGTCCGATGCCTCACCCAGCTGATCGGAAGCCTTGTTGACCAGCGTCGCAGCCTTGGAGAGGCCCTTTGCGAGCGAGCCAGAGGCGTCGGTCAGACCGCTCACGGCGCTATCCAAGTCACCCGAGATACCGTTCAGGGAATCCAGAACGCCCGAAATGGTCTTCTTGAGCTCCTTGGCCTTAACCGAGAACGTGGAATCGTAGTCGGACTTGGCTCCCGAGATACCCGCCTTGGCATCGGCGATGGCCTGGTCGACCTCGGCACGCGAGTTGTTGACCTCCGCCATGCCGTCCGAAAGGGACTTTGCGGTCGCCGTCAGGTCCTTCGCATTGTTGCGGCACTCCACGGCAATTCTGCCCAGCGACGTCGCAGCGGACTCGAGACCGTCTTTGAGCTTGTCATCACTTACCTGGTCGGCAAGGTTACGGAGCTGATCGGTCATCGCATCGATATCGTCAGCACGCGTATTGAGCGCCGCTGCGGCTTCGTTGAGCTGAGACACCGTAAGGTCAACATGCTGATTCGCGGCATCGAATGCCTTCGCAAGCTCGGCGGACACGTTGTCGAACGAGCCCGCGCTTCCGTCAATCGCCGCGTCAACGGCATCGTTGGCGGCCTTGAGCGCTTCCTTGGAATCATTGATGCCACTCTTGGCGTGCTCCATCAGCTGCTTCGTCGACTCATCAACGGTGCCCGTCTGCTTGAGCATGCCGCCCGCCGATGTCAGTGAATCGGACGTGGAGCTCAAAATGCCCGCGAGCGACGTCGCACTCGCCTGAACGTCCTGCAGGTCCTCGACCGAATCGCCCAGCGTCGAGGACAGATTGGCGATAAAGCTGCTCACCTGGTCGGTACTCATATAGTCGAGCAGGCTGGACACGGTCTTAAGGCCGATGGTCGTGATGGTCTTGGTAAAGGTCTCGTTGACCTGACTCTGGACGGCGCTCGAACCCTTTTCAGTCACGATCTGTGCGATGGCGTTGGCCTTCTGATTCTCATAGAACTCGATATCGGCGTGCTTCACCTCGGTCGAGAAAAGCGTCATCATGTCGGCGCTAAACGTTTTAGGGATAACGACGGCAGCGTAGTACGCGCCCGACTTAACGCCCTCAATCGCCTTATCACGGTCGTTGAGGACGACCCAGTCGAAGTTCTCGTTGCCGCGCAGGGTGGCGGTTACGTTTTCGCCCACGTTGACCTCGACGGGAATCAGATCGCTCTCGTAACCCTCATCGGTGTTGACCACTGCAATCTTAAGGTTGCCGGTATTGCCGTAGGGATCCCAGCTTCCGGCGATGTTAAACCATGCATAGAGACATGGCACGATGATCAGGCCCATCACGACGACCATGCCGATCACGGAGCGAGACACGTTTTGGACATCGCGCTTAAACAGGTGCAGGATGTTTTTCATTTATGCCTCACCTCCTTTAGAGTGCTTGCCAAGCGAGGTGGTGTCCCCGTCGTTTCCGTTTACGTTGTCAGCGCCGTCGGCATCTTGAGCCTTACGATGCGCACCGATATGCGACAGACGGCTCGTAGGCTGTTCGCCTCCCTTGGCGCCACGCTCGCTGGCGTTGAGACCAAACATGCGACGGGCGGCAGGGATGGCAGCCGTGTGCTCGCGCATCTCGCGGCGAAGGTCCTCGTCCGAAAGCGCCGAGATACGCATCTGGGTATTGAGGCTCGCACGGATGTATTCGATGTTGATGAGCCAGCCGCAGATGGCGATAACCGAAATGATCCAGATAACGAGCAGGATGATCTTGCCGTTATTGTCGATATCGAGCACCGTCGAAAGCACAAAGAGCAGAACCTGCACGCCTACCACGGCGGCAAAACCGCCCTTGATGTAGTACGGGTAGCGATGCTCAAACGCCACGGCATGATCGAGCAGCTCGCGACGGTACGAATCCGAATCGAGCATGACGCGCATGGCCGTGCGCAGCGAATAGCGCTGGCGCGGCAGGTCGTTGGACTCGCAGATCATGAGGCCCGTCGTGGAAAGCTGCTTGTCAAAGAGCAGGTTGAGGTTGAGCAGCAGCGGACGCAGCTGCAAGCCAATAAAGAGTGCGATGGCAAGGAACACGCCCAGGATGCACAGGTTGAACAGGTAGTTGAACGAATACATGCCACCGACGGTCTCGCGCAGCAGGTTGATGCCATAGGTGAAGGGCAGCAGCGGATGCAGCCATTGGAAGAAGCCGGGCATCATCTCGATGGGATACATGCCCGACGAGCCGGGGATCTGCACAATGACGAGGATGACGCCAATGGCTTTACCGATATGCTTAAACGTGGTGGACAGCGCATAGATGATGTTGACGTAGGTGAACGAAATAGCGATGCCGCCCAGTACAAAGAGCAGCGGATTGACGCACTGAACGCCAATGACCAGATCTCCCACCGTAACGATGATGGCCTGCAACGCACCCAGGATCACCAGCAGCAGCCAGCGGCCAAAGTAGCCCTGACGCGCCGTAAAGCTACCGATGCCCTCGCGGTCGACCTCGAGTTTATAGATAGCGATGAGCACATAGCCGCCTACCCACAGCGCCAGATTGGTGTAGAAGGGCGCGATGCCCGAGCCAAAGCTCTTGACCGGATAGATTGACTTGGACGTCAGCTCAACCGGAGATGCCATGAAATCTGCCACGTCATTGACGTCGACGTCCATGAGGTCGGCTAACTCGCCCATAGACTCAGAGGTCTGCAGCGCCGCAATGTCATTGGCGGCGGTCGCGAGCTTGTCCTGAACCTTGGCAAGGGAGGCGTCGGTTTGGGACAGCGTGGTCTTTGCCTGCTTGAGCGTGGCGTCGAGCTGCGCCAGCGTGCCGCGCGCGCTCGCTATCGTGGGGGTCATACCCGACACAATGCCGGTCAAATCGCCCGAAACGGCGGCAAAGGAGTCAAGCGCGCTCGAAGCCTTCGGAAGTGCGTTCTGACCCAGATCGGTCTGAGCCTGACCGAGGTTAGCCGTACCGGTCTGAATTGCCGCGTTGAGTGCGTTGCTCGCGTTCGAGATTGCCGTAGCGTCGTTTGCCATGGCGCTCGACTGTGCAGAAAGGCCATCCTTGATGCTCTGCAGCTTCTGGTTTTGCTCGCGAAGCGAATCGATGGTCGATACAATGCGCGCGTCAATTTCCTCGGAACCTGTCGACGTGTCATTAACGAGAATCTCCAAGTGCCCGATAACGGCCTTATTGTGATCGATCGTCGCCTGGAGAGACTCGAGCGAGTTGTCGATGCGGGTGGTCGTAGATGTGACCGTACCCGTTAGCTTGCCAATCGCAGCGTTCGCGGAGGCTGACGTCTTGGTGAGTGCAAGGCTACCTTCCGAGAGTGCCTTGGAGAGCGAGGTGATAGAGTTGCCCGCCGTGGCGCGAGCCTCGCCCAGCAGGTCGTTGCCCTGGGAGATTGCCTGCGTCAGCGACGGTGCCTGACCTTGCAAGCCGGCAAGCGCCGCATCAGCCGAGGCGATAGCGCCACTCGTCTTATCGATGGCGGCATTCATATCGCCAATCGAATCGCGCACCTCACCCAAGGTGTCGGATGCCTCGGACACCGAACTTGTCAGCGAGTCCTGAGTCTGGGTTGCCTTGTCCTTTAAATCGACACCGGCATCCTTGGCGATACTGGCAACAGTCTCGCCCACCGTGGAGACAAACTCCGAGTTGATCTGCTCCTCGATGGTGTTGGCACCGGTATCGGTGACCTTGGGCGCAATGGCGCTCTTCTTCTCATTGACGTAATAGGTGAGCTTCGGCTGATGGTAATTGCCATCGAGCATCGAAACAAGATTGTCGGAGAAGTTCTTGGGGATTACGATCGCCGCGTAGTATTCCCCGCTCTCGACGCCCTCTTTGGCATCGGCAGCCGAGTCGACGAAGGTCCAGCCCAGCTGATCGTTTTCCTTGAGCTGGTCGACCACCTTATCGCCTGCATTGAGCTCGCCCACCAAGTCATTCTGGGTGCCCTGATCGTTGTTGGCGATGGCGATTTTAATGCCCTGGGTATTTCCGTACGGATCCCAGTTGGCAACGATGTTGTACCAGGCATACAGCGAGGGAATGACGCACACGCCCAAGGTAACCACCAGGGCGACGGGGTTCATAAGCAGTCGCTTAATGTCGCGCTTAAATATCGCAAAGGAGACCTTTGCGTTGGATAGTTTGCTGCCGAGACTCACGCTTGGACCATCCATCCTGTCGTTGAATCAAATCGTACTATCAAAAACCATTGTACGTAGGCGCTTTAGCGTCTCGAAGCACAATGGTATTGAGTTTTGCGGGTAGCAATATACTACGAAGATTAGTTAACGTACAGTTGTACAGTATCTCAAATTTCAGCAGGTCACAAAACCACAACCCGCACAAATTAGCAATCCGAATAGTCATCGGGGGCGTTCTTAAACTACCAGTCAAACAAGAACGTCCCCCAACGACCACTTTTTCTCCGTCCCCAAGGGATCATTATTGGACCGTCGATGTTTTGGTAATGCCAGCGAGCGGTCACCAGAGCGAACAAATTGGCATGAAAAGAGGACGGCATAGACCTTCTGGTCATGCCGTCCTCTTTGAATGACAAGTTGTCGCTCTGGTGCCCGCGCAGCGTCGGCTGGTCCGCCGTTCGTTAGAACGGCGGAACGAAGGGCAGCGTCGAGTAGTTACGCGGTTCGCAGAACCGCGTAACTACCCAATTACATAAGCTCGCAGACAGCTGTTGCGAAGGCAACGGGGTCCTCGGGGAGGATGCCCTCGACCAGCAGGGCCTGATCGTAGAGCAAGCCGGAGTACTGCTTGATCTTATCGGCGTCGCCTGCCTTCTGGGCAGCGACAAGCTTGTCAAAGACCGGGTGCTTGGCGTTGAGCTCGAGCACGCGCTGGCTCTTGGGCATGCCGTCGGGCGCGCCCTCGGGCCCCTTCTGGAGCACCTTCTCCATCTCGAGCGAAAGCGGACCCTCGGTGGTGATGCAGGCGGGAGCGTCAGTCAGACGCGCAGAGACGGCGACCTTCTCGACCTTGTCGCCGAGCGCCTCCTTCATGGCGTTAAAGAGATCCTCGTTCTCCTTGGTGGCGTCCTCGGCCTCCTTCTTCTCGTCATCGGTCGCCATGTCAAGATCGCCGGTCGCGACGTTCTTAAGCTCCAGGTGACGATCCTCGACCTCGGGCTCGGCACCATCGGCAACTGCCTTCTCGGCAGCCTCGCGAGCAGCGTCATCCTCGTAGACCTTGGGCATATCGGCAGCCACGTACTCACGCATGGCCTGGAAGGTGAACTCATCCACGTCCTGCGTCAGCAGCAATACATCGTAGCCGCGGTCGAGCACGCCCTTCACGACGGGCATCTTGGCCAGACGCTCGCGCGAATCGCCGGCGGCATAGTAGATTGCCTTCTGGCCCTCGGGCATGCCCTTGGCATACTCGGCAAGGGTGATCATCTTCTGCTCCTTGGCAGACCAGAACAGCAACAGGTCGGCGAGCTCGTCGGCCTTCATGCCGTAGCTCGAGTAGATGCCGTACTTCAGACCGCGACCAAAGTTCTCAAAGAACTTCTCGTATGCCTCGCGGTCGTTATCGCGCATGTCCTCAAGATCGGCAGTGATCTTCTTCTCGACACGCTTGGCAATGGCCTTGAGCTGACGGTTCTGTTGCAGCGTCTCACGCGAAATATTGAGCGTCACGTCGGCAGAGTCCACGACACCGCGCACAAAGTTGTAGTAGTCGGGCAGCAGGTCGTCGCACTTCTCCATAATCAGCACGTTGGAACTGTAGAGCGCCAGGCCCTTCTCGTAGTCCTTGCTGTACAGATCGAACGGGGCGCGACCCGGCACAAACAGCAGCGCATCGTACTCAAGCGTACCCTCGGCATGGAAGCTGATAGTGCGCGCGGGATCGTCAAAGTCGTGGAACGTGGACTTGTAGAACTCGTTGTAATCCTTCTGCTCAACGTCGGAGCTGCGCTTTTTCCAAATCGGCGTCATGGAGTTGATGGTCTCGAGCTCCTGGTAGTCCTCGTACTCGGGCTTGTAGTCGTCGCCGGCGTCCTCGGGCTTGGGTTTCTGGCGGCTCTTGCTCACCATCATCTGAATCGGGTAGCGCACATAGTTGCTGTACTGCTGAATCAGGCTCTTGAGGCCCCACTCGGTCAGGAAGCGATCGTAGGTCTCGGCCTCGCCGTCGGCGTCGAGCTTCTCGTTCTCGCGCAGCGTCAGGATGACATCGGTACCGTGCTCAGCACGCTCGCCATCCTCGATGGTGTAGCCCTCAAGACCGTCGGACTCCCAAACGTGGGCGGTATCCTCGCCATAAGCGCGGCTGACGACCTTCACGTGGCTGGCGACCATAAAGGCGGAGTAGAAACCCACGCCAAACTGACCGATGATGTCGACATCGGAACCCTGCTGCTCGGCGTTCTCAGTCTTAAACTCCTCGGAGCCGGAATGGGCGATGGTGCCCAGATTGCGCTCGAGCTCCTCGGCGGTCATGCCGATACCGTTATCCGAAATGGTGATGGTACGGGCATCTTTATCAAAGGAAACACGAATAGCCAGGTCGCCCTGGTCGAGCTTGACGCTCGGGTCCTGCAGGCTCTTAAAGTTGAGCTTGTCGACGGCATCGCTCGCGTTGGAGATAAGCTCGCGCAGGAAGATTTCCTTATTGGTGTAGATGGAGTTGATCATGAGGTCGAGCAGTTTTTTGCTCTCGGTCTTAAATTGACGCATGTGCAGTCCTTTCGCGCTACCCCCGTCCGCAAAAACGGCCCGGTTGCCCGAGCCGCATTGCAGACCTGCTATGTTCAGACTTAGATTTTATAACCCATTAGCGCGCATATATACATACGGAATCGAAAAACTGTATGTCCAAACGCTCTGATGCGCCAATTGCCAAGGAGTGTCCCCGACTGCCGGCAGGAAAGGAACGTCCCTATCTGCCATCTACGCGCTTGGCCATCCAAACATGGGGCTGGCCCTCGTCTTCGTAGTCCACCGGGGCAATCTGCGTGTAACCCGCCTTGGCATAGAGCGGCAGCACGTATTCCTGCGCGTGCAGCTTAATGAGCTTGGCGCCGGCATCACGCGCGCACGTATCACTGGCCTCGACAATCTTGCTCGCCAAACCGCGACGGCGCATGCTCGGCAGCACGGCCACGCGCCCCATAATGTAGGTCTCCCCCGCCGCGACGCCTTCGTCCAAGTCGCACGCCGGCGACACCGGAGCCTCTGCGTCAGCTGCGCGCTCAAGCTCTTCGGGAAACACGCGCGAGCAACCGGCAAGCTCACCGTCTACATAGAGCGTCACATGGATGCAGTTCGGATCCTCGTCGATAGCGTCAAACTCATTCTCGTAGCCCTGCTCGTCCATAAAAACGACGCGGCGCACCAACGCCGCGTCATCAAAGCATCCCGTCTTAAGTTGGATATCCATGGCTGCCCTTTCATTCAATGCGGACGTTAGGGACAGATTTTAGCGAAAATGAGCTCCGCGCACGCTAAACTTCGCGCGAGCCTTCGCCAGGCAGTCGTAATGACCCACGTTATGGGCATCGCTCGCGATGAAGCTGTACAGGTTCTGATCGAACAGGCGCTGTGCCGGCTTTTTCTCGCGACCAAATCGACCGCCGGCAATAAAGTCCGCCGAAGCCTGCAGCTTGCAGCCCATATCGACCAGGCGCTCCGCCACACTTACATCCTTTTGAACCGCACGATAGCGCTCAGGATGAGCGATGATCACCTGGTAGCCACGGCACTGCAAATCGTAAATCGTGTTCTCGTACTCTCTAAACGCATACGCATCGGCATGCGTCGAAAGCTCGAGCAGAAACTCGTTGGTCCCATCGAAATGCAAGTGATCCGCGGCATCGATACCAAGCTCAACGAGCTTTCGATGGTTGACCTCGAAGCCCATCTGGAGCGGAAAACCGTCAGCGTTATCGCGCAGCAGCTCAAAGGCATCCCACATCTTGTCGTAATCAAAATAGGGATCACGGCAGTGAGGAGTGCAAACGATTCTGGTTACACCGGCCCGCTTGGCAGCCTCGAGCATCGCCAAGCTCTCTTCGAGATCGGCGGCGCCGTCGTCTACACCCGGCAAGATATGGCAATGAATGTCACGCATAGGTCAGCCTTAATCAACTAAACGTTTGCTCGGTTGGTGAAGATGCCCTTTTTGGAAGTGCCCTGATCGTCGGAGCCCTTCTTAACCTTCTTACCGTCCTTGGTGTAGTAAGAATAGTAGTACACGCTGGTCTCGGTCTCACAGTAATTCATGACGGTACCGATGAGCTTGACCTTCTCGGACTTCTTAAGCTGGGCGATAGCGTTGAGCGCCTCTTCGCGCTTGGTAAAGTCCTCGCGCACCACGAACAGCGCGCCGTCAGTCAAGCTGGCAATCTCGGCAGCATCGATGAAGGTGCCGACCGGAGGAGCATCGAAGATGACGTACTGGAACTTGGCGGACAGTGCCTTTACCAGCTTGGCAAAGCGATGGGAGACGATGATGTCGGCAGGATTGGGAATGTGCGGCTCGGCATCGAGGAAGTAGAAGTTCTTCTGACCCGTCTCGACAATTGCCTGGTCAATGGAGATCTGCTCGGACAGGACTGCATAGAGTCCGCCGCGGGAGCGGACGCCGAGCATATCGGCAAGGGACCTGCGACGCATATCAGCCTCGACCAGCAGGACACTCTTGCCGCTCGTGGCGATTGCCTGAGCAAGATTAATGGAAACCGTAGACTTGCCCTCGTTGGGAATCGAGGAGGTAACGGTGATGGTGCGAATGGGGTCGTCCACGCTCGCAAAGCGGATGTTGGCCAGAAGGGTCTTGGCGGCATTCTGCACAACGAGCTTATCGGTGTTCTTTGCCTTAGCCATGCCTATTTACCACCTTTCATAGCCGGAATTCGGCCAACAACGGGAATACCCAGGAGCTCTTCTGCCTCTTCGGCACCGCGGATGCGGGTATTGAGCATGTCTGCCAAAACGACATAGGCAACTGCGATAAAGATACCGGCGAGGAACGCGACGGCAATATACAGCGTGCGCTTGGGGCCGCTGGGGGCTTCGGGGGTCTTAGCCTCGTCGATAACGTTGATGCTCTGGGCAGCGCCGACGTTCTGAGCGACCGTACTCACCGAGCTGGCAATGGCCTTTGCGACCTCAGCCGTCTCCTTGGCATCGGTGCCGGTAACCGAAAGCGTAATGACACGCGTGGTGGTCTCGGAGGAAACAGACACCTTGTAGTCATCCAAATCGGTGAGGCCCAGTTCTTTGGCGGCGCCGCTCTTAACGCTATCGCTATCCAGCAGCGTGGCGATATCGTTGGAAAGCATCTGGCTCGCCGAGAGATCGTTGTAGCTCATCTGACCGCTATCGTCGGTCTTGGCGAGAATGTACATGCTCGTCGTCGCGGTATAGGTGTTGTCCATCGCAACGAAGGACACGATGCCCATGGCGATCGCGCAGACCACCGGAAGGGTGATGACCAGCTTGAGGTGCTTCTTCAGCAGCTGGAACAGTTCGAGAAGGGTCATGCAGCTTGCCTTTCATTTCCCCAGTTCGGATTGACAAAACTGTCCGTATGTTATCGCATCTTTTTACCGAGACCAAACTCTATACATAAGAAACAGGCTCTCCTGTAAAAATGTCGGAAGCAATCGTAAAATTGCACAACAACGCCGCACCCGAAAGTCAAATGCGGCGTCTACATCAATATCTGTGTTGTATCGCTATGCGAATGGCTCGTCCTGCTGTATGGGAAACGTCACCGTAATGGTGGTTCCCACGCCCAACTCGCTCGACAGATCAAGCGTGGCGTGATGATACAGGGCCGCATGCTTGACAATGGCAAGCCCCAGGCCGGTTCCGCCGCGTGCCTTGGACCTACTCTTGTCCACGCGATAGAACCGCTCAAATACCTTGCCCTGTTCTTCAGGCGCGATACCGATTCCCGTGTCGGCGACAGCGAGGAACGGATGGCCTTCGTCGTTGGTGCCGCACTGCAGCGTAACCGTACCGCCGGGCCGATTGTAGCGGATGGCGTTGCTTGCCAGATTATAGATGAGCTCGTCGACCAAGCGCGACACGCCTTCGATGACCACAGGCTTGGTCTCATGACTTATCGTCACATTCGCCTGACGGGCAACCTGTTCAAGACGCTGCTCAACCGCGTAGATCGCACGCGAGAGCTCAATAGGCTCCGTGGACCCAATGGGCACTGCCTCGCCTTCAGTTGCACGTTCGGCCTCGTCCAAGTTAGACAGCGTAAGGATGTCGTTGACAAGCGCTGCCAAGCGGCCCGCCTCACGATAGATGCGACCGCCAAAGTTGCGCAGGTCGTCCTCGCCCTCGACCATGCCGTTTGCGATGAGCTCGGCATAGCCCGAAATCGCCGTAAGCGGCGTCTTGAGCTCATGGGTGATATTCGCTGTGAACTCGCGGCGCATACGGTCGTTGTCCGCTAGCACCGCCATTTGGCGCTTGAGTTCCTGGCGCTGCGACTCGATACGCTCAAGCATAGGGACCATCTCGGCATAGGCGTGCTCATAGCTACGGCGTGGGTGATCCAAATCCACCTCTTGCAACGGCGCGATGATGGCACGGGACTCACGGCGCGCCATAAAAAACGAGAGTACTGCACCCGCTGCTGCGATAAGCAGCATCGGCCCCAGCATCGACAGCAAAATCGCCGCAACGCCAGGCTGGGCCTGCGCCAAGCGGACGACCTGGCCGTTATCAAGGGTGACGGCGCGATACAGCATAATCTCGTCGAGTGTAGAGCTTGCGCGCTCCGCGGAACCCGAACCACTCTCAAAGGCCTCGATGACCTCGGGGCGATCGCCATGGTTGGGCAGTGTGGAAGGCGACGCCTCGTTGTCGTAGGCAACCGATCCATCCTTGTTAATCAGCGTGATGCGTAAGTCCTCGCGATCGAGGCTACGCAAGAACGGGATGGGCTCCTGCTGCTCGTCGAGGGCGGCAGCAATGAGCTCGGTTTCCTGCGCCAGATTGGCACTCGTGGCATCCGCCAAGGTGTTTTGCACAAAGAACGCACCCAGCACCGTAAACGCCACGATAACCGCCATGGCGCAGACAAAGATCGTCACAAAAACGCGGTGCGACAGCGTATGTTTTCCCTGGGGGGCGAAGACCACGGGTTACTCCTCCGATGCGGTGGCCGCGGTGTCGTCGCCTTCGGCACCATCACCGGCAGAAGGCTCGGCCAGGCGATAACCCACGCCGCGCACGGTCTCGATGGCGCTGGCATGCTCGCCCAGTTTTTGGCGAAGCGTTTGCACGTGCACGTCAACGGTGCGCGAACCGCCGTCGAAGTCCCAGCCCCACACGCTCTGCAGCAACGACTCGCGGGTAAAGACCACGCCGGGCTTGCGCATGAGGTACTCGAGCAGGTCGAACTCGCGCAGGGTGAGCTTAAGCGGCTCGCCGGCAACGGTCACCTCGCGATGGCTGGGCGAAAGCACGATATCGCCCACGCTGAGCACGTCGCTCGCCTGCTTGACCATGCCGCCGCGGCGCAGCAGCGCACGGCAACGGCTGGCAAGTTCCATGAGCGAAAACGGCTTGGTCAGGTAATCGTCGGCACCGCCATCGAGCGCCATAACCTTGTCGAGCTCGGTGTCCTTGGCGGTGAGCATCATGATGGGCACCGTCGCCGTCAGGCGGTCGGCACGCAGGCGACGCATAATCGCCAGGCCATCGGTATCGGGCAGCATGATATCGAGCAGCACAGCATCGGGCACCCGTCGCGCCACGGCAGCTTTAAACTCGCCATCGCACGAAAAGCCCTCGGCCTCGATCCCCTGCTTGCGCAGCGCATAGACCGTCAAATCCCTGATGTTGTCATCGTCCTCGACGTAATAGATCATGTTGAACCCCTTTGCGGCCGGCATGACCGCATCTTAACCCTAAAGGTGCCTTTACGAGATGGTATCAGCCAAAACGCCCCGTCAAATAATCGGCCGTGCGCGGGTCGGTCGGATTTTTGAAGAGCTGAGCGGTGGGCGCGTGCTCCACCAACTCACCCAACAAGAAAAACGCGACCGAGTCGGAAATACGCGCCGCCTGCTGCATATTGTGCGTAACGACCACGAGCGTGCAGGTCTCCTTGAGCTCGCAGGCGAGCTGCTCCACCACCAGCGTCGACACGGGGTCAAGGGCGCTCGTAGGCTCGTCCATCAGCAGAATATCGGGCTGCACGGCAAGTGCGCGGGCGATGCACAGGCGCTGCTGCTGTCCACCCGAAAGACCCAGGCCCGACTCCTTGAGCTTGTCCTTGACCTCATCCCATAGCGCAGCGCGACGAAGGGAGTCCTCGACCAGCTCATCGAGCACGGCGCGATCGCGCACACCCATACCGCGCGGACCGTAGGCGACGTTGTCGTAGATGCTCATGGGAAACGGGTTGGGGCGCTGGAACACCATGCCCACGCGCTGGCGCAGACGGCAGATGTCGTAGTCGCCCAGGATATCCTGGCCGTCGAGCGCGATCTTGCCCTCGATACGACAGTCCTTGATACTGTCGTTCATGCGGTTAAAACAACGCAGCAGCGTCGACTTGCCGCAGCCCGAAGGCCCGATGAACGAGGTGATCTGCTTGTCGCGGATCTTGATATTCACGTCCTTGAGCGCATGGTGGTCGCCATAGAACAGGTCGAGGCCCTCGACGTCGATGCGCGTCGGCGAGGCGGCAAGATCCTCTGCCGTGGGGCGAGTCGCATCCCCAACCTCGCGCTCATGCGCGGCCTCGGCCTGCGCTTCCATGAGTTCTTCAAGCTCCGTGGGCTCCACAGCCGCAGCAGCCGTCATACCGCATACCTCCACATCGATATCAATTCAGCAGTATCGATAGTAGAAATCGCGGCTCATACGCACGTGAGCGCATTGTCAGGTGTTTGTAAGGACGCCTGCGCTACGCGGCGGGCAGTTCGATGGTAAAAACGGTATGCTCGGGCGTCGATTCGCACGCGATGGTACCGCCATGCGCCCCGACAATCTCCTTGGCGATGGCAAGACCCAGCCCAGCGCCGCCGCGATTGGTCGCACGCGCCGCATCCAGGCGATAGAACTTCTCAAAGATCACCTTGAGCTTTGGCTCGGGGATCGGATCGCCCTGGTTGATAAATCGCACGCGCACGCCGCCGTCGCTCAGGCGCCTAGCCTCAATCGTGATCATCGAGCCTTCATAGCTATAGGCAACGGCATTTTTCATGATGTTGTTGAATACGCGCGCCATCTTGTCGCCGTCCACGAGCACCGTCAGGTCCTCGCAGATATCAACCCGGGCTTCTTTGCGCTGCTCGTTGAGAATGGGATAGAACTCGTCTGCCACCTGCGCCAGCAATAGCCCCAAATCGACGTAGCTGCGGGTGAGCACGATATCGTGGAAATCGAAGCGCGTGATGTCGAAGAACTCCTCGATAAGCGCGTCGAGCCGATGGGCCTTGTCGAGCGCCACGCCCGTAAAGCGTGCGCGCTGCTCAACCGGCAGCTCAGGAGCCTCTTGAAGCAGCGAAAGATAGCCCACCACACTGGCAAGCGGGGTGCGTAGGTCATGTGCCAAGTACGTGACCAGATCGTCCTTGCGATGAGACTCGTCACGCAAGGCCTGTTGCACCTTGCGCTCGCGATCGCGCACACGGTTGAGTGCGCCCTCGACCTCCAGGAAGTCGCCGTCGATGTTGTCCCAGGTGTCGGGGTGATCGATCAGGCGATCTTGAATACGAGCGGCCAGCACACAATCGGCATGCTGCTCGCCCTGCTCATAGCCCTGGTAGTACAGGGCGCGGCCGCAAAAGAACAGGACGCACACGGCAAGCGCCAGCACAAAGCCAAGCATGTTGAACACAAAGCCGGCGTCAAAGAACACGGGCTCGACAATACCGCCAAGCGCCATGGCCCCGATCGCCAGCGTAATGGTCCATGCGGCACCGCCGATTACCACACAGCGACGAACGATTTCGAATCGATCAATCAGCAAAAAGCCAATGAGCAGAACTGCCAGAATGCCGACGATATTGTCGATGCCGATAAGCAGCAGGCTCAGCAAAAAGAGCAGCACCGTCGCTAACGCACGGTTGTCAACGACCGCCCTCATGTATTCAAAGAGTCGATCGGGCACCTCGAATACCCTTCTGTCGTCTTTTGTCATATCCACTCCCCCGCCGTCGAGGCGTTATTCGATGATGTAGCCGACGCCCCAGACGTTTTTGATAAAGCGCGGCTTTTGAGCGTCGTCGCCGATCTTTTCGCGCAGGTGGCGAATGTGCACCATCACCGTATTGTTGGAGCCGGGCATAAAATCCTCGTTCCACACCGCGCGGAACAGATCCTCCACGGCCACCACGCTGCCGCGATGCTCGACCAGATACAGCAAGATGGAATACTCGATGGGCGTGAGGCGAACCGGTGAACCGTCCACTGTCACGGAACGAGCATCGCGGTTGATCTCAAGGCCGTCGAGCTGGATGGTCGGCGACTCGGCCGCCTGCGCGCGGCTACCGTAGCTGGTGTAGCGACGAAGCTGAGCGTGCACGCGTGCGATGAGCTCAAGCGGACGGAACGGCTTGACCACATAATCGTCCGCGCCAAGCGAAAGGCCCTCGATCTTGTCTTGCTGGGCATCGCGCGCCGTCAGCATGATCACGGGATAGGTATGGCTGGAACGGATCGTACGTAGCAGCTCAAAGCCATCGATATCGGGCAGCATGACATCCAGCAGCGCCAGATCGAACTCCTGCTCCAAGATTGCCTTGGCAGCATCGGCCCCGCTATAGGCGACCTGTACGTCAAAGCCTTCTTTTGTAAGGTAGATACCAACCAAGTCGGCGATGGCCTTTTCGTCATCAACTACCAAAATGCGCTCGTTCATGCGTGCTCCTCTCGCGCTCCATTATGCCCGAGGGGGCGCATGCCACACACAACAAGCGTGGGTGATTAAGTCGGCCTTAAGCACCCTTGTGCCCGTTCGGGCGCGGATGTGGGCCACGCACGCACGCGATGATCGCCGACACCGGCAAACGATATACTCTAGTTCCAGAAGAGACCATCCCGTCGAAAGCGAAATCTGTGAAGTCCCTCATCTCTTTTGCAAAGCGCTCAGCCCAGCTTGCCGCCGGCTTTGTCTGCGCTATCGCCCTTGCCGCTGGCGTGCCCACCGTCGCCGGCGCCCAAGTGCTCACGACCGACAATGTTTGCGGCAAAACCGCCGATGCGCGCGGCATCACGGCCGAAAACCTGCCCGATATCGATGCGACCAATGCCCTCGTCATGGGCAAAGACGGCACCGTCTACTATGGGCGCGGCGCCGATGAGCAGGTCAAAATCGCCTCGATCACCAAGGTCATGACCGCAATCCTAACCGTCGAGAATTGCAAGATGGACGAGAAGGTCACGGTGAGCAACGCCGCAGCCACCGTGGGTAATTCGACCGCCGGCTTGCTCGAAGGCGACGAGCTTACCGTGGAGCAGGCGCTGCGCGGCCTGATGATTCCCTCGGGCAACGACGCCGCCATCGTGCTCGCCGAATATGTGGGCAAGAAGATCGACCCTAAGACTAAAGACGCCGAGGCCACCTTTGTGAAGGCCATGAACGAACGCGCTAAGAAGCTCGGCTGCACCGGTACGCTTTTTGAAAACCCGCATGGTCTGGACTTTGATGAGTGGGCTGGCGATATGCACTCAACCGCACACGACGTAGCGCTGATGATGCAGGAGGCCATGAAAAACGATACGATCCGCGAGGTCGTAGCGAGCGAGGATTCCTGGATCGAAGTCACGGGCGCCGACGGCACCGACCATTCGCATTCCATGGACACGCATAACTATTTGCTGGGCCAAGATGGCAACATCGGTGGCAAGACCGGTACCACCGACGACGCGGGCTATTGCTTTACGAGCGCCTACAACCGCGACGGCGACGAGATCTACACCGTCGTTTTGAACTCCACCACCACCGACCAGCGCTTTACCGATACCGCAACCCTTGCCAATTGGTACTACGGTCACAAGGTGACGGTCGCAATCGCCAACACACAGGAAAAGACCGCCAACGGCAACCCGCTTATGGCGCGCATTGGTCAAACCGACTGGACGGATAAGACGATCGACGCCACACTCGCCGATCCCACGGCGCAAGCGACCGTGTTTTCCCTTGCCGGCGAGGTGACCGAAAAGGTTAGCTACGACGATCTTTCGGGCACGGTGCATGTGGGCGACAAGGTGGGCAGCGTTACGCTCAAGCAGGACGGCACCAAGATCGCCGTCATGGACCTGGTTGCCGACGAGGAAGGCGCAGGGCCGAATCCCATTGAATGGCTGCTCGTGAAGCTCGATCGCTTGGGCCGTCGCATCGACAACCGCCCGCTCACGGCAGAAAGCGAGACCGTCGCCAAGGCGCCCGAGGTGTAGGGCGCAAGAATAATAAGTCCGCTGAAAGGAGGCGTCCGAAAGGATGCCTCCTTTTTTGAGGTTCGAATCCCCAGCCGCCATTCTTGATAATAAAAAGGGCCCCAAATGGGACCCTTCTTCAAATTCGTACTGGCGGAGAGCTGGGGATTCGAACCCCAGATGCCCTTTTGGGGCATACTCGCTTAGCAGGCGAGCACCTTCGGCCTCTCGGTCAGCTCTCCGTAACAGCCGTTCTATAGTAACCAAACAGTCGAAGTTGGGCAAGAGGGAATTTTCTAATTGCCCAGCGGCCTTTCCTCCTTGCAGTTTTCGCCCCTACCCCAGCGAGCGGTTGAGGGAGCCGAGCTCGTCGTTGCCCATGGTGCGCCACATTTGGAAGATGCAACCGCGCGCCAGGAAAAAGAAACCGTTATCGACCAGCTGCACGGCGGCATCCGCAAGCTGGTTGGCCACCGCGGGCACGGGCGGCAATTCGAGTCCAGCCCTGCGGATGGTCTCGACCGCTTCCTCGAACGTCGGAGGCTCGCTGACACCCATCTCGTTCATAAGGCCCTGCATTTCTTCCAGCGCGCTGCTGCCCGACTCCTCGCCGCGCGGCACCAGACGGTAACAAGCCAGCGCCAGGTCGAGCTGATCGCAATTCCAATAGGCAAACGCCAAGCGATAGAACAGGTAGCCGATTGCAGAACGATCGCTGGCAATACGTAGGCCGTGGCGCGCCACCTCGATAATCTCGTCAAAGCGCTCCAGACGCGCAAGCACGTTGATGAGCGCAAAGTGCGACTGCATGGACGAGCGCGCCAGATCGTAAAGATGGCGCACCTCGGGCAGTGCTCGTTCAAAGTCCTCTTGCTCGGCGTAAAAACTGCAGATCTCGTGCTGGGCAAAGTACAGCGCATCGGGCGCACGAAGGATTCGCACAGAGCGGTCTTCTTCCAACACCGGTAGCACCATGCGCACCAGCTGGTTATCGCAAAACTGCGTTTGAACCAGACCTGTCGCCAAAAGCTCGGCGACGGCGCACTTAGCCTCCAACTCCTCGACAAGACGGGAAAAGCCTTCAAAAGCGCCTGTACGGTCGACTTTTGCCTGCTCGCGCAATTCAACAACACGGGCCACGTATGGGTCGTCGTCCTCTTCCATGACCTCCAGCTCGTCAGCCGTATCGGCAAGCAGCAGATCGCGCAACGCCGGCGGCAGCATGCGATGGTCATCACGCGGACGAGCATGAACCTCCGCAGGCTCAATCGTCTCCGGAGCGGTTGACTCATACGCCTCAAGTACACGCTTGCACGGCATATCGTCCATGTCCATGCTCTCAAGATCCTTGGCGACAGGCACGCAATCGGCCAGATAGGCCGCGCGCCCAAAGAAATACGTTGCGACAACGCGCTCGCCCTGCTCACCGTCGGGAGCAGCAATCTGCACATAGCAGCGCGTGATGCAGGTGCCCGCGGCAAAACACGCTGCCGCAAGCGTGATTGCCACACGCGCATCGTGCTCCGCGGACCAGATCGTGCGCGTGTCCTCGTCCAGCTCGCGCCAGGCGTCATCTTGAGCGTCGTATTCACGTTGCGGCATGGCGTCCGCGACAGACTGCCCAAACCGAACGAGCATGATCCCCTCGGCAACGTTTGCCCGATAGGTATAGTCGAGCCGCGTGACCACGTTAAGTGCCTCGACAATACGCGCGAAGCGGGTACGCACATCCCACTCACCGCCCGGCTGGCAAGCCACCGTACCCGGTTTGCCCCACGGGTTATCGCTCGAGGCCGTATCGAGCAGTCGGGGAACATCGTTGGTCGTCTTGGCGATATGCCACGCATCAAAGAGCGCGCAGCCCTCAAGGCTCGGCGAGGATGCCGCAGGGACCAATCCGGCCCCGATGTGCTCAAGGATGCCGGAGAGACGGTTAAGACGGCACTCGATGGCAAGCAGCATGTCAATCTCGTCCTGGTCCAGCAGGCTGCGATCAAAATTGAGATAGAAAAGCTTTGAGCGATCGATGCGAGCCAGGCTCATCTCGGACTTAGCGGCGATGGTGCGCAAGCGGGGCAAGTCAATTTCACTCATAAGGGCGGCGGCATAGCGCTCGATACCGCTCGGATTCTCGGCATGGTCAACGCGGTAAAGCAGCGTCTCGATAGCATCAGGGAGCGGTGCCGTGTTAAAGCCCAAAAACACCTCGACCGGCTCGGGCAACTTTACGAGCTTGATCTTGTCGATAACATTTTGCATACCCTCGTCGAGTCCGCCGGCGTCCGCCGTGCTCGCAATGGCATTTTCGGAGTCAGCGAATATCACGTAGCGCAGGAACATCGATGCCATGAACTCGCCGTAAGGAAGGGAGCGGGCCGAATTCCATGTCTCGTGTTCGGACTGTTCGCGCATGGGGCCTTCGGGAGAGCCGACGGTTCGCGCGCACGCGCGCATTGTGCCGTTGGCTCCCCGAACCACAATCTCACCAATACCGGAGTCCGACTCGTCAAGGACGAGTTCCATATCGGGATCGTTGGGCAGCGGAGCCTCGCTAACGGGGCGGTCCACCTTGTACACCTCACCCGAAACGCTTACGTAGCCCAAAAGCGACACATGACTTTTGCCAACGAATTCGACGACATAACAAGATTCATGCTGATCCTCGCCAAAGAGTTTCCAGACCACGCCATACGAGCGTCCCGCTGGCTGCTCGGGCATCGCCGGAAAGCGCTTCTTGGGATCGAGAAACCTGAGCTTGTATGTCGGACGTTCTGCCACGAAATATCACCCTGATCGGTCGCTTGAGAAGGAGTGGTCGCGAATAAGTCGCGACATCTACTCGGAATCTTACACGAGTCGACAGTAAATCGTCCCTTTGGACAAAAGCACTCAAGCTGGCGTAAAAGAAAAGCCCCCGTTGCCGGGAGCTTTAATCTCAAATGGTGCGGCGTATAGGATTCCGCGCATCCGCTGCGCGGATCCGCACCGGCTTCGCCCGCCTGCCGGCGCGCTCGCCC
>NZ_JAQLDU010000003.1:0-104111 GCF_028209625.1 Collinsella aerofaciens | reverse complement strand
GGTGCGGCGTATAGGATTCGAACCTATGACGTTCTGATTCGTAGTCAGACCCTCTATCCAGCTGAGGTAACGCCGCAGCGCAAGACATATAAAACCACTTTAGCTTATTGGAGTCAAGCACAATCTCAAACTTTTTTGTGAAACGCAGTTTTGTCATGCTGCTCCGCATATACCGTCGTTCCCCGTACGATCGATTGGCTTTTCGATCACGTCAAACTTAGCATCAAGTTCCCTCAGGAGCGATCTCACCCGCTGGGCACAATCATAATCGGCAAACGAGATACTCAACATGCGAGCAACCTGGTTAGATGTCCGGACCCCATAGAAATGCTCCAGGGCCACAAGCCCCTCGTGCGCCACAAACGTCTCAACCACATGCGGCGACTCCTCGTAGCACCATTGGGTCAACGGACCCTCGCTCGTCTGTCGAACCACCAGGCCACCCATGCCAGACGGCTCACACGTCACAAGCAGGTACTCCCCGCCCTCGTCGCTCTCAAACAAAACCACCCGATCATCAAACAGCTCCATCGCGTCCCCTTTCTCTCGCTCTTATTTAGCAAAAGCATAGCAGGTAGATGGCTGTATACAGAACAGTTGTTCGTGTGTTTTCTATTGAGCTGTCCGCACAGCATGGTATGGCCGCACACAAAAAGGGCACCCCAAAAAGGAGTGCCCTAGCAAATCGCTTATGCAGCCAATCTACGCGACCGGCTCGATCTTCTCGAGGCCGCCCATGTAGGGACGCAGAACCTCGGGGATCGTGATGGTGCCGTCAGCGTTCTGGTAGTTCTCCAGAATGGCTGCCATGGTACGGCCAGCCGGCAGACCGGAACCGTTGAGGGTGTGCAGATAGCGCGAACCCTTGAAGTTCTCGGGGTCGCGATACTTGATGTTGGCGCGACGGGCCTGGAAGTCACCGCAGTTGGAGCAGGAGCTGATCTCCTTGTAGGCGTTGTAGCTCGGCAGCCAGACCTCGACGTCGTAGGTCTGACGGGCAGAGAAGCCCAGGTCGCCGGTGCACAGGCTAATCACGCGATACGGAAGACCCAGCTGCTGCAGCAGGAACTCGGCCTCGGCGGTCATGCTCTCGAGCTCCTTGTCGGACTCCTCCGGCTTGGCAAACTTGACCATCTCGACCTTGTCGAACTCGTGCTGGCGAATGACGCCGCGGGTATCGCGACCAGCGGAGCCGGCCTCCTCGCGGAAGCAGGGGGTGAAGGCGGTGTAGCGGCGCGGCAGGGTATCGGCGTCGAGGACCTCACCGGCGTGCAGGTTGGTGAGCACGACCTCGGCGGTGGGGATCAGGAAGTTGTCGCCCGAGACGTGATAGGCGTCGTCCTCGAACTTGGGCAGCTGGCCCGTGCCGAACATGGTCTGACGCTTGACGACGATGGGCGGCCACCACTCCTTAAAACCACGGCTGGTGTGCGTATCGAGGAAGAAGTTGATGAGGGCGCGCTCAAGACGGGCGCCGGCGCCACCGAGAACGGTGAAGCGGCTGCCGGAGAGCTTGTTCCCGCGCTCGAAGTCAAGGATGTCGAGGTCGGTGCCCAGATCCCAGTGCGGCTTAAAGTCGAAGTCGAACTCGCGCGGGGTGCCCCAACGACGGCGTTCGATGTTCTCGTCCTCGTCCTTGCCGTACGGCGTGGCCTCGCAAGGAATGTTGGGCAGGTGAGCCATGAAGTCGTACTGCTCCTGCTCGAGGGCGGTGCGGCGCTCGGCCAGACCGTCAATTTTCTCGTTGACGGCGCGCACGGCCTCTTTGGCGGCCTCGGCCTCGTCCTTCTTGCCCTCCTTCATCAGGGCGCCGATCTTCTTGGACTCGGCATTGCGCGTGGCTTGAAGTTCCTCGACCTCGGTGATGACGGCACGACGCTCGTCGTCGAGCTCAAAGAACTTCTCGCGATCCCAAGACGTCTGGCGGTTAGCCATGGCGACATCGATGGCATCGGGGTTCTCGCGAACAAACTTGATATCAAGCATTAGATCCTCCGGCGATATACATTCCATTTAGGTTGCAACCTTGTACATGTATGGGCAAGTATATACTTATGAGCGTTTACGACCCAACTCAACTACGCAAGAAGGCACCCAATGGACGCAGTTTTTTCCTTTTTGTTTGGCACCCGCACCGGTTTTGCCATCCTTTTCGCCGGCGGCATCCTGCTGTTTGCGATTATTGCCTTTGTAATGGAGAAGCGCACCCATAAGATGTATGTCGACCGCGGCCCCAAGTCCGAGGACGAAGAAGACAGCTTCTGGGACTAACCTGCCAAAAAGGGACAGGTTTATTTTGGTCGGTTTTATCTGGGCAAACGCAAGTGCCTCGCAACTGGAATTGAGCCAGTTGCGGGGCACTTTTCGCTAAAAGGACAAAACCGCAGGAAAAACCTGCCAACATAAACCTGTCCCTTTTTTGGTCGGTTTTACTGGAGGGTTGCGTCGATTGCCTTGACCAGGGCGCTGCGCATGCCGGCGTCCTCGAGCGCAACGACGCCCTTGATGGTGGCACCACCGGGCGAGCATACGGCATCCTTCATCGCCGCAGGATGCTGGCCAGTTGCAAGCTGCAGCTTTGCCGTACCCAGCACCATCTGGCTCACAATGCGATAAGCATCCGCACGCGGGATACCGTGCTTGACCGCCGCATCGCCCAGGGCCTCGATTGCCATGGCGACAAACGCCGGAGCGCAACCACCCACCGTGCCGCCCACAAACAGCAGGCTTGTGTCGAGCTCGACGACAGCGCCAAGCTTACCGAGCAGGTCGAGCACCACAGCACGCTGCTCGTCGTTAAGCGTCGAAGCCTTCTCGCAGGCGATGACGCCCTCGCCTACCGAAACCGGCGTGTTGGGCACCGTCGAGATATGCGCGACGCCCGGCAGGACCTGCTCCCACTTGGCACTGTCCCAGGTCCAGGCAACCGACAGAACGACCTTTTTGGCAAGAGCATCCTTGAGCGGGGCGAATACCTTCTCGATCATGTACGGTTTGACCGCAGCGACCACGATATCGGATGCGGCGACAACCTCGGCGGCATCGTGGCAGGCGACCATGCCGCGCGCCTCGCAGCGCTCAACCAGTGCGTCGTAGCGACCCGCGCAGGCGCACATGTCGCTCGCAGCTACACCGGCAGCGATCCAGCCATCGGCCATAGCGCTCGCCATATTGCCAAAACCGACAAATCCAATCTTCATATCGCATAGTCCTTTCAGACACATTCCTCAAAACGAAAGGTATTGTCCCACGCCATTGTTTCGTATTGCCGACCTATTTGTGATACGGCTCGCCACGACTGATCTTGCAGGCACGGTAAATCTGCTCTAGCAGCACCACACGCGCCAGGTTATGCGGCAAAGTAATGCGTCCAAAGCTGAGCATCTCGTCGGCGCGGGCGCGCACCTCATCACTCACGCCGTCCGATCCGCCGATCACAAAGGCAATGTCGCTGTTGCCTCGCAGCATAAGATCGTCGAGCCTCGCCGAAAACTCCTCGCTCGAGCGCTCCTTGCCCTCGATAGCCAGCAGGATCACATGCGCTCGAGATGGCAAGGCGGCAAGAATCGCCGCCCCCTCCTTGTCGCGCGCGGCATCCACGCCGCCCGCCTTAGCCGGGTCGATATCGGCCACCTCGCGGATATCCACCTTGGCATAGGCACCTAGGCGCTTGGTGTACTCAGCGCACGCGTCCTTCCAAAAGCGCTCCTTGAGCTTACCGACGCAAACGACGGTGTATTTCACGCGCGTCTACTCCTTCGAATCGTTTTGAACTTTGCCGGCGGCCAGCATCTGCTCGAACATCGAGGCCGACTGCGAAAAGTCGCTCGGCAGCACGACCGTCGAGGTTTTACCCGTGCGAGCGAACTCCGTCATCATCTCGGACCACTGCGTAAACATGAACAGTTGGTTGGCCTCGTCATTGCCGACACCCGTCTCCTGGATGATCTCGAGCGAATCTTTGATACCCAGCGCGATGGCCTTGCGCTGGTTGGCGATGCCCTCGCCCGCCTTTTCCATAGCCTCGGCCTCGGCGGTCGCCTCGGTGACGCGCTTGATGCGGTCGGCCTCGGCGAGCTCCTGTGCCGCAGCGCGCTTGCGCTGGGCGGCGTTGATGTCGTTCATGGAGTTCTCAACCTCGGTCGGCAGTGCGATTTTGGTGATGAGCGTCGACACGAGGGTGAATCCGTAGGCGGCCATCTGCTCGGAAACGGTAGCGTTGACATCCTTGGCGATGTCATCCTTCTTGGCAAAGACCTCATCGAGTGTGTAGACGGGGATGGAGGAGCGCAGGGCGTCGGTGATGAAGTCGCGCATCTGGTCGACGGGCTCCTGCAGCATATAGTAGCTCTTGTAGATGCCCGAATCTTCCGGGCCGGCGCCCATGTCATAGCTCACGTGGTACTGAGCGGAGACCTCAAGGCCAATGGTCACGTTGTCCTGGGTCTTAACGTCGATGCCAAAACCATTTTTCATGGTGCGCAGACTCACCGTGGCGGCCTTGCGGTCAATCACGGGCACCTTCACGTGGAAGCCCGCGTTGACGATACGATTGAACTTACCCAAGCGCTCGATGATCACAGCGTGCTGCTGCTCAACGACGTAGCAGGCGTTGGGAAGCAACAGCAGCAGGATGATGATGGGAATCAAAAGGCTCGTAAGGGCAGCGATGATACCGGAAAACAGCATGGTCTCTCCTCTGATAGGCACACGTTGCCATTAGGATACCCGTCCAAGGAGATCGTGCATAACAAAAAAGCCCCCATTGCTGGGAGCTCTTTCAATCAATGGTGCGGGCGAAAGGACGTCCGCGTATCCGCTTCGCGGATCCGCACCGGCATCGCCCGCCTGCCGGCGGACTCGCCAGCTCGCTAAAAACGCTCCGCGTTTTCTTTACGCTCGCTCCTTCGCAGGTTCAAGTCCCCGCGGTGGGCCCATAACAAAAAAGCCCCCATTGCTGGGAGCTCTTTCAATCAATGGTGCGGGCGAAAGGACTTGAACCTTCATGGGGTTGCCCCCATACGGACCTGAACCGTACGCGTCTGCCAATTCCGCCACGCCCGCGTGCAGGAATTAGAATAACGGAGCGCCACCGCGAACGCAAGAACTATTTTTGAAAAAGTTTGCAGGCATTTTCCCAAGCGGCATGCGCGATTGTTTCGGCGTCCTCACCAGTGCGATCGACACGGTCGTTAACCAGCGCGTTTGCCGTAATGGAGATCATTGCGGGCTCGCATTCAAGACCGCGGATGGGCTCCGGAGCCATATACGGGCAATCCGTCTCGAACAAAATTCGATCGAGTGGGGTTGCCGCAAATGCCTCGCGCACGTCGTCGTTGCGCTTAAAGGTGGCCGCACCACCATAGGCGATATAGCAGCCCAGCTCCACAAAGCGCTCCATCGTGGCGCGGTCCTCGCCAAAACAGTGCAGCACACAACCGGCCTGGGGCACGCCCACCTCACGAAGCACGTTGTACGCATCCATATGCGAGGTGCGCTCCCCATCCGAGTCCTCGTGCCGCAGGTGCAACTCCACCGGCACATTGCAGCGCACGGCGACTTCGAGCTGACGTGCCATGCAATCAATCTGCACGCTGTGGGGCGCCGGCGTGATGTCGTCGTCGTAATCCATGTGGTAGTCCAGACCGATTTCGCCAATACCGGCGCACAAAGGGTCATCAAGCGCAGCAACAACCTGCGCGTGAATGTCGTCGGTATAATCCGGCGCGCCATACGGATGCACGCCGGCAAGATACTTGATCTGCGGGATATCCTGCATCGGCAGAATTTCGCGCACGAGCCAGTCGCTATAGTCCGTCACGCTGCGCTTGTCGGCGATGGGGTCGAAGACCGTCACCAACAGGTCGATGCCCGCCGCCTTGGCACGCACGAGTGTCTCGGGCACATCCTTGCCCCAGAACGAAAGCAGATGCGCATGTGTGTCGGCAAGCGGTGCCAAGGGCACGGGACAAGCAACCGTCTTCTTTTTTTTGGTAAACGTCACGCGTGCGGCATTAAGCATCATGGATGAGCTCCTGGGCCAGGCGGACAAAGTCGGCAACATCAAGCGTCTCGGCGCGCGTGGTGGGTGCGATACCGCAAGCCTCAAAGGCGGCATCGAGCACGTCCTTGGCAAAGCCGTTGGCGCTCATGGAATTGCGGATGGTCTTGCGGCGCTGAGCAAATGCAGCATCAATCACGCGGGCCACAAACTCGCGATCGAGTCCTTCGGGCGCCACGCCGTCAACACGGTCGATACGCACGACGGCCGAGTCCACGTGCGGTGCCGGCATAAAGCAACGTGGCGGCACCTCAAAGCGACCCGTAACCTGCGCATACAGGCCGAGCTTTGCCGTGTAGCCGCCATAGGTCTTGTTACCCGGCACCGCGGCAATGCGATCGGCAACCTCCTTTTGAACCATGACCACGGCACGCTTGAGCGCGGGCATCGTCTGGAAGAACTGCAGGATGATCGTCGCCGCCACGTTATAGGGCAGGTTCGCGACAAATACCGTCGGCTCACCGCCTGCAGCCTGCTCAATCTGCCCCGTCGTCACCTTGAGCGCGTCGCCCATGATAAAGCGGAAGTTGGCATAGTCGGCGGCATGGGCATCGAGCACCGGTTCGAGTTCGGGATCGGCCTCGATCGACGTGACGCACGCCGCCTCCTGCAGCAGCGCGAGCGTGAGCGTACCAACGCCCGGGCCAACCTCGAGCACGCGCTCATCGCCCGTGAGCTCGGAAAGCTCGCAAATGCGCTCAATTACATGGTTGTCGATCAGGAAGTTCTGGCCCAGGCGATGCTTGGTCGCAAGGCCAAACTCCTCCAGCAGCTCCCTGGTGGCCGTGGGGTTTGCCAAAGGCGAAGTTGTCATAGTTGCCTCCTTAGCATGATGGCGGCGTCTTGAAACAAAAGGGCATGGACCGTTGCGGCCATGCCCTTACATCTAAACAGCAAATTGCCGATATGGCGCGCGGCGTCTTAGCCCAGACGCGGGAACAGCGGATCGCCCTTCTCGACGGGCTGACCACCGGCAAGCAGGCCCCAAGCGCAAATGCCCTTGAGGTCGTCGCTCGCGGCCTCGTCCTCGCAGGACAGGCGGCGCAGGGCTTCGGCAGAGGTCTGAGGCATGAGCGGCATCAGCAGGTGAGCGGCAATGCGGATGGCCTCGAGCAGGTTGTAGATCACAAATGCCAGCTCGTCAGCCTTAGCCTCATCCTTGGCAAGCGCCCAAGGCTCGGAGTCCTCGATGTAGTGGTTGGCGGCGTGGATGAGCTCCATAACCTCGTCCTTGGCTCCGCCGTAATCGAGCACGTCCATCTTGGCCATGTAGCGCTCGACCAGGCCGTCGGCGATCTTTGCCAGCGGGTTGTCGAACGCATCGAACGATGCGGGCTTGGCGGGCGCGCAGCCGTCAAAGTACTTGCCGCTCATGTTGAGCGAACGCGAGATGAGGTTGCCCCAGCTGTTGGCCAGGTCGGCGTTGTAGACCTGCTCCATGCGATCGAAGCTGATGGCGCCGTCGGTGCCGGGGACGACGTCGGTCATAAAGTAGTAGCGATAGCCCTCGACGCCCAGCATGTCGATAACGTCCTGCGGAGCGATAGCGTTGCCGCGGCTCTTGGACATCTTCTCGGCCTTGCCGGTCTCGGCATTGCGCACGGTCAGGAAGCCGTGGGCAAAAACGTGCTCGGGCAGGGCCTCGCCGATGGCCATGAGCATGGCGGGCCAAATGACGCAGTGGAAGCGGATGATGTCCTTACCCACGATGTGGAACTGCGCGGGCCAGCGATAGGCCAGCTCGGCACGCGCCTCGTCGGTATCGACACCGTAGCCGACGGCCGTCATATAGTTGAGCAGCGCATCGAACCACACGTAGGTCACGTGGCCCTCGTCAAACGGGACCTGAATGCCCCAGTCAAAGCTCGTGCGGCTCACGGAAAGGTCGTTAAGGCCGCCCTCGACAAAGCTGCGCACCTCGTTCATGCGGAACGCAGGCTCGACAAAGTCGGGATGCTCGTCATAGAGCTTGAGCAGCTTGTCCTGGAAGGCGGAAAGCTTAAAGAAGTAGGACTCCTCCTGCACGCGCTCAAGCGGACGGTGGCAGTCGGGGCACAGGTGCTGGCCGACGCTGCCATACTCCTCGTCGCCCTTCTGGACCTGAGTATCGGTGAAGTAGGTCTCGTCAGGCACGCAATACCAGCCGTCGTAGCTGCCCTTATACAGGTAACCGGACTCCTTCATGCGCTCCCACAGGTACTGCACGGCATGATGCTGGCGCGGCTCGGTGGTGCGGATGAAGTCGTCGTTGGAAATCTCGAGCTTGCTCCAAAGCTCCTTGAAGTGCGGGGCCTGGCTGTCGGTCCACTCCTGCGGCGTCATACCATGCTTGGCTGCGGCCTCGGCGACCTTCTCGCCGTGCTCGTCCATGCCGGTCAGGAACTTGACGTTATAGCCGGCGGAGCGGCGATAGCGAGCCTGAACGTCGGCGATGATGGTGGAATAAGCCGTGCCCAGGTGCGGATCGGCGTTGACGTAGTAGATGGGCGTCGTGATAAAGAACGAAGGCTTGCTTTGATCCATGGGGTTTGTCCTCCAGAAAAACGTTGCATACAGGGGATGATTCTAGCGCAAGGGCTGGATATCCTCCATCTATTGCATATCGAGCACCATGGCATAGACATCGCGCTTGCGGCGCGAATACTTCTGAGACAGGCGCTTGGCCACCGCAGAGGCGGGCTCCCCCTCCTCGAGTGCGGCGCGGATATCCTCGCGCAGGGCCTCATCGGGATCCGCTGCCGCGGCGCCAACCGGCACGATGCCGACATCCTCGTCCTCGCTCGGCGGCGCGATGACCAGCGCAATCTCGCCCTTTACCTCGCCGCGAGCACGCAGCTCTTCCTCGAGCTGGGCGGCGGGCCCGCGCAAGACCTCCTCGTGCAGCTTGGTGAGTTCGCGGCAGACGGCAACCTCACGCTGGGGAAAGACCTCCGCCACAGCCTCGAGCGTCGCCACGATGCGATGTGGAGACTCGTAGAAGATGAGTGCGCCGGGCACCACGGCAAGGCGCTGCAAACGGCGCACACGGTCGCCGTGCTTTCGGCCCAAAAAGCCCTCGAAGAAAAAATGCTCGCAGGGAATGCCGGACGAAACGAGTGCCGTGACGCAAGCAGAGGGTCCGGGAATAACTTCGACAGGCACATCGGCCTCACGCGCCGCCTCGACCAGCGCCTGGCCGGGATCGGACACGCTCGGCATGCCGGCGTCCGAGGCAAAGGCGAGGGTCTCCCCCGCCAGCAGACGGTCGACCAGGCCGGCAGCGCGGCTAGCGATCACATTCTCGTCGCAACGGACAAGCGGCTTGGAAATACCCAGGTGCATCAGCAGCTTTGACGTCACACGCGTGTCTTCGCAGCAAATCGCATCGGCGGCGGCAAAAGCCTCGCCAACGCGCGGGGACAGGTCGCCTAGGTTGCCGATGGGCGTGCCGACCACATAGAGTTTGCCCGTATGGGCGCTGTTTTGCGTCATATCAACCTATTCAATCATGCCGCGCTCGAGCGTACCGAGCGCCGCGCGGGCGTCCCATGCTGCAATGCGCTTCTCGGTCTTCCACGTTTGGAAGAACCAACCGGCAGCCGGCGCAAACGAAGCCAGCTGGTTGGCGATAAACACGCGCTCGTAGGCATTGCGGCCCTCGGGCGTAACCGACGAGTTAGCAAAGATCGCCGCGCCCGACCATTCGCCCACCAGCACGGGGAACCCAGTCGAAATCGCCTCTTTAAGCTCGCGCTTGTTACGCGAAATCGCCGTCGTCAGCCCGCGGGGGCTCGTGATGTCGAGCGCATACTCGTCGCGGTAATGGTACAGGTGAAGGTCCATGTAGACGTTCTTGTACTTGGCGCCGCGCATAAAATGCTTCCACTCGCTGGGATGCCCCGACGACGAGAAGACGACGATCTTATCCTCGGGCATATACGAACGGACGAGCTCGTAGGCATCGCGATAGAAATTGCGCAGGTAGTGAGCGGGAATGCCATCCGTCATGGTGAAGAGGCTCTTGCGAACGCTCATCTGCGGCGTGTCCAGCAGCTCAATGCCCAGCAGGCTCTCGGCCTCGCCATAGCGATCGGCCAAGCGCTCGAGCACGTCGAGTGCGACATGACGGCCGTTGGTGGACGAATGCCACTCGGCAACAGCCTCCGGCGTGGTGGGCGAATCGTTGGAATCGCCCTGGCCACCGGGCACGGTTGCCAGATCGAGCAGCACGCGGATGTCGTACTTGGCAGCCCACTCAATTGCGCGGTCGATGTAATCGACAACCGATATGTAGGAGGCATCGGACTCCTGTGAGCCAAAGGCATACCAGGGCACCGGCAGACGCACGGCATTGAGACCGATCTGCGCCATGCGACGAAAATCGTCCTCGCTCACAAACGTCTCGTAATGGCGGCGCATGCGCTCGTTATAGGCGGCGGTACCCATGGCCTCCTGTAGCTCGGCCGCGTTGGATGCACCGGTCGCCGCGTACAGCGACGGGGTCACCCAAGGCTCGGGAATAAACCAGCCAGAGAGATTAACGCCGAGTATCCTCTCCATCACTGCCCCCTTCGGATCATGCAGGTCGAACCCGCATCGTATTGCATAGGATAAGTATCGTTTTGAGTATACCCGCGTGTGCGGACAGGCGACCGAACGGTCTGTAAAGTGACGCGAAAGTGGGAGGAATGTCTGGGGCGGGCGGGCTCGGAATGGTGCGACGAGGTGTGTACGCGCGCCGGAGGCAGGCACCGGAAAGTGTGTCCCGTTCTGAGCCCTTATTCTGGGACGCAGTTTCCGCAGAACCCTACATAAAAGAAAAGGACCCCTTTGCAGAGGTCCCAGTCAATTCAAGGTGGCGGGGAAGGGAATCGCGTCCGCGCGCTGCGCGGACGGACCGCTGCGGCGCTTACGCGCCTTGCGAGCTGCGCTGGCAAACGCTTACGCGTTTACTCAGCTCCGCGCCCTCACGGGGTTCGATTCCGTGCGAGGGCTACATAAAAGAAAAGGACCCCTTTGCAGAGGTCCTAGTCAATTCAAGGTGGCGGGGAAGGGAATCGAACCCCTGACACGAGGATTTTCAGTCCTCTGCTCTACCAACTGAGCTACCCAGCCATTTGAGGTGTGCCTTGTTTCAAGGCTTGATTAGTATAACCAAGGACGCGTTCCGGTCAACCGAGAATTTTAAAAAAGTTTTTGAGCACAGCCTCGGTTCTATAAATCGGCACGTCAGAGACATCAGCCGGCAGCAAGAAGTTTTTCGCTCAGAGCCGCACGGGCAAACTCACTTGGCGTCATCCCCTCGGCAGCCGCCCGTCGACGAATGGCCTCCTTCATTCCCAGAGGAATCTTGACCGACAACGTTGCCGTCCCCTCACCTGAGAGCGGGGGCCGTCCATGCACGATCCCACCAACGGTATGTTCGCCATCCGGAAACTCTCCGCGCTCGTACGACTCGCACCACGCGTCAATCATTTCATCCGTTACAACCTGACCTTTAGCGGCCGTATACGTCTTGCCCATCATCGACCCCTTTGCCGAGCCCGTTCAATCTCCTGCCAAAATTTCTTCTGGACTGGAGACAAGGCATGAATGATAAGCCACCCACGGACAAGCTCGACCGCGACAAGCTCCACGCTTCGTCCGTCTGGGAGCCATCCAATCGCAAGCTATCTCGGCGGCTCGTCCTTCGACTCGCGACGGATGCACTCAGTAACCGCAAGCCAAGCGCTAAGCACCTGCTTTTCCGTCAGGTGCTTTTTAGCGTTGGGATGGATCTCAACATCCATGCATCCTCTCCTCCATCTTACCCAATTTCGTATGACGAAAGTCCGCTGTCGCCAATTCTTAAGCCGGCACGCGTTGGAGAGCAGGGGTCGAAACAATGATTGAAGGACGCTCTAGTACGGCCCAGGCGCCGGGGCAGGAGCACATACGCCAGGGACGTACGTTTTCGTAGCATACGAGGACATAGCCACGTGCATCGATGAAGGCGATGTCGATGGGATAGGCCATAAAACACGTATGGACCGAAGAGCAGCGTGGAAACGCCATGACGAGCGGCAGACCGTTGGCGGCAACCGGACACCGTCCCAGCATGCCGCGCAGGCGCACGGCAAACGACTCCGCCACCGCAAACTCGGCCGGCGTCCAGCCCAGCCTATTGAGTGCCCGCGCGTAGGCGATGTAGGACGAGACCGCGGTCACATGACCACCCCCGGACGCCACGGATCGACCGTCACCGCGCGCTCGTGTGACAACTTTGCCGGTGCCCCCAGCGAAACGCCGGCGATGCTGAGAGAAGTCGGCCACGGCTCATAGCGCATGGTGCAGGTATAGGTCCTAAACGTGCCGGAAAGCGAAAGCAAACCGCCATCCGATGTCGTCGCACCCTGTTCGCTCGAGACCTCGATCAGCAAGTCATAGCCTTCCATGGCATGTTGGATCTGAGCCTGAACGGTCGCGGAAGCATCGATGGAGCTGCCATCGCCCTCCCCGCTCGGCGCCACGGCATGTGCTAGCACGATATCGGGCACCACGCGATCGAAGCGTGCGACCGCACCGGCAAAGACCATGACGTTGTACACGATAAGCGCCAGAACCAGCAGGACGGGCGTGACCACGGCCATCTCGACCGTCGCCTGGGCGCGCTCCTCGCACAGGCGCGTGCGGATGCCCATTACGACCCACCGCCCAGGGCACCCGCCAGTGTGGTGACATCGACGGTAAGTGGGATGGAACCGCCGCCGGGCAGCGGAATCTCCGCAAGCGTGAACGTCGTGCCGCTGATGGTGCGCTCGACTTGATATTCCAGCACTTCGCAAAGCGCCTTGGGATCGGTCACGCCCAACGGAATACTTCGCAGCTTGTCTTGCGCTTGAGAGAAACCGGCAATGTCAGACCCCGGACTCTTAATGACGTTGGCGGAATCGGTCAGCACCGGCTTTCGCAGGCGCAAGTCGCACGGTTCCAAACCCAGCGCCGCCACGGACGCCGAAACGGTATCGCCGAGCCACGATGCAATGGAGCCCAACGCGCCGTTGCCCCCTCCTAGGCCCTTAATCATCTCGTCCATAAGTTCGTCGGCCGAACCTTGGATGTCTCCGTATCCCACAAGCAGCCGCCCCCAAACATCCATGACGCCGTCGAGCACACCGGCAACGCCGCCCGAGCGTTCCTTCAATGTCGAGAAAAATCGCGAAAGCACGTTGTTTTGCGCCGTCGCCTCATCGGGCGCCAGCACCGCGGCAGAGATGGCACCGCGATCGCCAAGCCTGACTGCCGTGTTAAACGAAGAGTTGAGTTCATCGGGGCTCGAGATGGCACCCGAAACCGCAAAGGCAACCACGCCGTTGCGACCGGGCGGAGCGATACGCGGACGCTCGCCCGAAAGCGCTTTAATGGCCTGGTCAAACGCATTGCCCGCACGGTCGGCTTCGTCCTCGGTCTGACGCTCGAGCTCGAGCTCCTTGTTGCGACAGTCGACGTAGTCCTCCAGGGCGTCTTTAAACTTGTCAAAGTGATACTCGAAGCCGTTTTCGATAGAGGTTGAAGGCGCCGCAACGGCACCAAGCGACAAAACGCCAAAATGGCATTTGCTGCATTTATCCTGTCCATCGTAATCGGCAACCGAAGCAAATCCGCTCGGCGTCCCTTTCTTATAGTTAGGGCAGGTCGTCCCGTAATGCAGATACGCCTTGTCATCGTTCACGCTCGTCGGCCACACCGCATCGGTATAGAGTTCCGTCGCCCGAACCTCATCAGAGTTGCGCGGCAGCAGCGGAATATAGGAGGAGACCCTGTCTCCGTTCTCGGTTATATGTGCCCGATCGACCTCCGCGCTCGCATAGGTATAAAACGCCTTACGCGCCGCAGACTCTGCCTTCATCTCGACACTCGAGCCCTGGGGCTTCTCATTTGTCAGACGCCAATGGTAGTAGTCCTTCGCGCGATCAAGGGCAACTTGAGGCTCCCACGTAACGCTCGATGAGTAATGCGGATTTTGAACACCGGAAAGATCCGTTAGGCTTTTTGCGCGCTCCCACATACAAGAACAGCTGCCGACCGAGCCTTTGTCAGACCCACCACAATCCGCCAGCCAAGCGCGCTCCTTTGCCTTCGCCGTCTCCTCCGAGGCCTTCCGCAGCTCCTCGGCCGCACCCTCTAAATCATCTGATGTGTCTTTAATGGTATCGGTCGAGATCTCTGACCCTTTGAGCGCAGCAAAGTCCGACTCGGATGTCCTGGGCACGGCAAGCGCCGTACCGGTATAGGTCACACTATCGGTATCCTGCGCCGACACCGCCTGCGTGGCACGCGCGGCGATCAGATACGGCAGAGCCGTCTCGATTTTCTGTAAGCCTTCCGATGCGCTTTTGGCAAACTTGTTGCGCGTTTTAATGATCTCGATCCCGGTGTCGACCATATTGCCGGCAACCGGCTCGGCACCCGGGATGAGGATGGCGACCAGGCCCGTCCCGATCGTGGCAAACCCCGCCAGCCCCAGACTCAAGATACTCGCATCAACCACCGTGGCAGCCGTGTGATAGGACGACACTACGTTGGCACCCGCCAGCGCGCCGCTATCGGCCGCCACCTGGGCGTCCCCGGCACGCGACATGCTCCATATCGCCGCGGTCGACGAAAACAACAATGTGAGCACCACCAAGATGACCACCGCAGAGGAGAGCGTGGTGTAGGCACCGTCTTCGATAAACAGGTCGATACCGGCTCGACCCATAAAGCCGCCTCGTTTGCGGAGAGCGCCTGGTCGACGGCGGGCCGCAAACCCTTGCGTCACCCGCAACAGGCAGCGCCTAATCCCATGCAGCAATCCACGAATCATAATCTCCCTCCAGCCATTCGGGACGCGATTGATACGAGACATCGACCTTGAGCTCAACGTAGCCGCCCTCGGCGGTACCACCCATAGCCTGCGCAAACGCACCGATCACAGGCAACGGCTTGACCTCGCCGGAAACGGACACGGACGAGACGCCACCCGCACCGGCCCGGCCAAGCTCGATATCCCACGACAACGGCCCGCCGGCATGAAAGATCGAAACGTTGGGCACTGCGGCAAGTCGGCGGCGGGTGAACTCCTTAAGATCGTCGTCCTCCGCCGTCGTCGTGGTCATGAGCCGCGCGGTCTCGGCGGCGGCAGACTCCATGACCGCGCGCGTATAGAGCAGGCACACCGGTTGCAGCGCGAGAAGGATGAGTGTCAGAAACGTCGGCAGCAAAAAAGCGGCCTCGACCGTAGACTGCGCCCGGTCCTCGCGCGCGGCATCAATACAACGCGATGTCCTTAGCGGCCGCAGCGGCGTCGATAACCGACGTCGAGGCAACGCCATGGGATGCCGCCCGCTCAACCAGCGCCGCCAAGCGCCCATCGGTGCCGGCACGCCAAAGCCCCGCGATCGCCAGCACGATCGATAACAGCGCCACCGTGACGATGGCGTATTCGACCGTCGCCTGGGCAGATTCCTCACGCAGGACATCATGCATTTCACGATCCCTCCTTTGGGTCCGTTGCCTGCGGGCTCAGGCGCACGGCGCGCAGACGACACGAAGCATCGCCAGCATCCGCGGCAATTGTCACCATATCGACCCAGCCGCGTCCGTCGCGTACGATGGCGCCCCACACGTTTCCCTTGATGTCGAGATAGCCGCTCAGAGCAAGTTGCGCCGTGGGTACCTCGCGATAGGCACGCAGCATATCCGCCGCCGCTTCGGTCATCGGTCGGTCCTCGGACCATGCAAGCCGGACCGCAATCGCGTTGCCCTCAGGCGAATCCGTCGCAGTGCCAGACCGCTTGTCGAGCGTCCGCAGAAAGGTTTGCGCCGTGACAGCGACATCCGAATCGTCCGCATCTCGCATCTCATCTTTTTGAGACGCCACCGCCGAATCTGAGCCCAAATCGGAGGCGGTCCCAGGACGCTGCTGCCGCGCGGCGTTAAGCCCCCAAAGCACCGCCGCTATCGCCACGGTCAGGCAAGCAAACACCAGCAGCACCCCGACGGGGCGTTCGCCCTCTACAGGCTGTTGATGCCCTCGCTGATAGCGTTCCATAGATCTTGGACCTTGCCCTTAAATGCGACGATGGCGATAATCGCGATCACCACGAGCACGCCGACCAAGATGGCATACTCGGTGGTACCCTGTGCACTCTCCTCCTGCAATAGTTCCTTGGCGCGCTGACGAACATGTGCCGCCCGGCAAAACGCCCAGCCCTGGACCTTGCCAGCAGCGTCAGTCATCGTGTTCATGTATTCCTCCCTACATCATCCCGCCTGCCCCCAGCAGCGGGCCCAATATGGACAGAAGCAACGCCGGCAAGATGAGCGTGCCGGTGGGAATCAGCAGCTTGACGGGTGCACGCTCGATCTCGCGCTCGACCGCGGCGCGATGAGCCGCACGGATCTCGCGACTTTGAGCGGCCAGCGTCTCGGCAAGTGGGGCACCCAGGGCGAGCGCCTGCCCCACCGTGATGGCAAAGGTCTCGAGCGCTCGCACGTCCAGGTCGCGCGCGGCGGCCAACAACTCGTCCTCACGCGTGCCCACGCCCACCTGCCACGCCATGCAGGCGCGCTCAAGGCGAAGAGCCAGCACTGACCGGCGGTTGGCGCAGAAAATCTCAAGCGCCGCATCAAACGAAAGACCGGCCGAAAGACCCAAGCGCACAACATCGATCATCTCGGACACTTCGCCGAGCGACACTCGCGCCGGGCCGCCCGCTCCAACCGCGCCCTTCACTCGCGCGGTCAGAGCATCGACCACCGAGCGACCCGCGGCAGCGACCAGCACCGCCTCGCGCTTGCAGGCCCCTGCGATCTTGCGTGCATCCGCCCGATCCAAACCCGTCGCGACAAATACACTCAGGGCGCACAGGCAAGCCGCAACTGCAACCGGGGCGCTCATAGCTCCACCCGCATAATGCGCCGGATAACCACCAGGGCAACGGCGTTGAGGGCAAGACCCAGCACCACAGCGCCCGCGCCGGCAGGCGTCGCAAGACCGCGACGAAAATCTGCCGAAAGCAGCACCAACACCGCGCACATGCCCGCCGGCATCGCCGCGACCATATGCGCAGACATGCGAGCCTGCGACGTCTTAACATCCAGGCGGCGCTTGAGCTCAATGCGCTCCCCCACCATGCTCGACGCCTCGGACAGTAAGTCGGCAAGCGGAGCGCCGGTGCGCTGAGACACTTTAAGCGCCAAGGTCACAAGCGAAAGACCGGGGGCGTCGATGCGCACGAGCAAGTCATCGAGCGCGTCGGTCGCCGAGATGCCGCAATCGATCGCCGCCGCCACCCGCAAAAACTCGGTATGCACCGGCTCTTGCGCATGAGCGCCCACAAAGCGCATGCCCTGGGCCAGCGAATGTCCCGAGGCAAGCGACATGGAAAGTGCGGTAAACGCCTCGGGCATCGCCTCTTCTGCATCGTGTTGCTCGCGCCGGCTCTCAAAACCATCCCGGGCGGCGCCAACGGCAAACGGAGCAACAAGCCCCAAGACAAATCCGAGGGGCGATAACGACACCATCGTTAGTAAAACGCAGCAGACACCGCTCGATAGCAGCAGAAACGCCAAACGCCCCGAAGCATCTTCGATCACGAGGCCAAGGCGATGCGCCGGAGCCAGCGATGCCCACGAACGGGCGATCTTTTTCAGCAGATCGTTTTCCACCAGCTCACGCGGCAGCTTCTCTGCCACCGTCTCGAGCGCCTGACGTGCCAGCTCCGCCGGCGGTACCTGCGGCACACGAGGTTCCACCTCGCACGCCGTCGCGACAGAAAGCCCTGCCAAGCCCCCTACGACGAGGGGCACAGTGATCTCCATTCGTCCACCTCCTCTTGCGTGAGCGTCCCCGACCGCAGGCCTTCTGCGATAAACGGCGGCTCGCGGTCAAGCGTCCAGGTGCGCTCGGCGGCATCGAACGTCACATAGCGCTCGAGCTCTACGCCACCCGATGCGGCGCGTCGCACCCCCGAATACGAGGAGACGAAACGCCTGCCATCGGCGTGGCGCTCGGACATCACGATGCCGTCGAGCGCCATGGCAATCTGCTCCTCGATGAGCTCGCTCGGCAGATCGATGCCATAACGTGCAAGCAACGTCAGACGCACCACGGTCTCCTGTTCTGAACCCGCATGAAGTGTGGTGAGCGACCCGTCGTGGCCCGTGTTCATGGCCTGCAACATGTCGCAGCACTCGGCACCGCGCACCTCGCCCACCACGATGCGGTCGGGGCGCATGCGTAGGGCATTAGTTACCAGGTCGCGGATCATCACCGCGCCCTCGCCCTCAATTGAAGCCTCGCGCGCCTCTAGGCGCACCACGTGCGGATGATGCGCAAACTTGAGCTCGGCAGAGTCCTCGATCGTCACGATGCGCTCGCCGGTGGAAATCTCACATGACAACGCGTTGAGCAGGGTGGTCTTACCAGATCCCGTGCCTCCCGCAACCGCCAGGTCCTGTCGCAGCGACACCGCACACGACAGCAGCTGCGCATACCAAAGCGGCAGCGATCCCAACCCCACGAGCTCGTCCAGCGAGCAGATACGGTCCGAGAACTTTCGGATGGTGAGAATCGGTCCGTCAATCGCCACAGGCGGAATCACCGCGTTGACGCGATAGCCCGTTTTGAGGCGGGCGTTGACGATGGGGCTGCGCTCGTCGATACGGCGGCCAAGTGGCGAGATAATGCGGTCGATAAGCACACGGATCTGCTCATCATCCTCAAACGCATGCTCGATGGGGTACAAGACGCCGCCGCGTTCAAAGAAAGCCGAGCGGCAGCCGTTGATCATGATCTCGGTAACGGTGTCGTCCTCGATGAGCGGCTGCAACGGCCCCAAGCCCACCACGTCATCCAAAATCTCGTCGATGATGGTCTCGCGCTCGGGCGTCGCGAGATCGGTCGGCTCCTCAACATTGAGCGCCGCCTCCACCGCAGGACGCAATTCCGAGCGGGCAAGTGCCGGGTCGATATAGGCGCTGATACGCGCCACTTCGTCGTAACCCATGCGGTCCATCACGGCGCGCTTGGTGCGTCGTTTCACGGCGCGGCGACGCCCCACATCTACAGGCGCTGCCGCCGCCGCAGCGCCGGCAGCCTTAATCCTCGTTTGCAGGCTCATCGCTGATCACCCTCGCGCGACCAGGGAAGGCGGATACGTGGGCGTTCGGTGCGCGTTGCACGGTCGGCGACCATATCGCTCCAAGGGCCGACGGCGCACCCCAGTTCCACGAGCATCTCGCGCGTGGCCTCGCGCACGCTAGTCGCAAAAGCGCTGGTCTGCCCCACTGCCTCGTCAGCGCGCCCAAACGCCATGAGCGCGGCGAGATCCTGCCCGCCATCGGCGATACGAATCTTGGAGCTTAACGCACAGGCAATCTCAAAGCGCATGGCGACGTCCTCGTCTGCCCCGCGCGCACCGAACCGGTTGAACACGGCGCTCATGCGCGTGCGCGGCACACCTACTCGACCTGCCAGTTCAATGACGCGCGATGCCGATGCCGCGGACGACACCGCCGCATCGCCAACGACCAGGCAACGGTCGCTCGCCGCCACCGCAGCCGCCACGGCGTCGCCCCAAAAGACCGAGGTATCGATAAAGACCACGTCGGATTCGCGACGCAGAACATCAAGCAGTAGCTCCACCGGACGTGCCATGAGCTCGGCTTGCTCGGGCGCCGCGACGGGACCCCAGAGCGTAACGCCCGGCGCCACGCGCATCGAAGCGGCTACGATATCCGGCTCGGTGAGCATGCCCGCCGCCGACGGCTCGATAAGTGCCGCCATATCGCACGGAGCATCGACGCCTAACAAGTCGTAAAGGTTTCCAAACATCAGGTCCAGGTCGAGCACGGCGGCACGCAAGCCCAACAGCGACGATGTGTGTGCCATGGTGGCAACGATCGTCGACTTGCCGCAACCGCCCGAACCCGAAATAGCGCAGATGACTGGAACTCGATGCGGCGGAGCGGTAGCGTCTGCCGGCGGCATCGGAGGCGGCGGGGCGGGCGTCGGTGACAGCGTCCCCGTCTCCCCCGCCGCAACCACGTGCTGCGTCCAAGCCGGCATGGCTGCTTGTTCGGTCTGCGAGGCAGGCTCGTTCTGCGCAATCTGCTCATGCTGCATCAGCGACAACTCGCCGCACCCGGCAAGGCCCTCAACTTCGTCGAGTTCATCCGCCAGATTCACGCCGTGCACGTATCCCATATCTACTGCCGGGGAGTCGCCAGCATGCTGCGCCGGCCCTCCAGCGTCATCGTATACAAGGGGGTTCCGGGGGCGCCGACCATGCTCGGCTTCCGCTTTTCCATAATCATCAACACGCGGGCCTCTTGTAGCGCGAGGCGCCCCGGGTTCCCTATCAACAAAAGCATCGGGCTCAATCGTCATGCGCCGATCGGAATCAACCGCTCCCTCGCCCGCGCGCCCGTTGCCGCATATACTGTGTGCAGCGATGACCTCGGCCGCCCCCGCGCGAAACAGCCCCTCGATATCCGACGGATCGAGCGCTTCTATCAACACGACCACGCGACTCACGCGGCCTTCGGCCGTCAGGCGCGCAACAGTCTTGCGCACATCTTCGGTATCAAACAGAGACGCCGCGATGATGGCAGCCCCGCGGCGCGACGGAAACGCCCGCGCCATGGAAACCAGCCCGTCCAGGTCACCCACGCGAAGCACCTGTGCACCCGCATCACGGCCCTCGACTTCCCGCTGCAACAGCCCGTAATCGCCGCACGCGCAGCACGCAAGCCAGATCGCCTTCATCACTCGTCGCCTCCGCTCTTTTTGCCGCGCGCCGTGGCGGGAATCGTCAAGCTGACCGTTCCCTTGCCCGAGGCTCCCAGCAGTTCCTTGACGTCTTCGGGGTCAGCCGCCAGCGTCACCCATTCGATCTTGCCCTCGCGCGTGGCACAGGAATCCTCACTGGTATCGATCACGTGCGCGCCGCACAGCCGATCGGTCACGCCGTCCTTTTGCACGTACACGTCCACGTAGCTGCCCACGCCCGTGGCACCGCCGACCGAGTGCTCGGCATCGACCGCCACCGAAACGGCAACCTTGCCCTTAGGCACCTCGAGCTTGCGGCTCTCGGCCTTGGTGTAGACATTGCAGATCACGGCGTTTTTGGGAATACGCGAAGTCGTCACGTCGCCGCGCACCTGGCGCAGCTCGGTCGCCGCGTCACGCGGCAGCAGACTCGTCAGCCATTCCTGGGTTATGACATTGGTCTCATCGAGGGTCTCGCCCACATCGATATCGCGCGCCGCGACGCATACCTCGACGCGATCGCCACCGTACTTGGCCAAGGTCTCAGCCTGGACCTGTTCGGCTTGCGAGCGGATCGACGAGCCGTAAACCATGCAAAGCAGAGCAGCGAGCACGCCCGCGACCAGACTGATGGCGATGCGCTTGCTCTTGTTCACGGCCGCTCCTCTCATGGCAGTGCCGGGCGAATGCCCGTACCACCATTGTCTGGGCGGTCAGAGTGCAAAGCGGCACAATCGCGATCTTGGTTTTCGATGTCAAACCAATCGTTGACCAAAAACTGACCAGCCCGTCAAGCTCGTGGCAAGGTTTTGGTCAGCACGTCAGCAAACTGCATGTTTCGAGGCTTTTCCACAGCAAAAAAGCCGTCTCCCGAACAGTTGGGAGACGGCTGTCATAGGAAAAATCAATTACAGATGGACATCGGGATCGAGCATTTGAGCACTCACGCGCATGGATGACGCCAGGTTTTGGAACGTTTCCAGACGCAGGCTGTCAATCTGCCCGGCGTCCTCGGCCTCGCGAACGGCGCAACCCGGCTCATGGGTGTGCGTGCAATCGCCAAACCGGCACGCGCGCGATGCCTCGACAATCTCGGGGAAGGCGCGCGCCAGACCCCGCTCGTGACCCACGAGCGGCAAACTGCGCAGACCCGGGGCATCGGCGATCACGCCGGCGTCGCCCGGCAGCGCCACCATCACGCGCGCGACGGTAGTGTGACGGCCCTGGTCGTCGCGTTCGCGCACACCGCCGGTCGCCAACGTATCGTGGCCCAGCAGTGCATTGAGCAGCGTCGACTTGCCGGCACCCGACTCGCCCAGAATCATGGCGCAGCTCCCGGCAGGCACGCAGGCACGGACCTCGTCCAGGCCGCGGCCCTCGGCAGAGGACGTCACGATCACGCGCACGTTCGGACCCACCAGGCGGCGCACGCGGTCCAGATCGCGCTCGAGCTCCCCGGCATCGCAGCGGTCAGCCTTGGTGAGCACCACCACCGGCTCGGCATCGCAGTCGAGCGCCAACACCAGCGAGCGCGCCACACGGTCGAGCAGCACCTCGCCGGCACCGAGCGCCTGCACGATTAGCACGCTATCCACGTTGGAGCAGAGCACCTGGCGCTCTCCGCGGGCACGGCCGCGCCAACGCTCAAAGCTCGTACGGCGCGGCAGCACGCATTCAATCACGCCCATATCGTGCCCGGGAGCGCGGCGCACCGCCACACGATCGCCCACGGCAGGCAGCAGGACCTCGTCCCCACCGCGCGACTTGGCAAATCCCACGGCATGCTCGGCGCGGAAGGTATCGTCGGCAGTCGCCACCAGCGGAAACCCACGATCCAAGCGCACCACGGCGCCAAGCTGCATCTGCTCGGGCTCCTCGGCATGTGCGCAGAAATCATCAAAGGCAGCCTGCTGAGCTTCATCGACCGGCAGGTCATCAAACGCCGGAACATCCTGCAGCGCGTCAAGCCCCGGTACACTCGCCAGCAACTCCTCAGCAGATGCAGGGGGTTCGGTCGCGAGCTTCCGACGACGATCACGCTTAGCCCGCGCCCCCGTCGTCTTTTTCTTCGCCTTAGCCTTAGCCTTAGCCACAAACGCCTCCCAGCACCAAAAATCACAACTGAGCAGGTATTTTAAATCAAAAAGAGCTGGCCGGGCAAAGCCCGACCAGCTCACAAACTTTCCCTCAGCCCTTTTCATCCGCACGGGAGAAAAGCCAGCAAGGATACCGCAGGGCCCGCCCGCCGGGAGGGGTTTCCTAAGGGCACATCCCGCAACCGCAAAGCGGCGAGGACGTGCCTGTGGAAACCCCGCAGGCGGTCGGGCCCGGACAGGAACGTTACTCTTTTTCGACCGCGCGCATGATCGCCTTGTAGATCTCCATCAGCGGGATGATCAGGAAGGCCAGGCCCAGGGCAGCGACAACGCCCTTGAGCTCAAGCGTCACGGGGCCAAAGAACATCTCGGCAAGCGTCGGCTGCACGGTCACGATCACCGTCAGCACCAGTGCCAGCGCGGCGGAAGCCCACAGCCACTTGTTCTGCTTCTTCATGGTGAACAGCGACGCACGACGGCTGCGCATATTGAAGCAGTGGAAAATCTCGACCATGTTGAGCGTGATGAACGCCATCATCACGCCTTCCTCGTCGGCATTGCCGGCGATCATATCGGCGATGTGGATGTAGCCCATGTCAAAGTACACGCCCACAAAGAAGCTCGCCAGCACCAGCGCGGTGATGATTAGGCCCTGGACCACGCAGTCCAGACCCATATGTCCGGCAAAGACACCGTCCTTGGCGTTGCGCGGCTTGCGCTTCATGATGTCGCCCTCGGCATCCTCCATGCCCAGCGCAAGCGCGGGGAAGCAGTCGGTGACCAGGTTCACCCACAGCAGCTGCACCGGCTGGAAGATGGTAAAGCCGATGAGCGTGGCGATAAACACCGAGAACACCTCGGCAAGGTTGGCCGAAAGCAGGAACTGGATGACCTTGCGGATGTTGTCGTAGATGCGACGACCCTCTTCGCAGGCGCCGATGATGGTAGCGAAGTTGTCATCGGCAAGTACCATGTCGGCGACGTTCTTGGTGACGTCGGTACCGGTGATGCCCATACCAACGCCAATGTCGGCGCGCTTGATGGACGGGGCGTCGTTGACGCCATCGCCCGTCATGGCCACGATCTGGTCGCGCGACTTCCAAGCCTCGACGATGCGTGTCTTGTGCTCGGGCTGGACGCGGGCGTACACGCCGTAGTCCTCGATGTGCGCGTCGAGTTCCTCGTCGCTCATGCGATCGAGGTCGGCACCGGTGATGGCCTGGCTGCGATCGGCGACGATGCCCAGCTGCTTGGCGATGGCCACGGCGGTGTCGATGTGGTCGCCCGTGATCATGACGGTGCGGATACCGGCGTCGTGCGCCTCGTGGATAGCGTCGGCCACCTCGGGACGGACCGGGTCGATCATGCCGGACAGGCCACAGAAGACCAGGTCATGCTCGAGCGCAGCGGGGCTGCAGTCGTCGGGAACCTCGGTGTAGGTGCGGCTTGCCAGCGCCAGTACGCGCAGGGCCTCGTCGGCCATGGCCTTGTTGGCCGCCACGAGCTCGGCGCGGCGCTCCTCGGTCAGGGGGACGACCTTATCGCCCTCGTAGATATGGGTGCACAGGCCGATCACCACGTCGGGCGCACCCTTGGTGTACTGCTCGTACTCGCCATCCAGGGTCTCGACGACCACGGACATCATCTTGCGGCCCGAGTCAAACGGGGCCTCGCCCACGCGCGGATGCTCGGCAGTCAGGCCAGTGAGGCCCGCCTTGCCGGCGTCGTTGACGAGCGCGCACTCAGTCGGCTCGCCCACGGCCTCGCCCAGCTCCTCGTCCCACTGAGCATCGGAGCACAGCGCCATGCCGGCCAGGAACTTCTCCTTGGGCGCAGCGAGCTCGTGCTTGACGACGGTCATCTTGTTCTGGGTAAGGGTACCGGTCTTGTCGGAGCAGATGGTCTGCGTGCAGCCAAGGGTCTCGACGGCAGAGAGCTTGCGGATAATCGCCTGGCGCTTGGCCATCTTGGTCACGCCGAGCGAAAGGACGATGGTCACGACGGCGACCAGGCCCTCGGGAATGGCAGCGACGGCAAGCGAGACGGCGACCATAAAGGTGTCGAGCAGGGCAGTCGGGTCGGTGAGGACATTGCCCGCGCCGTGGCGGAGGATGTCAACGCCAAAGATCACGACGCAGATGACGATCACCATAATGGTAAGGATGCGGCTGAGCTCGGCGAGCTTCACCTGCAGCGGCGTGAGCTCTTCCTTGGCCTCGGCCAGGGCGCCGGCGATCTTGCCCATCTCGGTGTTCATGCCGGTGCCGACCACGACGGCGCGACCACGGCCGTACACGACGGTGGAGCCCATATAGCACATGTTCTTACGGTCGCCGAGCGGCACGTCGTCGGTGCCGGCGGCGAGCTCGATCACGTTGGCATGCTTCTCGACGGGCACGGACTCGCCGGTGAGCGCGGCCTCTTCGATCTTCATCGTGGCGCTCTCGAGCACGCGGCAGTCGGCCGGGACGGAGTCGCCCGCCTCGAGCATGATCACGTCGCCGGGCACGAGCTCGGCGCTCGGCAGGTGCACGAGCTTGCCGTCGCGTAGCACCTTGGACTGCGCCGCACTCATCTCCTGCAGGGCCTCGAGGGCCTCCTCGCTCTTGGCTTCCTGGACCACGCCCAGCACCGAGTTGACGATAACGACGAACATGATGATGGCAACATCGGCAAAGTCCGCCTCGCCCTTGACCATGCCCGTAAGCGCGCTGATAACCGCGGCCGCGATCAGCATGATGACCATGGGGTCTGCCATCTGCTCAAAGAAGCGCTTCCACAGCGGTGTCTTTTCGGCTTCCTCGAGCTTGTTAGGGCCTGTCTTGGCGAGACGCGACGACGCCTCGTCGTTGCTCAGGCCGAGGTTCTCATCGACACCTTGGTCGCTGAGCACCTCCGCCGCGGCGGACAGGTATTCCTTTTGCATATAGAGTCCCCTCCTGGGATTCGGGCCACTCAGCAGATTGATGCCCGATCATAATTCCCAGGAGAAGGGCAAGGGCTCATCAAGGCTGCCGTGCTGAGCGGCAGTTGATAGTGGAGCTATGGTACCCCAAAGCGACGCGTCTAGCCAAAACAATCGGTTTGGAAATATGGTCCGCACGCAACGGTGCAGACCGTGTGATGCTCAACATTGGTAAAACGTTTTTTCTTCGGCACATCGCCAAACTGACATATCGCCCAGATAGCAGCGGTTGGAGTGGTTGGTAAAGATTTTTCATATACCGTTTTTCCCGCAAAAAATGAACTTCCATTTCGGCATACGGTCGATTTTTTGGGGTATTCGGTCGGCATTTCGTTATAATCATCTCGGTTTTATTTCTTATGGTTTATCTATCAGCGCAAGACGATGTCAGATGGAGGTCTGAATGTACAAGCGCACTAAGATTGTATGCACCATGGGTCCCGCCTGCGATAGCGACGAGACCATCCGCGAGATGATCAAGGCGGGCATGAACGTCGCCCGTTTTAACTTCTCGCACGGCTCCTACGACGAGCACCACGGTCGCATCGAGCGCGTCCGCCGTATTTCCAAGGAGCTCGGTCTGCCTGTCGGCATCCTGCTCGACACCAAGGGCCCCGAGGTCCGCACCGGCCTTCTGGTCGACGGCAAGAAGGTTGCCGTCAAGACCGGCGATAAGATCGTCGTCACCGCTCAGCCCACGTCCGAGGATTTCCACGGCACCGCTGAGCACATCTCCCTCGACTACCTGGCTCTGCCCTCCGAGGTCGAGAAGGGCTCCCTCATCCTGATCGATGACGGCCTGGTTGCCCTCGAGGTCGAGTCCGTCAGTGGCCAGGACATGACCTGCGTCGTTAAGAACGACGGCCTGATCGGCGAGCGCAAGGGCGTCAACATGCCCAACGTCAACATCTCGCTGCCCGCCATCACCGAGCGCGATCGTCAGGACATCCTCTTTGGCCTGACCGAGAACATCGACTACATCGCCGCTTCCTTCATCCGTGACGGCGAGTCCGTCCGCGGCATCCGCGAGCTTTGCCGCGAGAACGGCGGCGAGCACGTGACGATCTTCCCGAAGATCGAGTGCGCCTTGGGCGTCGAGAACTTCGACGAGATTCTCGAGGCTTCCGACGGCATCATGGTCGCCCGTGGCGACCTGGGCATCGAGATCAAGCCCGAGCTCGTTCCCCACATCCAGAAGGAGATCATCGCCAAGTGCAACGCGGCCTACAAGCCCGTCATCACTGCTACGCAGATGCTCGACTCCATGCAGCAGAACCCGCGCCCGACGCGCGCCGAGGTTGCCGACGTTGCTAACGCCATCTACGACGGCACCGACGCCGTTATGCTCTCTGGCGAGTCCGCTGCCGGTAAGTACCCGGTCGAGGCCGTCAAGATGCAGGCCAGCATTGCTCTCGAGACCGAGAAGTACCTCCCGGCCCACGCTCCGCTCGAGGTTCCGGCCGATGCTCACGGCACCCGCGTCGTCAACAACGTTGTGGGTATGTCCGCTGTGAACATGGCTACCACCGTTGGCGCCAAGTGCATCACCGTGCCGACGACCACCGGTCGTACCGCTCGCCTGATCTCGCACTTCCGTCCCAACATGCCGATCTGCGCGTTCTCCCGCCACGAGTGGGCCGTCCAGCAGATGATCATGTACTGGGGCGTTATCCCGCATCAGGCCGAGATTACCCAGGGCACCGTCAACGGCACGATCGTCAAGGCGATCGAGACCGCTAAGGAGCTCGGCTACGTCGAGGCCGGCGATTTGACCGTCGCCACCGCCGGCGATCCCCGCATGAGCGTCCAGCTCGAGGACAAGGTCTCCTCGACCAACGTCGCTTACGTCGCTCAGGTGCGCTAAATCACACTTGCAAGCACACTGCATTGCAAAGGGCCCGGAAGGCTTCGCCTTCCGGGCCCTTTTTCTGTGCCAGTGCCCACTGCACAGCATGACACGCACTCATTTCTTTACCAAATGAGTCCAAATCGCCCCTCCAAGCCCTAAAAATGAACTTTCTTGCTGCGGAAATGTTCGCCCGATGGCGAAACCACACCTTACCCGACGCTGCTAAATCGTTTTAGCAGGAGCCAGATCGACCTGGTTTTCGGAAGTATGCGGCAAATTCTGAGACCCCCGAGCACGCCCTGTTTTTTCGCAACAAAATGCCTGATAAACTGGCCTTAAAAGCCAGGTCTGCTCATAGGATTCAGATTTTGCCGCATACTTCCGGATTGACGCTGGCATCGCACGGTCCAAAAGCACATTTCGACCAGGAGGATATCATGGACCTGACGCTATGCGGTCAATCCGCTTTTTACTATCACCGTATCCCGCCGCAGGTATTAGGCCTTTACCCCGCCATTAGCCTTGGCAATATGGATCGCAGATGTTGCGGCCTCGGAAGTCATGCAGTTGTAAAAGACCTGCTTCACACACCGCTTCACAGGCTTGTATTCACTCGGGCACAATCCGGGTCGCGAAGCCTGTTTAAATCGCACCTCCTGACCCAAGAGCCGCCTCCTGGGTCGTTTAGGCAGACTGAGCATGGGTTTGATGTCACTTCACCGGAGTTCACGCTGCTCAGCCTTGCCACGCAGGTCTCACGCAGCCAGTTACTCATGGCTTGCTACGAGATGTGCGGCTCCTTTGCAGTGTTTAAGCCCTGCGAGCGAACGCGACAACAACTCGATGAAGCTATTTCGCTTAAGCTCATTCCGCCCAACTGCGGCTGGGAGCGAGTTAACGACACCAAGGGCAATGACACCAACTTGTGGAAGCGCACGCCGCTTCTTACCGCAACGGATATCGCCGCGTTCGCCAAGCAAGCCGCAGGCCTGCGCGGCGTCAAACAACTGCGTTGGGCGGCCGAGCACATGACGGGGCAGACCGCCTCGCCCTTCGAAGTCCAGACGTCCATACTCATCTCGCTCCCCCGCGACGAGGGCGGCTTGGGCATCGACATCACCAATAACGCGCGCATCCCGCTCAGCGAAGCTGCACGTTCGCTGTATAACAAAACCTGCTGTTACGCCGATATCCTCATCGAAAGCGCCACCGACAGCATGGGCGTCATTCTGGAATGTCAAGGCCGCTTAGCCCACGACAGCGAAGCCGCGAGCCTCTCCGATGCCGAACGTGCCACCGCACTCACGAGCATGGGCTACGACGTCATCCAAATCACCTATGACCAGATTAAGGATAAGAAAAGCTTCGACCACATAACCGAGCTCATCCATAAAAAGGCTGGGCTTCCCTACACCCCAAAGACCAAACAGGAGCGTACTGCCGAAGATACCCTGCGGCAAGAGCTATTTGTCGATTGGGTTGAGCTATTCACTGTCAAGCCGGCCGGCTAGCAGCTAGCGATCAGGGGGACTGCGGGAACGTCAGAAGCAGCAACGCGAGCCGCAAATCCCGCCTCGGTCAGCTCGATGACCTCGGTAAACGTTGCATCGAAAAACTCCTCGGTTAGCAGGCGATACGGCGGATGATCGGGCTCGCCGGGGTTTTCGCGTACAATCTCGTGCATGACGCCGATAGTCTTGAGCACATATTCTTTATGGATGGGATACTGCCCAAAACGCGTCGCAGCGGTATAGAGGCGATCGGTCGCACGCGGAATGGAAACGATGCCCAGCGTCTTGCCAAACCAGTCAAAATCGCCCTGCTTTTTAATGCGGAATTCCTCGCACGGCTTGCCGCCGTGTGCTTCCAGATACTGGTTCACACGCGTGTTCCATACCGTGTCGGCCACCAGATGCGACCAGACGCCCAGCGTTAAATCGAGCAGCGACTGCGCCACATCTTCGGACGCAAGCGAGAACTCACAGGCGCCGGGACCGACAACCGGCTCGGCATCCCTGTAGCGCTGAGGATAGTGCACGCGGTTCAGTCGCTCGCGCTCCTCGACAATCGAGGTAGCCTCAGCAGGTTCGCCCGCGGGTGCGCCTTTAAGCAGCGGCGCCACATAGGTATCCCAGAACTCGTGCTCGCGCGGCTTAGGGATAGGCTCGGGCTTTGCAAAGTGCGTAATGCGATACGGAATGGGATCGGCGATGCCAGGGACCATATAGCCCACGAAGATATCCGGAATCACGCAGCCAAACAAAAAGGCATTGCGGTCGCGCACGCTATCGGCAAGCACGCTAGCACGTGCCAGCAAGCGCTCCGTTTGAGCGATATGAATGTTCCAACTTGGCATAGCCACCCCCATAAAACCTGGTTAACTATACCATCACGGCAGAGTCGCACAGGCGGCCATACATACCCTACGCAGCAACTATTCCGCAGCACCGCTTTCGGTTCCATACGACGGCACGGGCGCCTCGACCACATGGTGATATCGATCGATATAGATGGCACGGGCCTCCAGGCGGCGCACCAAATCTTGATGGTGCGTACTCATCAAAACCGTCTTACCGGCAGCAACGTAGGCCAGCAAAAAGTTGACTACGATGTCGCACGAGTCCTCATCGAGCCCGTTGGTGGGCTCATCGAGCACTAGGATATCGGGGTTCATCGACACCACCGCAGCCAGCGCAACGCGCTTCTTTTGCCCGCCCGAAAGCTGATAGGGCGAGGCATCGACCAGATCGGCAACCTGGAACAGCTCCATGGCATCGCGCACGCGGCGCTCGAGCTCGTCTGCCGGCAGCCCCATCTGCGCGGGACCAAACGCGACCTCCTCGCCCACCGTAGCGCAAAAGAGCTGCGCATCGGCATTCTGGAACACAAAGCCCACGCGCTGATGAAAACGCTGAGCGGCTGCGGAATCCTTGAGATATGCCGCATCGATCACGTGCCCGTCAAACAGGTACGCACCCGCGTCCGCTAGTTCAAGACCGTTGATAAGGCGCATAATCGTCGTCTTACCGCAGCCGTTGGGACCGAGTAGGGCAACGAGTTCACCACGATCGACCTGCAGCGACACACCATCGACAACCGTATGCCTCGCATAGGAGAACACCACGTCGCGAAACTCGATGAGCGGCACGCTCTTGGCGCCAGTAGCACCGCTCGCGCCCATCACGCCATTCGTATCGTTTGCCAAAACGTCGCCCTTCCCTATCCACATCGACGGCTCGGCCGCCCGCGCTACAGCACCGCGCACAACACGGCGAGCAGCACCACGACGGCCGCATAGACCGCATCACGCCAGCCAAACCCGGCGCGCGCGGGTGCCGGATACGCACCGGCAAAGCCGCGGCAAAGCATAGCCTCGTCCATCGCGCGGCTGCATTCCATCGCCTTGATAAACGTCATGCCCATGATACCCGCCAGCGAGTCGGTGCGCGAAAAACCCGCAGGTGCACGACCCACGCTGCGCAGCATGACCGATTCGCACAGATCGTGCGCCGTGCGTCCCAGCACCTCGATGTGTTTGAGCGCCATATCAAACGTAAAGATAACTTCGTCGGGTAGATGCAGCATCTTGAGCGCCGCCGACATGCGGCTCCAGGTGAGCGTCCACGAAACACCCAGCACCAGCGACACGTTAATGAACGTCTTGAGTGCAATCTTGAGCATGGCGCCCGTGGCAGAAGCACCCAGCAGCAGGGCAGGCAGCGCCAGAACCACGGCAAACCCCGCGGCAGCCAACGCCGGCACAAAGGTAGCGCGCAGCCCGCGTACGGGGCGCACCGCGACCAGCACCAACGCGATCGCCGCCATCAACATCAGGTACAGCGGGCTTTGCGTCAGACACACGCACAGGACGCAAACGAACATCCCTAACAGGCGCACCGGAGCCGAAACGCAAGAAAGGGCGCGGTCGACCATCGACCCGCCCTCGTGCGCGCCTCCACCCAGGCGAACCCGCTCAAGCAGGCTCGCCAGGTGCAGGACATTCTTTTGCATCACACGATGCCGAGCCCCCGCGGGCTCGTAACGCTGCTCGACCGTAAGCCAGCTAGGCAGCTCGGCTATTGCCATGAGCACCGCTTTCCTTGACCGTCAGCGAGACCAGGCGGAATGCGATGGTCAGCACCGCCACGCCAATCACGCCCGAGAGGATATACATGGCAGCCTGGCCGGCAAAGCCAAGACCCTGCTCCTCGGAATAGGCCTGCAGATAATCGCCCGTGGGCAGGGCGTCGGCAAAGGTCGGGGTATCGAGGCCGACCGAAGCCTGCAGGCTGTCGTCGCCAGCCTCCTGAACGGCGGTCGCGGCGCCCTCGGCGTCCCACTCACCCCAGGCGTCACCGGTGGCGAGCAAGCCGAGCGGCGTAGCCACGACAAGCACGGCGACCAGAATGAGCGTGGGAATCAGGGAAGTCTTCTTGGCGGTACCATCGGCGGCAAGCTGGCCATCGGCGGCTTCGGGGCCGACGATAATGCTCGGCGCCGTCTTCTTAATGAAGCCGTAGATGGCGGCCGTCGCCACGCCCTCGATCACGCCGGCAACCAGCATATGCGGGATCAACATGGCCGGAATAGCCACGGACAGCGGGAAGGGGCAGTACAGAGGGGCGCCCGAAGCGTTGGTGAAGAGCATCGGCTGAATACCAAACTCGATTGCCGCGCACAGGGCCGCCAGGCACAGGCCGACCCAACCGCTCACGATGGCAGAAACCGAGGTGCCCCAGCTCTTGTCGTGCAGACGGCTGTTAAGCGCACGGAACACGATAGCAGCGACAAACGGCAGCACAAAGGCCATGTTAAAGCAGTTGGCGCCAAACGACAGAACGCCGCCGTCGCCAAACAGCAGCGCCTGCAGCGCGAGTGCAACCGAGACTGCAATGGCAGCAGCCTCGGGGCCCAGCAGCAGCGTGATGAGCGCGCCACCAACAGCGTGACCAGTGGTGCCGCCGGGCAGCGGCACGTTGAACATCATGAGCAAAAAGGAGAACGCAGCGCAAATACCCAGAAAGGCCATATGCTCGCGATCGAGCGTGGCGCGCACTTTCTTGATGCAGTGAACCCATACGGGCACCATCGCCACCGCCATAACGGCATCGGTCTGCGGGGACAGATAATTATCGGGAATATGCATGAGCCCTCTCAATCAGAACGTTGTGTGTTACGTTTCCAACAATCCGTAACACCGACTCTGCATGCTAACAAAAAGGCGCACCGCCCACAACGCAGCACGCCCTTGCAATACGTACGTTATTAGCCCAGGTCCACGCACCGCCCAATAAAGGGCCCATGCACTCCCAACTTTCCGGTCACCCGGAAGAAGGTGCGGTCCGCTCGCAACAAGGTTAACGCAGGAACCCGCCCCCGAGAGGGGTTTTCTAAGGCAACATCCCGCAGCCGCGAAGTGGTGAGGACGTTGCCGTGAAAACCCCGCAGGGGGCGGGTTCCGAACAGCAAAGATTACGAGCGGACTTCGCCGTTTACGCCCTTGCACACCTTGGTGACGATCTTCTGGTGCGCCTTCTCGACCTCTTCGCTAGTAAGCGTGTGGTCGTCCGAGCGATACGTGAGCGCAAAGGCCATGGACTTCTTGCCCTTGCCGATACGAACCGGATCGCGGTAGACATCGAACAGGCGCACGCCCTCGAGCAGCTTGCCGCCGGCGCTGGTAATACGGCGCTCAAGATCCTCGCAGGTCACGGCATTGTCGACCACAATGGCAAGGTCGTGCTCAACGGCCGGGTACTGCGAGAACTCGCGGTAGTTCTCCTGGTTGCGGGCGCCCTTGATCAGCTTGTCCAGGTCAAGCTCAAAGGCAACGACAACCTCGTCGATGCCGCAGGCCTCGCGCGCCTCGGGGTGGATCTCGCCGACCCAACCCAGCACGGTGCCGCCGGACAGAACCTCGGCCGCACGACCCGGCTGCAAAAAGGCATAGCCCTCGCCCTCGACGGGACGGAAGCGAACCTTCTCGATGCGCAGCTGGGCGAGCAGCTCCTCGACGATACCCTTGCCAAAGAAGAAACGCAGTTTACGGTACTTCATGTTCCAAGACTGCTCGCTCCACTGGCCCGAGAGCACACCCGCGACGGACTTGGTCTCCTTGGGCAGGCTGGCGTTCTCGCGACCGTGGAACAGGCTGCCGACCTCGTACAGGTGCACGTTGGGCGTGCCGTGGGCCTCGTTATAGGCAACGGACTGCAGCAGGCCTGGCAACAGCGAGCGGCGCATCTCGGTCTGCTCGGCTACCAGCGGGTTCATGAGCACCACGGGGCAACCGCGGCCTTCGGTGGACATGCCGATCTTCTCCAGGTCGCCCGGGGCGGCAAAGCCAAAGGTCGTGGTCTCGTTGAGGCCGCAGGCGCGCAGGATCTCGCCGACCTTGCGGGTGAGCTTCTGCTCGCGGGTCAGGCCGCCGATGTGGTTCTTGGCAGCCGGGATGGTCGCCGTCACACGGCCCATGCCCCATAGGCGCAGGACCTCCTCGATCAGGTCAATCTCGCGCGGCAGGTCGGGACGGAAGCTCGGCGGGGTAACCATAAAGTCCTCGCCGTCGCGCTCGACGGTGCAGCCCAGACGGGTAAGCGAACGCTCGATAAAGTCGGGCTCGATGTCGGCACCGCAGATGGCATGCACGCGGGCCAGGCGCAGCTTAATGCTGTCGATGGTCTTGGGCGCGGGGAAAACATCGACATAGCCGGGAGCAACCTCGCCGCCGGCGATCTCCTCGATGAGCGCGCAGGTAACGTTGGCGACATCCACGCAGCCAGTCTCGTCAACCTGGCGCTCAAAGCGAATGGAGGCGTCGGAGATCAGCGACAGATCGCGGCTGGTGTGCGAGGTGCGACCGGCGTTGAAGCAAGCGCTCTCGACCATCACGTCGACGGTGTCGTCCTCGATCTCGGAATCCATGCCGCCCATAACGCCGGCCAACGCCACGGGGCGCTCGCCGTCGGTGATAAGGCCCATGCCGGCGTCGAGCACGCGCTCTTCGCCATCGAGCGTCGTGAATTTCTCATCCTGCTGGGCGGCGCGAACCACCACGCGACGGTGGCCATCGCGCTCGGCAAAGGTGTCCAGGTCAAAGGCGTGCAGCGGCTGACCGGTGAGCATCATCACGTAGTTGGTGATGTCGACGATGTTGTTGTGCGGACGCACGCCCAGGGCGTTAAGGCGCTTGACCATCCAGTCGGGCGACGGGCCGACCTTCACGTTGCGCACGATGCGGGCGACATAGCGGTCGCACAGGCCCTCGTCGGCAATCTCGACGGAAAGCTCGTCGTCGGTCGCGCGGCCAGTCTCCGCCTTGATGGCGGGCAGCTCAACGTGGAAATCGCGATCGAAAATGGCGCCGGTCTCGCGGGCCATGCCGATCATGGACAGGCAGTCGGGGCGGTTGGGCGTGATCTCGCAGTCGAGCACAGTATCACTCGAGCCCACATACTCGGCAAACGGCATGCCGCAGGGCGTATCCTCGGGCAGGATCATAATGCCAGAGTGGTCGCCGCCCAGGCCGAGCTCGCGTGCGGAGCAGTTCATGCCCATGGACACGACGCCGCGAAGCTTGCTCTTCTTGATCTTGACGTCGCCGGGCAGAACTGCGCCGATCATGGCCGTGACGATGTGGTCGCCGGCCTCGAAGTTCTGCGCACCGCAGACGATCTGCAGCGGAGCGGGATTGCCGTCAGCGTCGAGGTTCTTGTCACCCACGTCGACCGAGCACACATACATATGGTCGCTATCGGGGTGCGGGGTCTTGGTGAGCACCTTGGCAGCCACCACATGGTCGAAGGACTCGCCCACGGTGTCGATCGCCTCGACCTCGGTGCCGGTACGGATATATTCGTCCGAAAGAGTCTTGGGATCCTCCGGAATATCGATCATGGTCTTGAGCCAGTCGTAAGAAACGCGCATCTAACTGGTCTCCTTTCATAAATGCGGCTTTGAGCCAAAAAACTGCAACGGAGACGGGTTTTCCAAGTGCCGCAGATTGCCTTGAAAGAGGAGGGCCGCGTACTTAGGTACGCAACCGACGATTGAAAGGCAAGGTGCGGTGCTTGGGAAAGCCGCCGGGCCTAGAACTGATTTAAGAAGCGCATATCGCCCGTCATGAGCGTTCTGAGGTCGGGCAGGTCGTAGCGCAGGGCCGCGACGCGCTCGGCGCCAATGCCAAAGGCGAAGCCGGTATACTTCTCGGGGTCGATGCCACAGTTGATAAGAACGTTGGGGTCGACCATGCCGCAGCCCAAGATCTCGATCCAGCCGCTGTGCTTGCAGAAGTTGCAGCCCTTGCCGCCGCACACGTGGCAGCTCACGTCCACCTCGCAGCTGGGCTCGGTGAAGGGGAAGAAGTGCGGGCGGTAACGCGTCTTGCGATCCTCGCCAAACATGCACTTAACAAAGTAGTCGAGCGTGCCCTTCAGGTCGCCAAAGGTGATGCCCTCGTCGACGACCAGGCCCTCGATCTGGTTGAACTGCGGCAGGTGGCAGGCATCGGCCGTGTCGGGACGGTAGACGGTGCCCGGGCAGATCATGTAGATGGGCGGCTTCTGCGACTCCATAGTGTGGATCTGCACGCCCGAAGTCTGGGTGCGCAGCAGCACGTCGGACTCGCCGTGGGCGTGAGCCTCGGGGTGCGCGACGCTGCCGGGGTTGTTGTCGACCACGTAGAAGGTATCGCGGGCCGAGCGGCTCGGGTGATCCATGGGAGCGTTGAGCGCGGTGAAGTTGTAGTAAGAGGTGTCGACCATGGGGCCGGACTCGACGGTGTAGCCGATGCCGCAGAAGATGTCCTCGGCCTCCTCGATGATTTGCTTGATCAGGTGCTGGTGGCCGATCTGCGGACGGATGCCCGGCAGCGTGATGTCGACGGCGTCGTGCTCGAGTGCGCGCTTGAGGGCGGCGGCCTTCATCTCGGTGTTTCGCTCGTCGAGCATGCCCTCGATCAGCTGGCGCATCTCGTTGGCGCGCTTGCCCATCACGGGACGATCCTCGGGGGCGAGCTTGCCCATCATGCGCATCAAGCCGGTGATACGACCCTTGCGACCGAGCAGCTCAACACGCGCAGCCTCGAGCTTGGCGGCGTCATCGGCGCCTGCGACGAGCTCCTTGGCCTCTTCCTCGAGTTTGACCAGATCATCAATCAGACTCATGTCTTCCCTTTCGTCTCTCGCGCATCCACTTGCCGCGGCGGCTGGAGCCACCCGGAGCTGCGGATGTGCGGCCCGGTTCGGTAACAAAAAAACCGCCCTCGGGCATGTGCATTGCCCAAGGACGGTTGAATTCCGCGGTACCACCTTGTTTGACCCGGCGGATGTCTGGCCCGCCGCGCCCACTCTGTGCCCCTTGTCGCGAGGCTCACGGCTTCCCTACTGGGGCTTCGCCGCCGCTGGCCGCGTGCCCGTTGAGGTCGCTGCTCGGGAGTGAACGCTTGGCCCTTGTCACCGCAGGAAGGCTCGCAGCCCATGACCTTCCCTCTCTTGCCGGCGACGCGGCGGGCAAAACCCTCTCCGTCAACGCATTGGGCTATAGGATAACACATTCTGCGTGTGCATCGCCGCGTTCCGTTTTGTTCGCACTGGGTACAAGGCAGGTAGCTGTGCAAACTGGCCGCGCGCCCACCCGAAGCGCTCGGCTCACGAGATCAAGGATATGGTATGGGAAAGAAACTCGATAAGAAGGCCGAGCCTGCAGCGGGCAAGACATCCAAAGGCATGAAGGTCGATAAGGCCGTCAAAAAATTCCGCAAGCTCGAAGGCAAGCTGTGGACTCGTGAGTACCTGCTCAAGATTGCCGAGTTTGACGGCGCGACCATTGCCCCCGCCAACGGCGCAGCAGCGCGTGCCGACGCCATGGGCACGCTTGCCGGCGAGCATCACAAGCTGCTGACCAGCAAAAAGTCTGTCGAACTTGTGCGCTCGCTGGCACGAGAGACCGTCGCGGGCGGACATGTAGACGACCCGCAGCTGCTCGACGAGATCCGCGTGCTCGGCCGCGACCAGCGTGAGGCAAGCGTCATTCCCACCGAGGAGGCCGAGGCCTGGACCAGGCTCACCTGCGAGGCCGACGCCGTGTGGCACAAGGCCAAGACGGCCAATGACTGGGCGAGCTTTGAGCCCTATGTAGATAGAATCGTCGCCCAACTTAAGCATCAGGCCGAGCTCATGGACCCCAAGCGCGACCCATACGATGTTTGGCTCGACCAGTACGAGCGTGGCCTTTCCGCCAAGAGCTTCGACGCGTTTTGCGACGAGGTCAAGGCCACGGTCGTACCGCTCGTGCATGCCATTGGCGAGCGCGGCCAGCAGCCCGCTGCCGACTTTTTGCACGCCCGCGTGCCTGAGGCCGCCCAGCGCGCCATGAGCTTTGACCTTATGAAGCTCGTCGGCCTGGACCTGGACGACACCACGCTCGCCTTTACCGAGCATCCGTTTAGCGAGGGCTTCTCGGTGGGCGACGCGCGCATCGCAACGCACATCTACGAGGACGACTGCATCTCCAACGTCTACAGCATCATCCACGAGGCAGGACACGCCGTCTACGAGCTAGGCGTCAATCCCGCCTATGCGCGCACGTGCCTGGAGGGCGGCACCTCCATGGGCATCCACGAGAGCCAGAGCCGCTTCTTTGAGAACACCGTGGGCCGCAGTCGCGCCTTTATGGGACCGCTGCTGCAGGTGCTGCGCCGTCACGCGCCCGAGGCCTACGGCGACGTGGACGAGGACACGCTCTACCGCGCCGTGAACATTGCGCAGCCGTCGCTGATCCGCACCGAGGCCGACGAGCTCACCTACCCGCTGCATATTATGGTGCGCTACCAGATTGAGCGCATGCTGTTTGCCGGCGAGGCCACGGCCAAGGACATCCCCGCGCTTTGGAATCGCTTTATGGACGAGTACCTGGGCATTCCCGTTCCCGACGACGCACGTGGCTGCCTGCAGGACACGCACTGGAGCGGCGGCTCGTTTGGTTACTTCCCCACGTACGCGCTGGGTAGCGCCTACGATGCCATGTTTGTGCCGGCCATGTGCCGCGACGGCGTCGACCTCAACGGTGCCTGTGCAAGCGGCGACCTGGCACCCGTCCGCACCTGGCTGGGCGAGCACATTTGGCAGTGGGGCCGCGCCAAGGACGCGCCGGAGCTCATCCAGGGCGCCTGCGGCATGGCCTTTGACGCCCGCTACTACTGCAGCTACCTGCAGGACAAGTTCACCACACTGTACGAGCTGTAAGGATTGACCAGCACGCCATCGCCAACGCCAACTATGTTGACGCCAATGTCTTGGCAACGTCAGCGAAAACGACCCTAAGCGAGCAAGGTGACGTGAAATGAAAGGGCGCTGACCTTCTGGTCGCGCCCTTGAAATTGAACGTCAGATTGCCGCTTAGGGGCGTTTGCAGCGTCGAGCAGTTACGCGGTTTGGTAAAACCGCGTAACTACAGAGCCTCGAGTGCGTTGGCGATGCGCTTCATGGCGGCATCGGCGGATGCTTGGTCGGGCGCCTCGGCCAGCACGCGGATAACCGACTCGGTTCCGCTCTTGCGTACGAGCACGCGGCCCTCGCCTGCCAGCGCAGCCTCGGCCTCGGCGATGGCGTTCTGCACGCCCATGTTCTCGAGCGCGGCGTCCTTGTCCGCCACGCGCACGGCCACCTGCGCCTGCGGTAGCAGCTTGCACGGAGCCGTGAGCTGCGAGAGCGTCTCGCGCTCGGCGCGGATCACTTCCATCACGCGCAGCGAGGTCATAATGCCGTCGCCCGTGCGCTCGATATCGCCAAAGATCGTATGGCCCGTCTGCTCGCCGCCCAGGCTGTAACCGCCCTCGCGCATCTTGGCATACACGTGGCGGTCGCCCACACCGCTGGTCACGGCACTTAGGCCGGCAAGCTCCAACGACTTGATCAGGCCAAAGTTGCTGGCAATCGTCGGAACCACGGTACCGCCCGAAAGGCGACCGTGCTTGTTCAGGTACACGCCGCACACGTACAGGATCTGGTCGCCATCGACCACGCGGCCGCGCTCGTCCACGGCCAGGCAGCGGTCGGCATCGCCGTCATAGGCAAAGCCCACGTCCAAGCCCTGCTCCACCACGTGGCGCTGCAGACGCTCCATATGCGTGGAGCCGCAGTCGACGTTGATGTTAAAACCATCAGGCGCGGCATTGATCACGCGCACGTCGGCGCCCAGCGCGTCGAACACCGGCTTGGCCACCGAGGACGCCGAGCCGTTGGCGCAGTCGATGCCGATCTTGACGCCCTGCAGCGAAAAGTTCGCGCTGGCGATGAGCGAGGCAATGTAGCGGTTGCGGCCCTGCATGTAGTCCACCGTGGCGCCGATGTGGTTGCCCGTGGCCAGCGGCACCTCGCTCTTGCCATCGACGTAGTCCTCGATGAGCTCCAGTACGTCCTCGTCCATCTTAAAACCGTCGCTATTGACGAGCTTAATGCCGTTATCGCAAAACGGGTTGTGGCTCGCGCTGATCATGATGCCGCAATCGAAGCAGCCTTCCACGGTCTGATGCGCTACACCCGGTGTGGGGATCACGTGCAGCATATAGGCGTCCGCACCGCTCGCGACCAGGCCACTCACCAGCGCCGCCTCGAACATATAACTCGAGCGACGCGTGTCCTTACCCACGATGACGCGCGCCTTGCGCTCGCGGTTGGCGCCGTAATACCAGCCCACAAAACGGCCAATCTTATAAGCGTGCTCTACCGTCAGCCCAACGTTAGCCTCACCGCGAAAGCCGTCGGTGCCAAAGTACTTCATGCGCTCTCCTTACAAAATAGGGGCGAACAGATTGCCTGTCCGCCCCAAAATGGTACTCGATTATCTGCGCTACCAGAAAAACCCTACGCCGACGCGCTGTCGCGAGCCGCCTGGCATGTAGGAGTCTGACGCAGCGTAAGCGGCTTGTCCCCCGCCTCGGCTGACGTGGTCAGCGTATATGTGATCGTCGTCGTCTCGCCAGCATGCAGGTCAACGGTGCCCGAATAGAAGGGGATTCCATGCCACGTAGCGGCGCCAAGACCAAACTGGGTGCCCTCGACGGTCAGATCAGTAATGTTGCCGCCCGTCGGGGCAAACAACGAGACATTCAGACGCTCGTCGTCGCGCGCGGCATCGGGCGCGCTCGCCGCGACGTAGTCGGGCAGCTTGCCGGCCTCCTCCTGCGTCATGATGTTCGTCAGGGTAACGGTGATGCGATACGAGCATGTGCCGTCACCGTTCTTGATGCCCTGGCCAATCTGCGTATCGGCATTCAGGTACCAGTCGAGCTTGGAGAAGCTCAGGTTGTTAAAGTAGACACCAGCAACGGGATCTTCACTCGGGTCATCCGGATCGGGCAGCGAGGCGTCGATGTTCATCTCCTTGATAGCGTTCTGCTCGTCATCGTTTTTCATCCACGCGATCAGGCGGCCCTCTTCGGCACCGCGCTCAACGGCGCTGACAAGCTTCGTAACATCGACATCGCCGATACCGCCAAGGATCTTGTCGAAGGCAGCGCTGGCGACGGATGCAAAGATGCCGTCAGACTCCTCGACCGGATAGTTCCAGTACACATCGTGCATGAGGACCTTTGCGGCGTTGGTGCCGTCGACAACCGTTCCGTCGGGCAGCGACACATTACCGACCAGGCCCAGCAGATACTGCAGGAACACCGGGTCAATGCCCACGACGCCGTCAACGTCCTGGCCATATTGAGATTTCCACAGGGCTGCGACACGCTGCGAGTTGCGGGGCCAATCGGGCGAATAGGTATTGCCCGAGTTGTACAGGTTACTGTGGTTGCCGAACAACGCCTCATCCTCTTCGTCGACGCTCTCGACCGCCTCGTCCTCGCTGAGTCCAATGCGGGGAACAAACTCGCCGATCGACATCTGGCCGTCGGTGACCGAAATCAGGCCCTGCGAACCGCCAAAGCCGCCGCAGGCACGAATCTCGACGTTGTTCATGGCGTACATAAGGTAGTTGCGCGTCTGGCCGTTGGCGCCGAGCATCTGGGGAAGGACGGGGGCGACCTTCTCCGCCGCGTCAACCGCGCCGTTGAGGGTGGCAAAGCCGTCCTTGGCCTTATCGACCAGCTCGGTCACCTGGGAAATATGAGTATCGCCAATGCCCTGGATCTTTTCGTTGGCGCTCTTGAACACCTTCGAGCTGTTGGAAAGCGAATCGGCGACCGCCTGCAGCGCGGACACGTTAATCATGCCATCCTGGAACAGCTTGCCGGGCGTTGCCTGCGAGAGGTTGTCGGCCATGGGAATCAGCGCGCCGCTAGAGACATCGGACAGGGCGTCGATCATGGTGCGGGCAGCATTGATGTCGCTGCCATACACCGGGATAAACGAAGCCGCCGTCCACAGCGGGCTCGAGGTCTCCGCCTTCATGCTGTCGCAGAGCTCATCGATCTTCTTCGCGTCGTCAGGCAGCGTCGAAAAATCGCCCGACGTGACCTTGTCCTTAAGGCCACCGACGATCTCGACAGCCTCCTTCGCTTCGCTCTTTACGGTCTTTGCCGAGTTAAGCAGCATAAAGCCGCTTGCGCCAAGCACAACGAGAAGCACCGCGACTACGGCGGCAATAATGGCGCCGGTGTGACGCTTTTTGCGTTCGCCCTTGCGATGGCGATGACGGACCAGACCGTCAGAGGTCGAACTCGACGAAGCGTCGCTACCGTAGTTCAAGCCAAAATCGTAATAATCTTCCTTGGAACCCGAGCCCGCAAACTCGGCACCGCTATCATCCAGGCGGGCGAACGTGCCAGTCTCGGAGGCACCGGTGTAAATCGTGCCAAGGTTACCCGTAAGCCCCGCGCCACCGGCAGAGGGAGTATTGTTGGCGGCCTTGCCGGCATTAACGTTGCCGGCGGCATTTGCGGCGTTGGCAGCACCTGCGTTGTTCGCAGGTACCGAAGGAGCCCCGCTCGGCTGCGACGCGGAGGTTGCACCGCCCGCAAAGACATTCCCTCTTGCACGGCCGGTCTTTTTCGCCTTTTGAGACTGCTCGTACAGAGCGGTAAACATCGCCGTCTCGCCCGGGGACACGCGCTTACTGGAACCGCCCTGTCCAGCGCCGCCCGGCGTGCCGGCCTTACCAGCCCCGTTCGGACGCGGCGGAACTGCAGGACGGCCGTTATCGCTGCCCTTAAAGTGATTACCAGCCATAAAGAAATCCTCGCAATTGAGTCGCAATGAAAAAATCCATAACGTTACCAGTTTATGGCATTTTGAGCATCGACAGCTAAACTCCAGACACGGACATCAATTGGCGAAAATGCGGCACAACACCTTTTCTGTCTTGGCGGCGGCGCCAGCTACACCGTGAGGAACATCATCACGATGATCATGGCAAAGCCGATAAGGTCGGTCGGCAAAAACACCGTGCCCAGCATAACGGCGCTGGTGATGGTCGCCGAAACCGGCTCCACAGTTCCGATGAGGCTCGCACGCACCGAGCCGATGTCCTTAACGCCCTCCATATAGAGCATGTAAGCAAAAAACGAGCCGATAACCACGAATACCGCGAGCGCCTCGACGCCGGCAGCGTCGAGTGCCGGCATATGCGCCCAAGGCTGCACGAAGACGCACGAGACCACGCCCGCCGTGAGCATTGCCGAGCCCGTGACGATGGGGCTGCCGTATTCGGGCAGGATCTTGGCGGGAATCACCGCCATACACGTGGCGCTGACCGCACACATAAGACCTGCTGCCAGGCCAAGCGGCGAGATATTCAGGCTGGTGGGGTCGCCGCCGGTGGCGATTAAAAAGGTTCCACCCAGAGCCAGGCCAATGCCGATAACTTCGCGAGTACGCGGCATGCGGCGATCGGTCACGCAGGTGTAGCCCATGATGATAACGAGCTGCAGGCACTGGAGCACCGTCGCGGTTCCGGCGTTCGTCAGGCGCACGGCCGAAAGATAGCAAAACTGGTTGAACAGCAGACCAAAGGCGGTAAAGAGCAGCAGCTGCTTGCGATCGGCGGGTGTGGTCCAGAGCTTAATCAGGCGCTCGCGGTCGCGCGTAACAACCACGGCCATAAAGAGTAGACCGGCGAGAATCTGACGCACGCTCATAAGCCACAAGGTGTCGACGTGGTAGGTATCGAACAGAAAGCTCGCGCTGGTGCCCGAGAAGCCCCAAAACGAACCGCCCACCAGCGTAGCCAAGACGCCCGTGATCATCTTGCGCGTCGAAGCGCTGTTCAGGCGGTCGCGCCATGCGCGACGGGTGTTGCGGCTGAGCTCGTCGGTGCCCTCGGGCACATCAATGTTCGATATATCGGTCATCGGCACCGAAGCCCCTGCGCCTTCGACCTGCTCGACACACTCTTTGCTCATTCCACTCCCCCGAAACAGTCTGGAAGCAATTCGGCTTACCTTACCACGGCGAAGGCACCAGCCGAAGGCTTGTCCGCTTATCGGTAGGACAATTCCGCAGGCGTCTTCCATAGCTCGACACCGCAACGGCCTTGCATTATGCGACAGCCAAATCGCGGCAGCAGGCTCTTTTGAAATGGATATGACAAGACCCCCGAATTCCACAATGTAAGCGATTTTTAAAAATGTTCTTGCCACCGAGTTCAGGCTCCGTTATATTATCCCTTGCGCGCTTGCGCACCCTTGATCGGGCGTTTAGCTCAGGGGGAGAGCGCTTCCCTGACACGGAAGAGGTCAGAAGTTCAAATCTTCTAACGCCCACCAAATGTTCGCAGCTCAGAGGCTATGTCCTCTGGGCTGTTTTGTTTTATGTCGCCAAATCCGCTGGCAGTTCCAACCGTCATCGCAACGTAGCATCAATTCACCTGACGAATGGCTGCCAAACAAATTCAATACCCCAACATCAACAATAGTCAGGCACAAAACTGCGCCGCAAGCTGCTCCAACCGCCCAACTGACCAAAAGCCGACCATCTACTTGCCGATCTATCCATCGGCGCAACCAAGCAGTCCGCGCCGCAACTTCTCAACAAAACGCCGCGATGTCTGCGCCCTGCGGTATCCTTGAGCCACTCGCACCTGCAGCACCAAGGAGCCGCCATGCGCACCGAGCTCGATGTCCCCTTTTCGCACAGAGAAGAAGCCAAGGCGCTGGGCGCCAAATGGGACCGGACCAAGAAGATCTGGTATGTACCCAGCGGCGTCAACCCCGAGCCTTTTGCCGAGTGGCTGCCCGGTGTTGACCGATCCGACCCCTCAGCGCCGTATATATATCTAGTACTGGGCAAGCGCGAGTGCTGGAAGTGTCACAAAGAGACCTCGGTCGCGGCCTTCGGCATTCCCTATCGAACCGATGACGACAAGGGCATCGCCATCGCGCACGCGCCCAACGAAGCCGGGCACATTACCATCGACACGGCCAACGCCAACGCACTCGCCATCGTGCCCGCTCTTGGCTGCGTGCCGGGCGAGATCCGCGACTATCTTCATAAGCGCTGCGGCTACAAGCCCGTAGGCGCGCGAGCCTCCAAAGCCCCGTCGCTCGGCAACACGTGCACCATTTGCAACGCGCTGCAAGGCAGCCGCTATCTGTTCGAGGAGCCCTCGTCCCCGTTTGCCCTCACTGCCATCAACAAGCTGCCGGCACTGGAGTTTGTGCGCGTCGAAGCTGCCGGCGTCTTTGGCATCCCAGCCACGCGCACCGACTTTGACCAGGCGCTCTTTACCTGGGCACGCGACCATCACGCCGAGTTCCACAAGCAGCTCGGTGAGGGGATTTATTTGTAGGGACGGAGAGGCCTTCACAGTCAGCTCCTCCGCATCACCTATCCCTCGTCGCCGGCGTCGTACACGATATCGAGGCCACAAACAGGGCATTTCTCCGGATACACCGGCATATGAACGCCTGTCCGTTTTCTCACTTCGTCGCTGAGCCTGTCGCGCGCATCGATGAACCGAATGTCGAGACACGGTATTTGCGAGCCGCAGCAAGGGCAGGCGACGACAAACGACCCGCAATCAACCTCTACGCTCGGAAACATATTGTTGTCGATAAGAGCACACGGCAGTTTTCCGTACTTCCCCATCGCAATATCGCCTCGCCAGCTCATACACGCTCCCCTCTCGCTATACAAATCAGGAAGAGCATGCACCGGCGGGCGGGCGCGAGATTGCATCGCCACGCGATCCGATCAAACAACACGATCGTAAAAGACCGCCAAAGCCAAATTTCATCGTCGGTCGCACCCTGTCCGGCAAACTCAATATCGACGGGTATGTGCTTCAGATAACTCATGTCGGGCGCAAAACGAGGGTCCGGTCCGCCTTTATGAACAGGACCGTGCAGAACAAACCATCCGTTTTCGGGCTCGAACCGCTCAACAAACGCAAGGCCGAGCACCTTATAGCCCACCTCGGTTGCAAATATGACTCCGACTGGGACGTCACATTCCATGCAGTTGAGCATTTTACGGTTGTAATTCTGGTCTCGAAAACCAACGGTACCCGGCGCTTGAACCGAGTACTTAATGACCCACGTACCATCGTCCAAATAGAGCGGAGGCACATCCGTGTAGAAGCTCTTTTTAGAGTTATGGACTGAGAGCGCAAAGATCTTATTGGGATCTTGCTTCACCCGATCCTGGCCCGGCCAGAAGATCCCTGAATCCCGCGTTACGGGAAAGAAGTCCGAGCCAATTCTCAAACGATACTGATACTGAGGGCTATCTTCCTTGGTGTGGTGCGGAAGGCTGGTCCAAACGCCGCCGCGCTGCTCCTCACCCAGAAACCACTCCCATGCCTCAACGTATTCAGAAGGAACGAGACTGCAGGCACGGTCATAGCTTGGTCCATCCATCAACGGAACAGCAAGGTCAATGTCGTTCATCGCCAGCACCTACAACCATACGAACGCGAGTCATGCCTCTCAATAATATGGCCGAAAGTCAATTATTACGAGATCTCATTCCGCGATCGGCACATCGTTGATGCTCTCGGTTTGCCGCTGGCGCGCTTGTACCCCGCTACCCCACTCCCCTGTATACTGATGTAGCACGTGTTTCATCCGGGCTTGTTGGGCCGGATTGTTCATGGGAGGGTCTTATGGCTGCTTCGAATCCGCCTAAGGGGAGCGTTTCTTCTTCGTCCATCAAGCCGGTTACGCGCAAGGCCGTGCGTTGCCAGCGCGAGGTCGCTTGGCTTGTCGCGCAGGCGGCGGGCAGGCTTGTGGCGACCACTCAGGACGTCAATGCGCCTACGCCGAGCTTTGTGTTAGCGGCGGCGCTGGATTTTGTGCGCCAATTGGAGCTTGCCGCACAGAATGCCAGCGGCCACCTCGACTACCAGAATGTTATGGCGCCCGACCTGCAAACGTTCTGCCGCATGGCCAAGTTGCCCGCCGCGCCCAATGCGCTTTCGGACGCAGGCTACATGTTTACGCTTTCGGGCGCGGACCTTATCCGCGACATCTATGCATACTGCCGCGAGCTCGCCGAGCGCCACGTCTTTGACGCGGCAGAAGTCAAACCGGGATATGTCATCGAGCTGGTTCTTAGGCTGTTCTTGATGGACGGGTTCGGGGCCATGCCGGCGTAAGCCGAGTCTTTAGCATCACCGTCGACTGAGCAACAACCGCTTTACCTTAGTGGGCGCCAATCGAGGGGTCGATTATTGGGTCGCCTCGTCCACTAACGCATTTATTCCACGCGCTCTGACAGTCGATATTTGCGGTTGCGGCTTGTCGACGGCGCCGTCGGCTCAAGCTCACCCTGCTCAATGAGCGCATTGACGCGTGCCCTAACCTGGGAAACCGTGAGTCCCGTGCGCTCTGCCAGTTCGCGCGTCCCCAATTCGCCGTAGCGCTTGAGTGCCGTCATAATCAAGTCCCCGCCATGATCGACCGGCTCGATCTTTGAACGGTAAAGTACGACCTTGAACCGATCGAACCCCGGGCAGAACAGGGGCTCGGCCAGACCATGCGCGCGCATGGCATCGATCATCATCGGGATGCCCGAGCCATTGCCCTCAGCCGGCGAACCTGCGCCATCCGGCAGCGGGACAATCGACATGAGTTTCACGAGCGTCGCGTTACGGCATCGGGAGCTGCCGTCAAACAAGTTCTCGCGAGTCTTCCCTCCATAAAGGCCGCCGGGATTCGTCACCTCGATACGGTCGTCAAAAACGTCGACGGTGATCGATTGCCCACAGAACCGATCCCCGTATTCCCTGTGGATAACCGCGTTGGCGACTGCCTCGCGCAGGACCTCCTCGGGAATCTCCAGCGAGTCGATACGCGAGATGCCTTGGACGGTCGAGGTGCGGCGCAGGTTTTTGGCGACAGCCGCGACAGTATCCGAAATCATCTCGCCCAGGGTGCCCTCGCAGACTGTGCGGTCCATAAATCTTAGCGGTCCCGCAGCGCCCTTTTGAGTTCCCGCATGGACAGCCACATCAATGAAGAGCTTGGGATAGAACTGCTGAGGGTAAACGCCCGCGGCAAGGAGGCCGGCCTTGGTAACATTGCCCTGGAAGTCGAGGAGATTCAGGCGCTCCATCTTTGTCTTCTTGTCCGTCGCACCACGCATCGCTCGAGGCGTCAACGAATAGGCGCGTTCTATCGTGCGGTCGACCAGCGACTCGTCGAGATCGCCCACACTCGTGCCGGGCACCGCATCGCGATCGCTAGGACTCGTCCGTTCGTATGACGACAGTGCCAAAACCTCGGTCGACGAAAGGGGCACGTCTTTGTCATCGACGCGCTTGTAGCTGCCGCCCTGGGCGCCCCGCTCTATTACATAGCAAGGCTTGCTCGACGGGTCGAGCTCCTCAATCGTGATAACGAGAACAACGGTACCCCGAAGCCCCACGCGCTCAATGGTGTATTTGGGCGGATTGGCCAGCTTTCCGCGACCGCCAGCATCGCCCATGCCCGCCACGAATTGGTTGAGTACCTTCTCGGTCTCAAAGTTTGCAACTGGAACAAAACCCGCGCGCTCGCTCACTCCGAGTACGATGATGCCGCCGGCGGTGTTTGCGAAAGCGCTGACTGTTTCCCATACGTCGCGGGAAAGCGTCATGGCGCTCTCTTTTACTTCGACGCTAAGGTCATCCGAACCCATTCGCTTTAAAGACTCGAGCAAACCGGCCAGCTCGTTTTCGTTCATCTGCACGTCCCTTCGCTCGGTCCTGCGGAGAATACCGCAGACGGATTTCCCTCGTCTCTCAGTTATCTCTCGTAATTATCTCTCGTCTTTCTGTTATCTCTCGTATTAGATATGAGTAAAAGATGAGAGATAAGATATCTCTACCTGCTTCATTAAATCATGTTTTTGCTGGTGGAACAATCGATATTGAGACAATACCATGGTTGCTTGTCTCTTTGCTGCTGAGCTATCTCTCGTAATTATCTCTCGTCTTTAATCTATCTCTCGTGTTAGTGACGAATGAGAGACGAGAGATGCGTGAGTGATGCATGAGCGTGGATTATTGGACGGTCGGAAAATCCCTCAAACAAAAAACGGGGTCGGCCTTACGCCGAGCCCCGTTTTCAAACGGTCAGTTAGTTATCCAACGCGCGAGCATAGCAGTCAACATTACGCCGCCGCGAACACTCCCAAGCCCGTTCCGATGATGCAGATTGCGAAGATGCCCAAGATGATCCAAATGGTCTTGACGCCCTTTTTATAGAGGGCAACGCAAGCGAACGTTGCCAGCAAGGGCAGCAGACCGGGGAAGATCGAATCGAACAGATCCTGCAGGACAATCTCCGAACCACCCACGTCAAAGGTCAAAGCCGTGGACAGCGAGACCTGTGCCGCAATCATGGCGCCGATAACGGTCATTCCGAGGACACCGGCAGCATGCGTCATGCGAGACATAAGGTTGCTCTCTTCGGACTGCTGCAAAAACTTGGTTCCCAAGTCGTAACCCAGATGGGCGGCGACGATACGCGTTGCAAAGTTAATCACGGAGTAGATGAGCGCGTACACGATGGGGCCGAGCGGGTTGCCCGTCGAAGCGATGCCAATACCAATGCCGGCGGCAACCACGCGGAACGTACCCCAGTAGAACGAATCGCCGATGCCGGAAAGCGGTCCCATGAGGCCGACCTTCATGGCGTTAATCGAGGACGTGTCGAAGTTCTTATCGGCAGCCGCCTGCTCTTCCATCGAAACCGTTAGGCCGGCTACAAACGGAAGCACATGAGGCGTGATGTTAAAGAACTCGGTATGGCGATCGAGCGCCGCATAGTAATCGTCGTCGTTGGGATAGATCTTTCGCAGGGGCTTCTGAATGGTGTACATGAAGCCCATTGCCATCATCTTGTCGTACGACTGCGAGCACTGGCTCGTAAACTGGCGAAGGAACATGCTCCGATACATATCGGGAGTCATAATCGCGTCCTTCTTGGCCTCTTTGAGGTCGGTGTTCTGGATAGCCATTAGAAGTCCTCCTCTTCATCTGCAGCAACCGTCTGCGGACCGGACGAGCCCTCGCGGAAGGCCAGGAGCAGCGCGACGCAAATGGCAGCTGCGGCGACGCCGATCACGTCCATCTTGAGATAGATGACCATAATGAAGCCCAGGAACAGCCAGGGAAGGAGCTTGTTATCGCCCATGGTCCTGATAAGAAGTGCGAAGCCGATGCAGACCATGACGCCGGATGCAACGTTGAGGCCGTCCATCACAAACTGCGGAATCGCGTTGAGCGCATTGTTGATGAGGTCGGCACCAAAGAACAGTGAGCCAAACACCAGCAGTGCAGACGGAATGCCAATCGACAGCGGCACGATAGTCAGATGGTACAGATTCGCCTTGGCAAGATCGCGATTTGCCAGAGCGGTCTCAATCTTCTTGCAGGCAAAGGCACCCGGAACGGCGTAGCAGAAGTTGCGCCACACCTGAAGGAAGACGGAGACGGGAAGGGCGAGCGCGACGGCAGTTGCCGTGCCCGTACCCGTAATGACGGCAAACGCGCAGCCAAGCACGCCGGAGGCATAGACCTCGGGAGGAACCGCCGCGCCGACCATGATGGCGCCCATGAACATGGACTCCAAAGCAGCGCCGACGATAACGCCCTGCTGGACATCGCCAAGGATCAAGCCGACAAACAGGCTCGTAAACAGCGGACGACCAAGCATCGTAATGCCAAATAATTGCTCGTCCATGGACGCAATAAATGCGACCAGTGCAACTAGAAGATACTGGACACCATTTCGATCAACCCCAGAAATAGGTCTGCAGGCGAGGCATTCTGCGCAGCTCGCCTGCAGACAACCGCAGCAATTTGAGAGGATTAGTAGTTCATCTGGTGATAGTAACGACGCGTGGTGAGCGGGTGGTTACGGACGTGCTCGAGATGGCAGCTCAGACGCTCGGTGATGGTGTAGGTGACCATCGGGGAGACGATCTTGCGGAACTCGGGGTCGCTGAACGGCAGCTCGACCTCGGCGGTGTCAAACTTGTTCACGCGGACGTTGACGCCCTTCTCGTCGGCGAGCATGTGAGTGAAGTTGTCCACGCGGTCCATAAGCTTACGGGTGTCGTCCTCGCCGTAGAGCATGATGAGGCTCGTGCCCTCCTCGCACAGCTCGATGGTGCCGTGGAAGAACTCGGCGGCGTGGATGGACTTGGTCTTGATCCACTGCATCTCCTCGAGGATGCACATGGCGTAGTCGTAGGCCTCGCCCCAGAGCATGCCGGAGCCGATCACCATGTGGTAGTCGGTGTCCTTGAAGTCCTCGGCCATGGCGGCGCAGCGCTCGTCCTGGGCGTCCTTGGCCTTGATGAGGAACGGAGCGATGTTGCCGAACTCCTCCATGAAGGTGTCGTACTTGGGGAAGGCGCCGGCGTTCTTGAGGAAGCGGGCGACCAGCGTGATCTGGTAGGTGTAGATGGCCTCGCACAGAACGTCGTCCTCGGCGAAGCTGAAGAACTTGTAATCGGCGTACTCGGTGGCCGGGGTGTTGTCGTTGGAGACATACATCAGCGTGCGGGCGCCCTGCTCCTGGCAGAACTTGGCAGCCTCAATGATCTCGGGGGTGGTGCCGGTACGGGTGGAGAAGACGCAGACCGAATCCTTGTTGAAGGTCTTGGGCGGGCACGCGAGGAACTCGGCGGCGATCTCGCAGTGGACGTCGACGTCGGCCGTGGTGGTCTCGACCCAATACTTCATCGGGAGCGTGTGGGCCCAGGTGCCGCCGCAGCCAATGAAGAAGATGTTGGAATAACCCTGCTCGCAGACCTCGTCCACGGCAGCCTCAATCTGAGGACGGAGAGCGAGGGCATCGCTCACAACCTTCTCGTAACGAGGCTCATCGAAATTGAACATCCCTTACTCCTAACTCACTTGGATGAACCCTTCATTCATCCCATGACGTTATAATACTTTATATAACTAACTATGCAAGAACTATTTCAAATTTTTTTGATTTTTCTTCAATAAAAAGCCCGTCGATCAAATGATCGACGGGCTTAGACATAGAGTATCGGTTCAATAAATACCGAGCACCAGCATGTTTTCGGCTAAAAAACGTCCTTGGCAAACACCTTAGCGTCATTGGGAACCTGACGGATTTCGATGACCACGCCATCGCCCAGGAGTTCTTGGATATGCTCGGCATCTTTCTCGGTCGCGAAGATTGCAGGGGTCGGATGAAGCGTGGTCTCGGGGGTCTTTCGGGTTCCACCCAGATTGATCTCTTTGATGTCTTTGCAACCCTTAGCGAGACGATAGACATCTTCAATCGTCTCAGCGATGATAAACAGCGAATACTTGTCGGTAACGCCGCTGTTGAGCGCCTCGATAGCAGCGTCAACATCCTTGATGACGAGTTTAACGCCGCTGGGGCGGGCGAGCCTCAAGGCCGCCTTCCTCATGTCGTCTTTTGCCACAGCATCGCTGGCGAGCAGAATGCAATCTACATCCAAAGCGTGAGTCCAGGACATGGCAACTTGGCCGTGAATCAGTCGGTAATCAACTCTCGTAAGCTTAATCATCGTTATCATCTCCGCACGTGATAAAGGGAATGACAGGTGCGACCCCTAGCTAGGGCTCGAACCAGAACTAACTAGAAATCTTCTTCCTCGGCGCCGGCAAGCATGTCCGCCGCCTCGCAAAGCTGAATAAACGAACGCGATCCCTCGACCGCGGCTTTGGCCTTGTCCGCATCCAGAGAGTCCAGCTGTGTAACCATTTCCACCAGCAGCGGCAAGTTCATTCCGGCGATCAACGTAAACGATCCGGCAGTCTGCCTCTGAATGAATTCGTTGTTTACAGAGCCGCCAAAGATGTCAGTCACGACAAACCAAGAGTCGGCAGGGTCCCTCGTCTCCATCCATGCATCAATCAACGCCGCGACGTCCCTTGAATCGTCATCGACATAGGCGCACAGGCACTCGATTCGGTCGTTGGTGCCCATCAGAATCTCCAGAGAGCTTTTCATGCCTTGGGCGAGATAACCATGACTCGCTAGCAATATCTTATTCATAGTTCTCCAATACCAATAGGACGTACTATATTGTCATAACAAAGTATATTAGCAATCTACCCTACGTGGTGTGTCTATTTTCCAAATCCGCGAACGGTAACAATTGGTCGGTAAATCGACCAATCTATCTCTAATTTACAAATAGAACTTCAGTCGCTCGGTGCAGTACACCTGACGGGAGATGAAAAGCGGCTCGCCACTTGGGGCACAACGTCTATCGACAAACAGAAGCAGCGAAGAGTCCAGCTCCACGTTAAGGTATGCCGCCTCGAGCTCGCTCGCATAGCAGACCTCGAGCGTACGCGTGTTGGGACCCATCTTGATCCCCTGGCGATCGAGTACCGCCATCAGCGAATCATCGAAGGACTCATGCTCCAAAAAAGAAAGCGCAGCGGAATAGCTATTGGTTTCCAGCATCGTGGGCTTGCCATCCACAAGGCGCAGACGACGGCTACGCAATACCTTTTGGGTATCGTCTACGCCCAGGAACTTCGCGTCTCGCAGACTTGGGAAGTCCCAGCCCATTTCGAGAACCCTGGTAGACGCCTGTTTGCCCGCAAGCTGGCACGAATGGGTAAAGCTCTCACGGTCGTCCGCGGCATACATCTGCGTGTCCGACGAAACGAACGTGCCCTTGCCGCGGGCCCTCTCAACAAGCCCAGCATCTTCCATTTCTTTAATTGCGGAGCGAACCGTTATTCGGCTCACGCCAAATTGCTCGATCAGCTCCGCCTCGGTCGGAAGCTTATCTCCCGGGCGGTACGTGCCGTTGGCGATTGAATCAGAAAGCGCACGAACAATCTGTTTGTACAGGGGGATAACGCTATTTGCCTCAACCATATCAACCATACCTTTACAAGGAATCAGCAGCTTATAGATAAATGACTTATATTGTATTAGAACTTTTTAGCACTCCACGCCATTTCCTATAATGTTTCAGCAAACGAGGGGTTATTTTGCGTAAGCGGTGTAGAGTCCATCCATTTCCGCATACAGCTTCAATCTGATGGCGGTATATGCATCCGATAAGCCGATTGATTTTTATCTTCTGTCTGTCTCTCAGTCATCCCTCGTCGTAGAAATGAATGTGAGGTGAGAGACACGTAGTTGACGCACGAGCGTGGATATTTGGACGGTTTTTGAACTTTTGACGGCCGATTTCGTCCGAATATCCACTCTCGTTTGGCGAGCGTCCAATTTTCCACGCTCGCGCGTCCGGATATCCACGCTCGTGCGGCGGGCGAACCGCGAGTGATCGACGATCAGCCGGCATCGTCTCCAGTTCGCCGCAGTGCCGCGGCCCCATATGGGTATACTCTCGGGGATTCGACTCGATTCGCCCCCGCTGGGGCGTCAAAGGAGACTGCATATGCCCACCACCTCAACCGACCCGCGCGCCGCTGCCGCCGCACTGCTGGTGCCCGGCACTACCTGCCACGGCTTTGCCGTCGAGCGCTGCGAGACCGTGCCCGAGCTCGACTCGGACGCCTACGTGCTGCGCCACACCGCATCGGGCGCGCGCCTGCTGTACCTGGCGTGCGACGACGAGAACAAGGCCTTTGCCATTGGCTTTAAGACGCCGCCGGCCGATTCTACCGGCGTGTTCCATATTCTCGAGCACTCGGTACTGTGCGGGTCGGCCAAGTTCCCCGTCAAGGAGCCGTTCGTCGACCTGATCAAGAGCTCCATGCAGACGTTTCTCAACGCCATGACCTACCCCGACAAAACCATCTACCCTGTCGCCACCACCAACGAGCAGGATCTGTACAACCTGATGGACGTGTATCTGGACGCGGTGTTCAACCCGGCCATCTATACCAAGCCCACCATTTTTGAGCAGGAGGGCTGGCACTACGAGCTGGACCTGCCGGAGAGCGTCGAGATCGAGGGCAGCGACAGCTCCGCGAGCCTGCGCGAGGGCACGCTGCGCTATAACGGCGTGGTATTCAACGAGATGAAGGGTGCGCTGTCCGATCCCATGAGCGTGCTGGACGACGCCGTCAACGCCGCGCTCTATCCCGACACCGCCTATGCGCACGAAAGTGGCGGCGACCCGCGCGCGATTCCCGCGCTCACCTACGAGCAGTTCCTGGACACGCATGCGCGCCACTACAATCCTTCCAACTCCTACATCACGCTCTACGGCGACCTGGACGTGGACCGCGCACTGGCCTTTTTGGACGAGCGTTATCTGTCGCAGCCGAGTGCCGCGAGCCGCCGCATGGACGCTGCCGTCGCCGCCGGCGAGGACCCGTCCGCGCTGGCGCCCAATCCGCTGGACGTGCAGGCGCCCGTGACCTGCGAGTACAAGCGCGTCAAGATGGCCACCACACCCGAGAACGCCCTGGTGGGCCTGGGCCTGGTGCTGGGCGGCGCGCTCGATCGCAAGCGCACGATCGCGGCGGACATCCTGTTCGAGGCGCTGCTGGGTTCCAACGAAGCACCGGTTAAGAAGACCATTCTGGCCGCCGGCCTGGGCGGCAACGTGGTGAGCTACACCGCGGCCGAGAGCCTGCAGCCCTACGAGCTCATCATGTTGCAAAACGCGCAGCCCGGCGTGGCGCGCGAGCTGCGCCGCGTGTTCCAGGACGCCTGCCGCGACCTGTGCGAGCACGGCGTTCCGCGTAAGCGCCTGGAAGCCATCATCAGCAGCAACGAATACGACCTGCGCCAGCGCGACTACGGCATTGCCGACGGCGTGGCCATTGCGTGCGACGCGCTGAGCACGTGGCTCTACGATGACGACGCCGCGACGCTGGCGCTCAAGTACGGCCCGGTGTACGAGGAGCTGCGTGGCGAGCTAGACGGTAGCTACTTTGAGGACCTGCTGCGCGAGCTCGTGCTGGAAAACGACCACATGGCGCTGGTCGAGCTGGTGCCGGTGGACGCCGGTCCCGGCTCGGAGGGTGCCGAGGCCGCCGAGCTGGCAGCCAAGCGCGATGCCATGACCGATGCCGAGCTGGCCGATGTGGCCGAGCGCACGGCCGCGCTGCGCGCCGCGCAGGAAGCCGAGGACACGCCCGAGGCCAAGGCCACGCTGCCACGCCTGCGCGTGTCCGACATTGGCGAGGCGCGCCCTGAGCCGCCACTGGTCGTGGACACCACCGCACCCATCCCCTGCCTGCGCCACGGCATCCCCACCAACCGTCTGGCCTACGCCATGCAGTATTTCGACCTGAGCTGCGTCGCGTTTGAGGACCTGCCCTATGTGACGCTGCTCTGCCGCCTGCTTAAGCAGCTGCCCACGCGCGAGCACTCGGCCGAGGAACTCGATAACTTGCTCGCTGGCAAGCTGGGCTTTTTGAGCTTTACGACCGAAGTCATGACCCAGCCCGAAGTGGACGGCGTGCGCCCCTACCTGCTGGTGAGCGCCGGCGCCCTGTCCGAGAAGATCGATGCACTGGCGAGTCTGCCGCGCGAGGTATGGTCGAGCACGCTTTTGGCAGATGCCGACGCCGACCGCGTGCGCGACGTGCTCACGCAGATTCGCATTGGGCTTGAGCAGGGCTTTATCAACAACGGTCACTCGGCGGCGCTCGGTCGCGCGATGAGCTACAGCTCGCCTTCGGTCGTGGTGCGCGAGCAGCTTTCGGGCGTGGACTTCTACCTGTTCCTGCGCGATCTGCTCGACCACTTTGACGAGCGACTGGACGACCTGCGCGCCAAGCTTGCCGAGTTGGCAGGTCGTATCTTTGTGGTCGACGGCTGCATGGCGAGCTTTACCGGCAGCGACGAGGACTTTGACGCGTACTGGGATGCCGCGGGTAACCTGGGGCTTGGCGCGGGCGACGGCGCCGATGCCGACCGCGACGCGCTCGTGGTGCCGACGCCGTGCAATCGCCACGAGGCTTTTGTCATCCCCAGCGACATCTGCTTTGCGGCAAGCGCGTGCGACCCGCGTCGCTTGGGGCTTGACGTGACAGGCGCTTGGGCCGTGGCTGCCAACGCGCTCTCCTACGATTACCTGTGGAACGAGATTCGCGTGAAGGGCGGTGCATACGGCTGCGGATTCCGCGCAGCCGGCGAGCGCCAGACGGCGTTCTACACCTACCGCGACCCGGCGATTGACCCTTCGATTGAGCGCGTGGAGCGTGCAGGCGCATGGCTTGGCCGCTTTGAGCCCGACGAGGCCGCCTTTGAGGGCTTTATCGTGAGCTGCGTGAGCGGCATGGACGCGCCGGTGAAGCCCTATGCGCTCACCAAGCGCCGCAACACGACCTACCTGGCCGGGCTCGATCCGCATGCGCGCGAGGAGCGTCGCGCCCAGATGCTCGCCGCCACGCCCGGTGAGCTGCGCTCGCTCGGCACCGACGTAACGCGCATCGCAGCCGAGTCGCCCACCTGCGTCTTTGGCGGCCGAGACGTCATCGCCAAGAGCAACGCCGGCTTTAACGTAGTCGACCTGATGGGCTAACCACAGCAAGCAAAACCACTACAAAGGGGACAGGCCCCTTTGTAGTGGTTCGAACACTTGTTCTATACGTACACATGTTCTATAGTATGGGTGATTGCATCGGATCTAAATTGCAACTAGAATATAGTTGCAGAATGTGAGGCAGGATGACTCGAGCCGATAAACTCATCGCCCAACTGTTTAGCTGCCCTTCGACGTATCGGTATGCCGATTTTTTAAAAGTCATGGCCTCATATGGCTTTGAAATGGACAGCAAAGGCAAGACATCCGGATCGCGCATTCGCTTCTACAGGCCCTCAGATGGCAGGATGTTCGTGATGCACGCGCCTCATCCATCTGACGAATTGACAGCGGGGACAATTCGAAACATCGTTCGATTTCTGCAGGATGTCGGAGGCAGTCATGAGTAACGTTTTGGCATACAAGGGCTATTTCGCCCCAGTCGAGTTCGATGCCGAGCAGCATGTACTAACAGGTATGGTCGCCGGCATTAGGGACGCAATTGTATTTGAAGGCTCCACGGCTGAAGAAGTGGAGCAATGCTTCCACGACGCCGTCGACGATTACCTTGAGTTTTGTGCCGAAAAGGGCAAGGAACCAGAGCGGGCTTTTAAGGGCTCGTTCAATGTGAGAACAGGCTCCGAGCTTCACAAGCAGGCAGCACTGGCGGCGGCAAAGAAGGGCGAGTCACTCAATAAGTTTGTGACCGAAGCAATCGCCGCGGCGTTATAGCGTTAACGCATGGGCCAAAACCACCACAAAGGGGACAGGCACCTTTGTGGTGGTTTCGACATTTGCCCAGATAAAACCTGCCAAAATAAACCTGCCCTTTTTGGTAGGTTTGGGAGAGGAAGCCGGGATGGACAAGGCTGAGTTGCGGCGGGCGGTGATTGCTCGGCGCGATGCTCTTGATTTGGACTTGCGGGCGGCGAAGTCTGCTGATATCTGTGCGCGGCTGGTTGAGCTGCTGGGCCGCTTGGATGCCGCGGCGCCGCACACCGTTGCCGTCTATGCCGCGATGGGTTCCGAAGTCGACTCAGCCGCGTTTGCCGCAGCTGCCGCCAAACGTGGCTGGCGCGTGGCCTATCCGTGCATGCTCTCGGCAACAGACGCCGCAGCTTGTGGCCAGCGCATGTGTATGCGGGCAGTTGCTGCCGGCGACGCGGACGCGGCTACGTTTATCGCCCACCCCACGCGGGCCTTTGCGGCCACGGACATCGACAGCAGCCGCTTCCCCATTGTGCCTGCCGAAGCTCTCGACATGATCGTCGTGCCGCTCGTGGCTTTCGACCGCGCCGGCGCGCGCCTGGGCTACGGCGGCGGCTGCTACGACCGCTACCTGCCCACGCTTCGTCCCGACTGCCACATCATCGGCATCGCCTTTGAAGAGCAGCGCGTCGACCACGTCCCCGCAGACGTCCACGACCTGCCGCTACCCAACATCATCAGCGCCTAACCGCTGGCGCGCCTCGTTACACGAGCGAAGTCTAGTGCTCCTCGCCGGCGCGGGCCAGGTCGTAGGGCGTGGTCTGGTAGACGTAGTAGTTGAGCCAGTTGGTGTAGAACAGCTGAGCCTGGCTGCGCCAGACGTTGCGCGGCTCGGCGGTAGGGTCGTCGCCCGGGAAGTAATGGGCCGGCACCTCGGGATCAAGCCCGCGCTTCACGTCGCGCTCGTACTCTAGGCGCAGCGTATCGGTATCGTACTCGGGATGTCCAAAGACAAAGAAACGGCGGCTGTCGGTCGACTTGACGATGTACAGGCCCACCTCGTCGGACACGGCCACGACCTCAAGCTGCGGCTCGGCTTCCACGTCCTCGCGGCGCACATCGGTGTTGCGCGAATGCACAGCATAGAAACAGTCGTCAAAGCCGCGGACCAGCGGGCTTTGCGGCTTTACCAGGTAATGCTCAAAGACGCCGCTCGCCTTTGCCGGCAGGTCGTACTTCTGAATGCCGTAATGATGGTAGAGCCCCGCCTGCGCGCCCCAGCAAATGTGCAGCGTGGAGTGCACGTGCGTGGTGGACCAGTCCATGATCTGGCAGAGCTCGGGCCAGTAGTCGACCTCTTCAAACGGCATCTGCTCCACCGGCGCGCCCGTGATGATCAGCCCGTCGTAGTGGATGTCGCGGATGTCATCGAACGTGCGGTAGAACGTCTCCAGGTGGCCGGCGCTCACATGCGTGGCCTCGTGCGTCTTGGTGCGCAGCAGGTCCACCTCCACCTGCAGCGGCGTGTTGGAGAGCTTACGCATGATCTGCGTCTCGGTGGCGATCTTGGTGGGCATGAGGTTGAGGATGAGCACGCGCAGCGGACGGATGTCCTGGTGCAGCGCGCGGTACTCGGTCATGACAAAGATGTTCTCGCTCTCGAGCTGCGCGGCGGCAGGGAGGGCGTCGGGAATGCGAATGGGCATGGAAGCTCCTAACGAGTCAGTTGCAGCTATGGTACAACGAGCGACCCCATCCGCGCGAGCACATCCCCCAGCGGTAGATTTTTGGGACATGCCTTAATTTCTACCTTTCGACCATCCGGGCACTGTTCGTCCTAAAACGCCGTAAAAGTAGAAATAAAGGCATGTCCCAAAAATCTACGGCACTTTAGCTTAGCAAAGTGACGCCAGGACGCTACAATGGTCCGACGCGAAAAACTCGGCCGAAAGGATACATATATGTACCAGACGCGTAAGATCGGTGTGGTCGGCCAGGGCCACGTAGGAGCACATGTCGCCAACAGCCTGCTCATGCAGGGCATTGCCGATGAGCTGTACCTATGCGATATCAACGAGGCCAAGGTGACGTCCGAGGTCCAGGACCTGCGCGACTCCCTTTCGTTTGTCCCGTACAACACCAAGATCGTCAACTGCTACGACCACTACGAGGAGCTGGCCTGCTGCGACGTCATCGTCAACGCCGCCGGCAAGGTCGCGCTGGCCGCCGGCAACCGCGACGGCGAGCTGTTCTTTACCACCGACGCCGCCCGCACCTTTGCCAAGCGCATCGTCGACGCCGGCTTTGACGGCATCTTCGTGAGCATCTCCAACCCCTGCGACGTCGTGTGCACCGAGCTGTGGCACCTGACCGGCTACGATCCCAAGAAGATCATCGGCTCGGGCTGCGGCCTGGATTCGGCCCGCCTGCGCACCGAGATCTCCAAGAAAGTTGGCGTGAGCCCCAAGTCCGTCGACGCCTACATGATCGGCGAGCACGGCTTTAGCCAGCTGGCCGCCTTTAAGGCCGCAACCATCGCCGGTAAGAGCTTGACCGAGCTTCAGGCCGAAAACCCCGACAAGTACGCCTTTGACCACATGGAGGTCGAGGAGCTCGCGCGTAAGGGCGGCTATGTGACCTACCAGGGCAAGCAGTGCACCGAGTACGCCGTCGCCAACTCCGCCGCGCGCGTCTGCGCTGCCGTTCTGCATAACGAGCACGCCGTGCTTTCCGCCTCCACGCTCATGACCGGCCAGTATGGCGAGGAGGGCATCTTTACCTCCCTGCCGTGCGTGATCGGTGCCGAGGGCGTCGAGGAGGTCTACACGCTCGACCTGTCCGAGTACGAGCTCGAGGGCTTCCACAAGAGCTGCCGGCACATCCGCGGCAACATCGCCCAGCTCGACTGGTGGGACGCCGAGGCGTACGACGCAAAGTAGGCCGCCGCTTGACGCGACACCTCGCCCATACGGACGCCATGTAAAGCGGGCCGCGCCGGAAACCCATCGGCGCGGCCCGCTTTTTGGCTCACACGACACGCTTACAAATTTAGGTCTAATACTTTTCCGCGAAGTGAACGAGCAAAAATGAGCCCCCGAAGCATCGACACTTTATGGGAACCATTTCCTGCGGTTTCATTAAGATTTTCCTGCGGTTTTGGCGCCAAAAAATGTCGATGCTTCGGGGGTCCAAAATAGGTCGTTCACTTCGCGGAAAAGTATTAGACTTCGTTTTCGCGCAGACACGAATCCGGCCGCCACAACGCAAAAAGGGGCCCGCGCGCAGCGCAGACCCCGTCAAAAAAGATAATTCCCGGTACCTAGTACTGCTCGATGCCCATGTAGCGACGAATCTCGGGGCTGTGGTCGAACGCCTTACCGCGGGCTGCGCGCAGCTCGCAGCTCATCGCGTAGAAGAAGATTGGCTCCAGGTACGAACGCACGCTGGCAGGCACGTCGCCCACGCCGTACTCGAGTGCGTCGAGCACCATGATCGTGTCGGTGTGCGTGTTGAGGAACGCCAGCGCGCGCTCCTCCATGGGGCGACACTCGCCCGATCCGAGCTGCACAAAGTAGAACACGCCGGGCTCGGTAGCCTCGAACGGGCCGTGGAAGTACTCGCCGGAGTGGATGTAGCAGCAGTGCTGCCACTGCATCTCCATGAGCGAGCAGATGGCCATGGCATAGGTCTGGCTAAAGTTGGGGCCGGAGCCCAGGATATAGAAGAACTTGTGCTGCTGGCAGAGCTCGGCAAAGCGATCGCCCAGCTCGGCGTTGACCTTCTCGCGGGCGGCGGGCAGCAGCGCGTCCATCTGCTTAAGGCCGGCATACATGTCGGCGAGCGCCTCGTAGCCCTCCTGCTGGTCGAGCAGCTCGGCAGCCATTAGCACGCCAATGCCCTGCGGGACCTCGGCCTGCGACTCGCCCTTGCCCCACGGATAGACCCAGGTGGTCCACTTGCCGTTGTCGATCTTGGAGCCCGCGTAGTCGGTCATAGTCACGACCTCGGCGCCGGCGGCGAGCGCCATCTCGCAGGCATCGACAACCTCCTGCGTATTGCCGCTGTGGCTGCAGGCGACGACGAGTGACTTCGGCCCCAGGCTCTTGGGCGCCATCAGGCAAAACTCGCGTGCCGTGTAGACCGTTGAGGCAAACGTGGTGGCCTCGCGCTTGAGCAGCTCGTTAGCCGGCATCAGGTCGATCATCGAACCGCCGCAGGCGATCCAAAAGACGTTCTCGATCTTACCCTTGCGCTCGATAATTTCCTGAATCAGATCGTGTGCGTTCACGGTGACGCTCCTCCTTGTGTGGCGGCTTTGAACGACGGCAGCTCGTACCTGCGGTCGTTCTATGTTGTCCTATTTATAACACGTGTAATAACGCCCGTGAAGTCATCCCGGCAAATTTGTTCTATGTTGTTCTATCTGTGGACGTTAGATGTCGAACACGTAGCGCGAGCCCACGATCTTTTGACGCCCGAGCAGTAGAGGGCGTCCGCCGGCGTCGGTAAAGTAGGCCTCCATATAGAAGAGCGGCTCGCCGACCGGCACCTCCAGCAGCGGGGCCGCGTGGGCATCCGCCAGCGCAATCTCCACGGTGCAGGGGTCGGACTTGAGCGGCGCGCGACCCGAATGCTCGGCAACGAGCGAGAAGATCGAGTTGTCGGCGAGGTCCTTATCGGCAAGCGTCTGCAGGTAGGGATGGTCGGCGAGCACAAAGGCGTTGTTCTCGAGCATGACGGGCACGCCGTCTGCCGTGCGCACGCGCTCGACCACAATGAGCTCGCAGCCGGGTTCCACGCCAAAAAACGCCGCGTCCTCGTGCGTCGCCGCAACCACCGCGCGCGACACCAGGCGCGCTCCGGCCACCATGTCGTTGGCGGCGCAACCCTCGGAAAAGCTCTGGACGTCGCCTTTCTGGACAATCTTGCGCTTGAGCTTGGGGGCGCACACGAAGGTGCCCCTCCCCTGCTGGCGGTTGAGGTACCCCGCGCGCGACAGCTCCTCGATGGCGCGGCGCACGGTAATGCGCCCCACGCCGTAGGACTTCGCGAGCTCTATCTCGGAAGGAATGCGCGAGCCGGGCGCGTACACGCCGCGTGCGATCTCGCCCTTTAGGTCGTCCATGACCTGCTGGTACAGCGGCACGGCGGACGCGCCAGCGCGGTCGGTTTTATCGTCGGTTGCCATCGTTACGCTCCATCCCGCGCATGCTCGGACTCAAATTCTTCAATCGCCGCCATAAACTGCTCGCCAAAGGCGTCGGCCTTTTTCTCGCCAATGCCGTTGACCTGAACAAGCTCGTCGCGCGTCTGCGGGCGTAGACGGCACAGACCGCGCAGGGCCTTGTCGGAAAAGACCATGTACGGCGCCATCTCCAGCTCGGTCGAGATCTCCTTGCGCAGGGCGCGTAGGCGCTCGAACAGCTCGGCATCGTCGCCCACGCGCGGGCGCTGATCCAGCTCGGCCTCCTCGCGCAGCAGATCCACCGCACGGCGGGCGCGGGCCGAGGCCTTGCGCTTGGACGCGCGACGCTTAACGGTAAAGGCGAACGCCTCATCCTCGACCTCGACGGCACGCGGGCCCAGCCCAACGACCGGGTACTGCCCCTGCGAGGTTGCCAAATAACCGCGGCCGCACAGCTGACCGATGATGTCCTTGATGCGCCCGACCGATTCGCTCGACAGCTCACCGTAGCCGCGGTCCTCGTCCAGATGCATCTGGCGAATGCGCTCGGCGTTGCCGCCGTGGAGCACATCAGCGATCAGCGACTTGCCAAAGCGCATGGGTCGCGTGGCCACATAGCGCACGGCGGCGCGGGCCATATCGGTGACGTCCTCGACCTCGAACTGCGTGAGGCAGTTGCTGCAGTTGCCGCAGCCCTCGGCTTCGTCCGTGGCGGTGGCGCCCGCACCAGCCGCAGCAGCATGCTCGGCCGCGGCCTCGTCGCCAAAGTAGCGCAGCATATATTCGCGCAGGCAGCCGGTGGTATTGCAGTAGCCCTCCATCTGGCTGAGCAGACGATATCGATTTTGGAGCGCCCACGCGCGTTGCTCGTCGTCGAGCGCCTCGTCGGCCGCATCGCCGCGGTCGATCAAAAAGCGGCGCATGCGAAAATCGTTGCCGTTCCACAGTAAGTGGCAGCTGGCCGGATCGCCATCGCGGCCGGCGCGGCCCGCCTCCTGGTAGTAGGCCTCGATGCTCTCGGGCACATTGTTGTGGATCACGTAGCGCACGTTGGGCTTGTCGATGCCCATGCCAAAGGCGTTGGTGGCAACCATCACCTGAAGATCGTCGTCAATAAAGGCACGCTGGCTTTGGCGGCGGGCGTCATTGCCCATGCCGGCATGGTAGCGGCCAACGCGAATGCCGCTGGGGCCCAGCGCCTCGGCAAGCTCGCCTGCCAGCGCATCGACCGTCTTGCGGGTCGAGCAATACACGATGCCGCTCTCGCCCGAATGCGCAATCACATAGTCGCGCACCCACGCTGCCTTGGCCTTGTCGCCCATCTCCTCGCAGCCAAAGTAGAGGTTCTTGCGATCGAAGCCCGTCACCACCGTCGCGGGATTATGCAGGCCGAGCATCTGCTGAATGTCCGCGCGCACACGCTCAGTCGCCGTAGCGGTAAAGGCCGCCACGATGGGGCGCTGCGGCAGGGAATCGATGAACTCACGAATCTGCAGGTAGGCGGGACGGAAATCCTGGCCCCATTGGCTCACGCAGTGGGCCTCGTCAATGGCCACGAGCGGCACGCCAATGCCGCCGTCCGCCGCGGCCTCCTGCGCAAAGGCCAAAAAGCGTGGCTCGAGCAAGCGCTCGGGCGCCACGTACATAAGCTGGTAGCGGCCCTCGCGCGCCCGCTTGAGCACGGTGTTTTGCTGGGCCGGAGTAAGGCTGGAGTTGAGATAACTGGGGCGCGCACCCGCCGCGAGCAGCGCGCGGGTCTGGTCCTCCATAAGCGACAGCAACGGACTCACCACAAAGGTGATGCCGGGAAGCATGAGCGCGGGCACCTGGTAGCAAATGGACTTGCCGGCGCCCGTGGGCATAACGCCCAGCGCGTCGCAGCCGGCAAGGATCGCATCGACCATACGGTCCTGCCCCGGGCGAAACGAGGTGTAGCCAAAATAGGCGCCGAGCGTGTCGAGCGCCGTCTGTTGCATGCTATCGGTCATGGTTTCCTAACGTCCAAGTCATCTGCCGCCGATTATACGCCGCCACGCGGACCGGTGCCGCACGGCTGCCGGCCACGGGCGATGCAATCCGAAGGGAACGAGCGTGGATTTTTGGACACTTTCCGGATGGGCGTGGATAATCTCCCACTTTGGGCCCGTCACCAAGCCAAAAACGGGAGATTATCCACGCTCATTCTGCGGGTAGTCGATGTTTTGGCAAAGTCAGCGAAAGCCCGTCAGAGCGAGCAAGGTGCCTTGAAACGAGGCGGCATTGACCTTCTGGTCATGCCGCCGAAGTTGAAAGGCAGATTGCCGCTCTGGCGGGCTTGCAGCGTCGACCGGTCCGCCGTTCGTCAGAACGGCGGAACCAAGGGCGCAGCGTCGGCCCGTTACGCGGTTTGGTAAAACCGCGTAACTTACATCACCATGACGTAACGGCTACCCACGTAGTACTGCTTACCCATCAGGACCGGCTCGCCATTGGGGCCGATAAAGCCGGCACGCAGATTGAGCAGTGGATCGTGCGGAGCAATGCCCAACTCGGCCGCTTGCTCGGCGTTAGCGCGAACGGCCTCGACCGTACGGTAGCCAACCGAGACAATCGGCGTTCCGCCAACACGCTCGACCTCGGCAAAAATCGACTTGTCCTCAAGATCGGCCGTCAACAGCTCACGGTATGTATCAAACGGCACAAAGATGTTTTCCTCAAAGATGGGCTCGCCGTCGGCCGTACGCACTCGCTTAATGTGCAGTAGCAGCGCGTCCTTCTGCAGGCCAAAGAACTCCATCTCGTTTTGACGTGCCGGCACAATCTGGCGATCGACCACGTGTGCACCCGCCTTCATGTCATTGTCGGCACACAGCGCGGTAAACGTCTGCAGCGTCGAGGCGTGGAACTGGCGGTTGATGTGCGGCGTGGAGACAAAGGTGCCGCGGCCCTGCTGCTTAACCAGGTAGCCATCGGAGCACAGCTCCTCAACGGCGCGACGCACCGTAATGCGGCTTACCTCGTACTGCTCGGCAAGCTCAAGCTCGGACGGGATACGCTCCTTGGGTGCATAAACACCTTTCTCGATCGCATCCTTGATTTCGTCGTAAATCTGCTGGTAAAGTGGTGCATTTTTGGGTGCGGGCATATCTGATCACTCTTATCAAAATAGCGAAATAACTAATACGTATATAACGTCTTTTTATATGTTATCTCAGTTTGATAAAACGATACACCCCACCTACCAAAAAGCGACAGCTTCATTTTGGTAGGTTTTATCTGGTCAAACGAGAGCCCCTCGAAAGCAACGGGGCTTTCGGGGGGCTCATTCGAATGGGCTGCGCTTGACCGGCAAAAAGCCAAAACCCTACTTGCCGTCGTCCTGCTGCAGACTGTCCTGCTCGCTGAGGCGCGCCTGCCTGCTGGCCATGCGCGCGGGCTTGTCGGGATCGGGTACGGCCGTGGGCATGGGCTCGTCGACATGACCGCCCCACCAGCCGCCCACGAAGTTGAGCGTGTGGAACACATTGATCACGGCGCCGGGATCAATATCGCACACCAGCTTGATAATGTCCTGGCTCTCGTAGGTCGAGACAACGGCATGCAGCAGATACATCTTTTCGCGGCTGTATCCGCCAATGACCTCGGCGCAGCTAATGCCATGCTGAAAATGGTCAACATAGGCTGTCATGACCTCGTCTGCCTTGCGTGTCGTGATCTGCAGCGTCACACGGTCGTAGCGTCGGTAGAAACTGTCGATGGTCTTGGTCGAAATAAACTGGAACACGATGGAATACGCCGCATTGTCCCAGCCAAACATAAAGCCAAAGATCGCCAGGATAGCGCAGTTAAAGCCAAAGATGACGCCCCAGATGGTCTTGCCTGTATGGTTGGAAACCCACAGCGCGATAAAGTCGGTGCCGCCGGTGGATGCGCCGGACTTAAGCGCGATGGCGGCGCCCAGGCCCGAGACCACGCCGCCAAAGATGATGAGCATGATCTTGTCGCCCAAAAACGGGGCGAAGTGAAAGATGTTGAGGAACAGCGACGAGAGCATGACCTGCATCATCGAGAAGATGACGAAGCGCTTGCTGATGCCGCTCCAGCAAAGGAGCGCCACGGGGATGTTGAGCGCGAGCATGCCGAGCGAGATGTCGATATGAACGCCGCCGAGCGAGGTGACGCGATCGAGCAGGACCGCGACGCCGGTGAGGCCGCTCGGAAGCAGGTCGGCGGGGCGAATGAACGCCTGAATCAGAAATGTCTGGAGAACGGCGGAGATGGTGACCGCCACGGCAGTAATGGCGCGGCGGACGATGGTGAGACGGCCGAGCACGAGCACGCGGTCCGTGAGCTGATCGATGGCGTTCGCCACGTAGGCTCCTTTCGAAGGCAGATGTAATTGTGGGGCATGCCGGCGATTGTAGCATGGAGCGCGAGAGGGCGCTTCAATTCACCCTCTCTCGACAACCAAAACGAGCCAGCAGCTCCCCAACCAAAGAGCCAAATTCTAAGTGAGTAGACTTTTCGCGATCTACCAAGCGCACTCAAAACAGCCACCTCTCCGACCTGCGGTTTTACTAAGGCAGATACGCTTTGCGCTCGGCATGTGCCAAAAAGTCTACTCACTTAGTCCGAGTCGAAGCCAAACGGATCTAAATCGAAGCCAAAATGAGCCAATCCACCGCAAGAGACGTGTGAATCCGCACTTCTTGCGGCGAATTGACGCTACAAAGCGGTCAGAATGTCGGCGAGGTTGTCGATGACGGCGTCGGCTCCCGTTTGGTCCAGGTTAACGCCCTCGTGCGGACGCAGTGCCAGGACGCGGGCGCCGGAGCACTTACCGGCCTCGATGCCCAAAGGCGAGTCCTCGATAACCAGGCACTCGGCAGGCTCCACCCCCAGCGCCTCCATGGCACGCAGGTAGATCTCGGGGTCGGGCTTAAACGCACTGCACTCGTGACCGCTGATGGTGTAGTCCAGCACGTCGGCGATACCGGCAATCTCCACCAGCTCGTCAATGAGCTCGCGATAGGACGAGCTCGCGATGGCGCACTTCACGCCGCGCTCGTGCAGCTTGCGCATCACCGGCTCCGTCTGCTCGTTGAGAAGCTCGGCATACGGAACGGGGTGGTCCGGGCTGTAGACCTGCTTGTACTCCACGCGCAGGCGCTCGCGCAGCTCAACATCGTCGGGCACCAGCGCCTTCCAAATGGCGGGCTCGTTAGACCCCGAAAGATCGGGGATCTCGTCAAAGTGGAAGCCCTTCTCTTCCATAAATGCCACGCGGCGACGGTTGTAGAACCACTCGGTATCGACCAGCACGCCGTCCATGTCAAACAGCACTGCCTTGATCATACGCATCTCCTCCCACCTGCCAAAAAGGGACAGGTTTATTTTGGTAGGTTTTATCTGGGGTTTTGCGACACGACAGACACGCCCTCCCCAGAGCAAAAAAGGGGACGGGGCGCAAACCCCATCCCCTCTCAATCAACCCGTAAGGTCTACTTACTTGTGATTAGTAGGAAAGCTTCCACATGTAGCGACGCATGGTCAGCGGGTGCTGACGGGCCTCGGCGATCTGGTTGCCGTACTCACGCATAACGGCGAGGTGCAGCAGCGGGTTGAAGTAGGTGATGACGCTCGCGGGCACGGCGTCAGCCAGGCCGTAGTCCTTGGAGTCGATCAGAGCGACCTTGGCGCCCATGCGCTCAAGGAAGGTGAGGGCGCGGGCGTCCATCGGACGGGTAGCGCCATCGGACATGAAGAAGACGTAGGGCTTACCCTCGGTGGAAACCTCGAACGGGCCGTGGAAGTACTCGCCGGTGTTGTAGGCGGCGGCGTCGATCCACTGCATCTCGGTGAACAGGAAGGCGGCGTGAGAGTAAGCCATCTTCTCGGAGGCACCGGAGGCCATGAAGTAGATCATCTTGTCGTCCTTGAAGTCCTCGGCGAACTTCTTGGCGAGCTTCTTGCAGTGCTGAGCGGCGTTCTCGCAGAGATCGAAGACGTTGGTGAGGCCGGTGATCATGTCCTCGTAGTGGTCATAGCCCTCGGTCTGCTGAAGGATCTCGAGAGCAAGAGCGATGGCGTAGCCGGGCTTCTCGCACTTGGCAGCGTAGTTGGCGTGGAAGCCGTGAACGATGACGTGGTCGGCGTCGACGGTCAGAGCGGAGCCAGCCTTGTTGGTGAGGGAGACGACCGGGCAGTTGTGCTTCTTGGCGGTCTTGTTGGCCTCGACGGTCTCGGGCGTGGAGCCACCGAGGGAGCAGGTGATCACGAAGGTGTGCTCGTTGACCCAGGAAGGCGTGTCGTAGTTGAACTCGTTAGCGGTGAAGATCTGAACGTTCAGCTTGTCCGTGTTGTTGGCCAGGAAGTACTTGGCGGGGTAAAGGTCGGACATGGAAGCGCCGCAGCCGACGAAGGCGACGCTGTGGATCTCGTGGTTGGACAGGACGTCAGCGACGATCTGCTTAGGGAGGTTAAGGTCGATCTCGTACATCTGACACATTCCTTTCGATTTTTGCGGCGCCACATTGCCGGGCGCTCGCAGGGTTACCGTGATTTGGACCGAGTCGCCGGCCCGTTGAGGATGTGACAAAGGAACTGTCCCTTTGACACATTTAGGGATGGAAGCCTGCCTGGGGTATGGGATGCCAGGCAGGCCCCCGGGGGAAAGCGATTAGGCGCTTGGTCGCGACTAGGCCAGGATGCCGGCCGCGGAGAGGGCGATGCCGCCCACGATGGCGATCACGAGAAGCCAACCGGTGTTGACGTTCTTCTTGATGAGCCAGTACATAAGGCCAGTGAGGCCAAGGGAAATCATCTGGGGCATCATGCCGTCCAGGATGTCCTGGATCACGACGGTGCCCTCAGCGAACTGCAGCGGGGTGGTGGCGCCAATCAGCGTAGCGATCATGCCGCCCACGGACATAAGACCCACGATGCCGCAGACATACATGAGCTTCTCCATGAGGTCGCCGCCCTGAAGCTTGCTCAGGTACTCGTGGCCGCCCTGGTAGCCGATCTTGGCAGCGAACCACGTGATCAGCACGGAGGGCACGATGGAGATGAGCATGGCCAGGATCGGACCCATGATGGAGCCCTGCTGAGCCAGCTGAACGCCCAGGCCAAAGGCGATAACGCGGATGGTGCCCTGGAAGAAGGAGTCACCGATGCCGGAAAGCGGGCCCATGAGGGAGGTCTTGACCGCGTTAATCGAATCGGGATCGAAGTTCTCGGGATCCTTGGCGTACTCCTCCTCCATGGAGGCGGCGAGGCCCAGGATGAAAGCGCTCGTCTGCGGGGTGCAGTTGTAGAACGCCATGTGACGGTGGTAAGCCTCTTTCTTAGCAGCGAGCTGCTTGGGGTCGGACTCGTCCGGATAGAGGCGATCGAGCGTGGGGACCATGCCGTAGAGGAAGCCCATGTTCATCTGACGCTCGTAGTTCCAAGAGGCCTGGATGGCCCAGGAGCGCCAGAAGAACTGGCTGACCTTCTTGTTCAGGGACACGTCCTTGGTTGCGGTTGCCATAGTGTGTTCCTCCTTAGTCTTCGTCGTCTTCGAGCGGATCGTAGTCGGAATCGACACCGGCGGCTGCATGGGAGCCATTGAACTTGAAGCCCATGAAGACGATAGCCAGGCACACACCGATCAGAGCGACCGCGATGACGGACAGGTTGAGGTAGACGGCGAGCAGGAAGCCGATGAACAGGAACGGGGTCATACCCTTCTTGATCATCATGGTGAGCAGCAGGGCCAGACCGTAGGCGGTCATGATCTTGGTCGAGACGTTCAGACCAACGGACAGCCACTCGGGAACCATGTTGACGATGGCTTGGACCAGGTCGGTACCGACAAAGACGGCCAGGAAGATCGGCAGGAAGTACATGATGGCGTACAGACCGGAGCCGGCGCAGATGTGCATACGGTAGGCGGTCTTGAACTTGCCGTTATCAATCGCGCTATCGGCCACATGGGTGAGGGCGGCGATGATGGAACGGAACACGATGCCGAGGAGCTGACCCAGGACGGCGACCGGGATGGCGATCGTCATGGCGGTCTCGGCGGAAGCATCGGTCAGGCACGCGAAGGCAGCGGCCACGATGCCGCCCAGGACCATATCGGGCGGAACGGCGGCGCCGACCTGCACCAGGCCCATGGACACGAGCTCGACGGCGGCACCGACGGCAAGGCCGGTGGGCACATCGCCCAGCAGCAGACCGACGAGCGTAGCGCCAACGAGAGGCTGCTCGAAGTTAAGACGACCGAGCAGGCGGGAGTCCCACATGCAGAACACGCCGACGAGGCCGACGAGCACCGCACTGATGAACGTATTCATACCCTTCTCCTTTCAGTCAGGCAAAAGCCTGGTTGATTACAGCTTGGCGTCGATGTCGACGCTCTGATACGTAGGGGTCTGCTGGACGTAGAGCTTGATGCCCATGTCGAGCAGCTGGTTGACGTCGGCCTTCTGGGTGGCGTCGAGGAAGACGGAGCTGTCCTTGCCGCCGACCTGATCGGCACCGTCGTGGTTGGCGGTGGCGCCCAGGTTGATGGCGTCGAGCTTGTAGCCCTGGCAGAACTGCAGCATCTCGGCCGTGTTGCCAAAGACGAACATGACGCGCTCGCCGAGGGTGTTGAGCTTGTCCATCTTGGCGAGGGCACGCTCGACGGTGAAGACGTTCAGGCGCACGCCCTGGGGCTTGGCCAGCTTAAGAGCGCCCTTCTTGATGTCATCGTTGGCGGCAGCGTTGTCGACGACGATGATGCGCTCGGCCTGAACCTTGGTGGTCCAGGTAAAGACGGTCTGGCCGTGCAGCAGACGGTAGTCAAGACGTGCGAGGACGATCTTGGCGGGACCGGAGCTGTGACGGGACGCCTTGGCCTTCTTGGCGGGAGCCGCGGCGGCCTCGACCGGTGCGTTGGGGTTGGTCAGACCGGTGCGGGCCTCGTTGATGAGGGCCGCGAGCTCGGCACCCTTGACGGGGACGGGGCTCATAGCGAGCGTGAGCGCCAGCGGGATGTTGAAACCGCTAACAACCGTGAACTTCGTGCCGTTCTTGGAAAGCTCGACCATGTTGTTGTTGACCGAGCTGCCGAGCATATCGGTCAGCACATAGACGGTGTCGTCCGCGTTGAACGTGGCGATCATAGCCTCAACCTTATTGGTGATGGGCTCCTTGTCGTCACGAGCAAGCGACACGACGTGGACGTTCGACACGTCGCCGAGAACCATCTCGAGCGTGTCTTTGGCGCCTGCGGCCAGGCCGCCATGAGATGCGAGAATGATCTGATTCATCTTGCCTCCTCCTTTTCGTTATGGTCATTATAACGTCTTATACGTTGCTTATATTGATAATTAGTATATAAACCGTTCGCGGGTGAAAAACGACCGTTGGCGGGTTTAACGCAATCGAAACGATGGTCTTGGGTAGGCCGGCGCTGGCTGGATAACCCCAGGTCGGACGCCGCGCGCAACCCCCCTATCGCACGAAGTACCAGGGACTTTCCTGCACGGTGGGCTCCAGCGCAATGCCCGTGCGCTCGCGGAAGAGATCCATGTCCTGCGATTTCTCCGTCCACCACGCGTTGGGTTTAAAGGTCATGCTCTCAACGACATGACCGACAAACACACTGTTGCGCAGCTTGGAAAAGTCGGTGTTCATAATCACGATGGACGCGAGCACCAAAACGATGCCCAGAACTTTGATCGCGCCGGCGGGCTCGGCGTAGACACCAATGCCCAGCAGTACGGTGACGACTGTCTCGAATGACATTACGACGGGAACTTTCGACGTCTCGAGCCCCATGGACAGACCCTGCATATATAAGATGTAAGCCACGGCTGTGGGGATGAGTCCAAAGCCAAGGAACAGCAGCAGCAGCTGTGGCGACATTGCCGCGGCGACATCCGGCCACGGAGCCGCGATAGCTGCCATAACCGCACCGCCAAAAACAAAGCCCCAAAACGTGACAGCCAGCGGGTGGACCGTCTTGGTTGCTATCCGGCTAAACACCGCGAGCGACGCACCACAAAGGCCTGCAATCACGCCCGACGTGACGCCCCAAACCGAAAAATGAAAACCGGAAAGGTCGCCATTGGTCACCGCAAGCACACAGCCAACGATGTTAAAGACAATGGCGACGAGCTTGTTGAGGGTCACGTCCTCGCGATAAAGGACGCGGCCGAGCGCGACGCCAAACACCGGCGACGTGTAGAGCAGCACCGATGCCGTGGACATGCCCACCTCGCGCATGCACTCGTAATAGCAGGTGTTGGCGGAAGCCAAACCGACGATACCGACAAGCGCGCAGGAAACAAGCTCTTTAGGGCTTGCCTTGAACAGGGTCAGCGGACCCTGAACCACGGTAGACCCCTCACCCGGACGGCAGCCCATAAACATCAGGACCGGCGCCAAGATAAGCGCTCCGACCAACAAGCGAAAGGCAGCCATGCTCTGGGACGAAACGCCCATGGCTGAGATGCCGTTTACAAAGATTCCGATGCTGCCCCACATAAGCGCGGCGATCAGCACCAGCACATAGCCCAGATTGCTCCTCTTCAACGCAGCCTCCTCAGTATATTTCCAATATGTTTCATGCTACGTTATAGTCGTTATATACATTTTTCAAGGCACAAATCGGCGAACGGGAAATCTCTCGACACAAGGAGTGTCCCCAACTGCCGGCAGAAAGGGAACGTCCCCAAGTGCCGCTCTAGCAGTTGCAGTGAAATAGTTCTCAAACAGAGGCTTCACGCCCCCAAACAGGAACTATTCCACCGCAACTCATGAGGGGTATTGGGCTGTTAGGCCGCTCTATCCCTTAGTAATCCAGCTTCCACATGTAGCGGCGCGTCATGTAGTCCTTGTGGGTGACGGCGGAGAGCGCACGCATGTAGACGTTGTTGAGGATCGGGGCAAAGATCAGGTGGTTGAAGTACTCGCTCACGCTGTCCTTGATGTCGTTGAGGCCGAGCTCCTTGGCGTCGAGCTGGTAGACGCGCTCACCACCGTACTGGTTGACAAAGCGAATGCCGCGCTCGTCGTTGCAGCGGCTGCGGCCGACGCTGATGAGCTGGAACAGCGAGGTACGCTTGTCCAGGATCTCGAAGGGACCGTGGAAGAAGTCGCAGGTGTTGATGGTGCAGGAGTCGATCTGCAGCATCTCCTGCACGTTGCAGATGCTAAAGACGTAGGCGGCACCAAAGAGCGGACCCTGAGCCATCACGTTGATGCAGGGCTTGTCGGCGTTCTGCTCGGCCCACTTGGCTGCGAGCGGACGGGTGTACTCGACGGCCTTGCGATAGATGGGGTCGACCAAGTCGAAGGCGGCCATAGCGGTCTCGTACTCGGCATAGCCCTCGGTCTGCTGCGTAAGCTCCATGGCGATCATGGTCACGACGGCAGAGTTGGTGCGGCCCATGCAGGACTCGTCGACGGCCAGGCTGTCGTACTGGATCTTGTAGTCGCAGACCTCGGTGAGGCCGGACTCGTCAACATAGATGGCGATGGTGCTGGCGCCGTGGTCCTTGGCGACCTGGGCGGCGACGATGGTCTCCTTGGTGCCGCGCATGGACACGACGACGGCCAGGGTGTTCTCGTTGACGTAGGCAGGCGTGGCGTGCACGAACTCGTTGCTGGTGTAGCTGGAGCTCACGACCTGCGTGGCCTCGTGCTCCATAAAGTACTGGGCAGGATAGTTGCCGCCGTTGGATCCGCCGGCGCCGATCCACACGACGCGCTTGATGCCGCCCTTGTCTGCCTTGTCAGCCAAAACCTGGGAGACGACGTCCTTAACCTGTTCCTGAGTAGTCATCGTGCATCAGCCTTTCTTCTCGTTTGATGCTGTCGATGGCATACAAGTTACATACATGTTTTAACGATGTCGACTAGTTGTATGCTATATTTGTCTTAGAAATTTTGCTGGTAAAGTTTTCGGCAAGCCATTACCAGCGGTTTTGTTGTCATGTTGGATACATGCTTGGTTCTGTAAGCATACAAGTTAGATACAGGTTGTTCGCATGAGCACTTCGTTGAAAAAGAACTTGACCCAATACGAGCGTCTGGCGGCAACGCTTCGCGACCGCATTGCCGCCGGCACCTACGCCCGCGGAGATAAACTGCCGTCCGAGATGGAACTCATGGACGAATCGGGCCTGTCGCGCAGCACCGTGCGCCACGCGCTTAAGGTACTCGTTGATGAGGGTCTGCTTCGCACCGAACGCGGGCGCGGTGCCTTTGTGGCCGACACGCCGGCGCTCCACGAGAACAACCTGGTGTTTTCGAGCTACACGGCACAGGTCCAGGGTCAGGGCATGAAGCCCACCACACGCACGGTTGACTCGGGCTTTGCCAAGGCCGCCGGCGACGTGGCCAAGTTTTTTGATGTGCCCGCGGGCAGCAAGCTCGTCAAACTTGTCCGCCTGCGCTATCTGGACGATGCCCCGCTGTGCCTGGAGACCACCTACCTGGCGCCGAGCTTTGCCCCGCTCATCGATCGCGATATCAACGGATCGCTCTACGCCACGCTGCGCCAGGAGTTCCATCGCGCGCCGGCGCAGGGGCACAAGACCTTTGAGGTGTGCTATGCATCGCAAAACGAGGCGTTTTTGCTCAACGTCGAGCGCGGGCAGGCGCTAATCCTGATCACCGACTACGTCTACGACGCCGACGGCCGCCCGCTCCATATCTCCAAGCGTATCCAGCGCACCGACCGCGCCAAATACACCGAGCCCATCGGCTAACCACCACAAAGGGACAGGCACCTTCGTGGTGGTTTTAGGCGGGAAGGTCGGGGAACCAGGTTGGTTTGGGCTGGTTGGGGGTGCGCTCGGCCAGGACCAGCTCCATCCAGCACATGTCGTACCAGCGGCCGAACTTTTGGGCACAGCGGTCGAAAGCACCCACCAAGCGATATCCCATATGGGCATGGAAGTCCTGGCTGTTGTGCGTTAGATACTCGTCGTCCTTGTCGTGCGGCACGGCGATGAGCGCGCACATGTTGGTGATGCCCATCGCGATCAGGCACTGCTTGAGCGCATCGTGCAGCTTGCGGCCCAGCCCGCCGTGGCGCACGTCGCGTGCCAGGTAAATCGACGTCTCGACCGACCAGTCGTATGCCTCGCGGCTGTTGAGCGGACTCGCATAGGCATAGCCTACCGGACGCCCGTCCAGCTCCATCACCAGATACGGATAGCGTTTGAGCGTACGCTCGATGCGCCCGGCGAACTCCTCAACGCTCGGCACCTCGTATTCGCAGGTAATCGCCGTCTGGCGCACATACGGCTCATAGATGGCAAGCAACGCCGGCGCGTCATCGGGCGTCGCCAGGCGAATCGTCGGCTCGGACATCTCGGTCATACAACCCTTCTCCCAAAAGCAAAGGCCGCCCTGCGCCAAACCCAAGCGCAAGGCGGCCCTCGTCATTGCATCAACTTACAGGACGGCAGCCAGCGCGTCGATGTCCTCCTGCGTCGTGGCCCAGCTGGTGCAAAAACGCACCACGGTGCGGGTCTCGTCGTGCTTTTCCCAGTACTCGATCGAGGCGTGCTCGCGAATGCGGGCCATATCCTCGTTGGGCAGAATCACGAACTGTTGGTTCGTAGGCGTCTCCAAGAAGAACTCGTAGCCGCGCTCATGCAGCACGCGGCGCAGCGCCTGAGCCGTCTCAATCGCCTGGCGACCGATCTCAAAATACAGGCCATTGGTAAAGAGCGCCTCAAACTGCACGCCCGTCAGGCGGCCCTTGGCCAGCAGCGCGCCGTGCTGCTTAATGCGCGGAATGGGATGCGCCGGAGCGTGCATGCCGCAGACCACCACAGCCTCGCCGCAGAGCGCGCCGCACTTGGTGCCGCCAATGTAGAATACGTCGCACAGCTGCGCCAGCTCGGGCAGGGTAATGTCGCACTCATCGGCCGCCAGCGCATAGGCCAGGCGGGCGCCATCCACAAACAGCGGAATCTCGCGCTTCTGGCACACCGCATGGATTGCCGCGAGCTCAGCCTTGGAGTACAGCGTGCCGTACTCGGTCGACAGGCTCACATACACGGCGCCCGGAAACACCATGTGCTCACAGCTCTCGTTTTCGTAGAACACTTGGATATAGTTTTCGAGATCCTCGGCGTGCATCTTGCCCTCGTAGCCGGGGATGGTGAGCACCTTGTGGCCGCCAAACTCGATGGCGCCCGCCTCGTGGCAGGCAACGTGGCCGGTCTCGGCGGCAACCACGCCCTCGTACGGCGCGAGCAGCATGTCAATCACCGTCGCGTTGGTCTGCGTGCCTCCCACCAGCAAAAATACGTCGGCATCGGGAGCCTGACAGGCCTCGCGAATAAGCTGCTTGGCACGCTCGGTGTGCGCATCGGTGCCGTAGCCAGGCTGCGGCTCCATGTTGGTGTCGACGAGCGCCTGCAGCACCGCCGGATGTGCGCCGTGGGAATAGTCGTTGTTGAACGCGAGCATGGCAATCCTCTCTTACCAGGTATCGGCCAGATGATTCAGGTGGGGCTATTGTACGCCGTGAGGATAGGCAATGCGCGCGGCAAGGCACTCAAGTGCCAACACCAGGGCAAAACCGCAGCTCACGTCAGTCAAAAAGTGTGCACCGATCACGATACGGCCAAAGGCGACGAGCGCCGCGACCACGGCAGCGACCCAAAAGACCACGCGGCGTCGCGACGGCTTTTCCGTAAAGGCCGCCGCGGGAAGCCCGGCGAGCATAAGGCCGATCGCCGCGTGCGCCGTGTGTCCGCTCGCAAACGACTTAAAGCCGTCCTTGATCACGCCGGCGGCGATATAGCTCCACTTGTCGGGATTGCCAATCACCCACCACGGCTGAAAATTGAGCCCCGGCGTGACCTCGATCACGCGCATGCGCGGGCGCGACCACAGCGGCTTGACGATCACGTTGAGGATGATGGCCTGAGCGACCCACACGGCAAGCACCATCAGCGCCCAGCGTGTGAGCTCGTCGGAGTCGGTGTCGCGCGTGAGGCGATAGGCGATGAGGTTGGCCGCGATGACCAATGCAAACGTCAGAACCAGCTGAACCGCGATGAGTTTGCCGCCAACCTTCAGGGACGAGACGATCTCGTAGCCGGCCAGGCCAACGTTGACGAGGATGCCGAGCACGGCGAGCCATTTGCTCCCCCTGGAGTCGGGACGCACCGCGCGCACGAGCATGACGCCCGCGATACTCGCCGTCAGCTCGAACGGCAGCTCGCCAGCGGCCTCGATAAAGCGACCGTACATGCTGCCGATATTGAAGAGCGCGCTCGAGATCTGATAATCGAAGAAACTGCCCACGCCCAGACAAAGGCACAGGACAACCGCAATGGCAGCGGCGTCTTTCTTATAGATGTACCCGAACATGCTTTCCTTTCCATCGGGCGAAGGGTCAACCCGCAACGTGGTGGGACAAAGTTATCAGTAGTTTTGTCCCAGGGTCGCTTGCGTTGACAGGCTCGATGCGACTATCGCACCTGGGACAAAAACTACTGATAACTTTGTCCCACCGACTTACTTGTTAGTCATCGTCAGTAGCGCCCAGCTGCTGCAGCAGCATGAGTGTGGCCGCCACGGGGCCGGCGCCGTCGTTGGCATCGAGACCGCGACCCAGGCCGCTGCCCGCACCGGCGCCCGCCTTATAGGGCACCGACAGCTTGCGGCTCTTGGGGAAGTTCACCGCGCCGTACCGATTCTTAAACTCAAAGGCCACCTTCTTGGGCACGTCGACGCCCAAAAACGTGATGCGTCCGCCGCTGAGCGTGACGCTCTCGAGCCCCAAGCGCTCGCCGCGGATACGGATACGCGCGCGGTTGAACAGATTGAGTCCCGCCAACGGCAGCTCGCCATGCGCGGCCTCGGTCTCTTCCTGCACCTCGTCGATGCTCTCCAGGTCCTCGGCCGCTGCGAGCTTGCGGTACACGAGCACGCGCTGGTCCACCGCCGGCAGGTACTCCTCGGACAAGAAGTAATCGGCCGGCAGATTAATACCCACGCTCGCCGCCTCCACGCCGGCGTCGTCATCGCCGCGCGCCTCGGCCACGGCCTGGCCCAACATCTGCGTAAACAGATCAAAGCCCACGCTCGACAGGTTGCCGTGCTGCTCAGCGCCCATCAGCGAACCGGCGCCGCGAATCTCCAGGTCGCGCATGGCGATACGCATGCCGCTGCCCAGGTCCTGGAACTCGGAAAGTGCAGTCAGGCGCGCCGTGGCCTCCTCGGTGAGCGGCAGCTCGCCCGGGAACATAAAGTACGCGTAGGCCTGCGTGGCAGAGCGACCCACGCGGCCCTTGAGCTGGTAGAGCTGTGCCAGACCCAAGCGCTGCGAGTCCTCGATGATCAGCGTGTTGGCGGTCGCGTTGTCGATGCCGCTCTCCACGATGGTCGTGGCGATGAGCACGTCGATCTTTTTGGTCGCGAACTCAATCATCACGTCCTCGACCTCGCGCGGGCTCATCTTTCCGTGCGCCACGCCCATGCGCGCCTCGGGCGCGGCCTCGTGCACGCGCGCCACGGCGTCGTCGATGGTCTTGACGCGGTTGGACACGTAGTACACCTGGCCGCCGCGGCCCACCTCCAGGCGAATCGCCGCGCTCACCACATCGGGGTCGTACTCCCCCACGTGCACGATCACGGGACGACGCCCAGTCGGCGGCGTGGTGATCAGGCTCATGTCGCGCACGCCGCTCGTGGCCATCTGCATGGTTCGCGGAATAGGCGTTGCCGAAAGCGTAAGCACGTCAATCTGCTCACGCAGGTTCTTGAGCTGCTCCTTGTGCTGCACGCCAAAGCGCTGCTCCTCGTCGATGATTACCAGGCCTAGGTTCTTGGGGTTCACATCGGCCGAAAGCAGACGATGCGTGCCGATGAGCACATCGATCGTGCCCTCGGCAAATGCCTTGAGCGCGCGCTTTTGCTGCGCCGGCGTGCGAAAGCGGCTGAGTACCTCGACTTCAAGGCCAAACGGGGCAAAACGCTCAAAGAACGTCTCGTAGTGCTGCTGGGCCAGAATGGTCGTGGGGCAGAGCACCATGACCTGGCGACCGGAGTCCACGCACTTAAACGCCGCGCGCAGGGCGACCTCGGTCTTGCCAAAGCCCACGTCTCCGCACAGCAGGCGGTCCATGGGCTTGGGCGCCTCCATATCGGCCTTAATGTCAGCGATGGCCTCCAGCTGATCGCGCGTCTCGTCGTAGGGGAAGCTCTGCTCCATCTCGATCTGCTCGGGCGTGTCGGGCGGGCAAGCGATACCGGTAATCGAAGAGCGGCGCGTATACAGATCGACCAGGTCAAACGCCAGCTTTTTGGCGTTCTTGCGCGCCTTGTTGGTGGCGCGCGTCCAGTCGGCGGTGTTGAGCCTGGTCAGGCGCGGCTTGTCGCCGTCGGGGCCAACATAGCGTGTGATGCGGTCAACCTGCTCGAGCGGCACGTAGAGCTTGTCGCCGTCGGCATATTCCAGCAAAAAGTAGTCGCGCTCCTTGCCGCCCACTTCCTGGCGCGCGATCTCGCTAAAGAGCGCGATGCCGTGAGTGGCGTGCACCACGTAGTCGCCCGGCTTAAACGGAAACGTGATCTGCGTAATGTCCACCTTGCGGCGGCTGCGCGCGCGGTTGGCGTCCATGCGGGCGTTGAGGTCGGCGATCGAGAACACGGCCAGGTTGGCATCGGGCACCACCACGCCCTGCGGCAAGGCGGCATCGACAAAGGTCACGCGTCCGCGCGAGATGGTGGGCACGGTGGCGCCGGCGGCAGCCTGGGCGGCACCTGCCTCGAGCGAGCGGGCGTTGAGCGCGTCGGCCTTGCGTTCGCGAATTGCAGCATGAGCATCCTGGCGGACAGCACGATCGGCAGAATCCGCCGCTGCCACGCGCACACGGTCGCCAATAGCGCCCGCGTTTTCGGGCGCGGCCGTCAGCGACTCCTCAAAAGTAATACCCTCATCGCCAAAGGTGAGCTCCATCGACTCGCGCGCACCGCGGTCGGGGATGGCAAATACGCAGGCATAGCGCTTGCCCACGACCTCCTGGATGCGCGTCATAAAGCGATTGTCCGAGCCCGCGATGGCCGGCTGCTCAATCTTGAGCTCTGCCGTCACCGCACCGCCGGCACGAATCAAGCTCACGTAGTTAAGGCGCTGCTGGGCACCAAAGTCGAGTTGCTGGGCACGCACGTACAGGCCGTCCAGACGGTCGACCCCCGCCTCGCCGGCACGTGCCTCGATATCCTCGTAGGCACGCAGGCAATCGTCGAACAGCGAGCGCGGCTCGGACAGCACCACGAGCGCCTTGCCGCTCACGTGCGCCAGCGGGCTCACGGTCTGGCCGTACATCACCGGCAAAAAGCGATCGAGCTCGGGCGTGACGATGCGCGCATCCACCATCTCGAGCAGCGCCGCCAGTTTGCTGTCGTCCTGGCTGGCACGATAGAGCGCCACATGCATGTTGTGGACGGCGTCGTCGGTGAGTGCGAGCTCGCGACAGGGGAAAATCTCGATGCTGTCCTCGTTGCCGATGGTCTGGCCCGTGGAACCCACCATGCGGCGGATGCGGTCGATCTTGTCGCCGAAAAATTCAATGCGCACGGGCGCCTTTTCCTGCGCGGGAAACACCTCGACGGTGTCGCCGTGCACACGGAACAGGCCGGGCGCGTCGGCGGCGCCGGCATTGGTGTAGCCCATGCCCACCAGACACTGCGGCACCTCGTCAAAGGGAATCTCCTCGCCCACCGCAAAAGTAGTGGACTCCCAGTAGCGACTCTCGACCGGCGGCACGCAGCGCAGCAGTGCGCGGGCCGAGGCGACCATAATGCAGTTGTCGCCGCGCACGATGCGCCCGAGCGCCTCGCAGCGCTGCGCCACCACGACGTCGTCGGGCGCCTGCTCGCGCCACGGATAGTCCTTGCGCTCGGGGAAGCGGCACACGTGCGCCAGCCCCACATAGGCGGCAAGGCTGCGGGCGGCACGATCGGCCGCGTCCTCGCCGCTCACGATATAGACCGTGGGGCGCGGACGACGCGCAAACTGGGCGGCCGCCATGAGCGTACGGCCCGACTGCGACACGGCCAGCGTCACGTCCTCGCCGGCATCGAGTCCGGCCTCGACGGTCTGCAAGGCCTCGGCAGTGTAGAGCTGCGCGGCTATACGGTGAATGAGCATGCTGTTCCTCCGGCATCGCAACGCCAAAAGCCCGCCGGGGCAAGCTCGGCGGGTCGTACGTCAAATACATTGTCTGTCATGGTAGCGCATGGAGAGGACTCCAGCTCAAGCGTACGCCCAGCCCCGCAACAAAAACGCCAGACGGAGATGCGTTCCGCCCTACCCCGCTACGCGCACGCTGGGGCACAAATCTGCCAGCGGACACTCGTCACACTTGGGTTTGCGGGCGTCGCAGATCTCGCGGCCAAAGGTGATCCACTGATGGTTGACCGACTCCCAATACTCGTGCGGCAAAATCTTGAGCAGATCCTGCTCGGTCTTGAGCGGTTCCTTGGCATGCGTCTTGGGACTCAGCATCAGGCGGTGCGCAATGCGGTTGACGTGCGTGTCCACCGCAATGCCCTCTACGATGCCATACCCCACGTTGAGCACGATGTTCGCCGTCTTGCGTCCCACGCCCGGCAGCTTCACGAGTTCCTTCATGTCGGCCGGCACCTCGCCGCCATAGTCGGCGACGATCATCTGCGCGGCCTCGACGGCATGCTTGGCTTTGCTCTTGTAGAAGCCGAGTGACCTGATGGTGTCCGCCACGTCAGCTACGCTCGCCCCGGCCATGGCCTCGGGCGTGGGCCACTGGGCAAACAGCCGCGGCGTCACCTTGTTGACCTGCGCATCGGTCGTTTGTGCCGAGAGCAGCACCGCGATCAGCAGGCGGAAGGGATTCTCGTGGTCCAAAAAGCACTCGACCGGGCCATAGCGACGGTTGAGGCGCTCACACACCTCGATGGCGCGCTCGCGCTTGGCGGCATTGGTCTCGCGTGGCATAACGACTCCTCGGCTCAACGGCACAATAAACTTATGGGCACAATTGTCCCACGTCCGAGACGCTTACGCCTCCAAGAATGCGCCGGTCTGGCGGCCCCACAGGCTCGCGTACTCGCCACCCGCCTCGACAAGCTGCGCATGCGTGCCGTCCTCGACAATCTCGCCATCGGCCAGCACCACAATGCGGTCGAGCGCCGCCACGGTGGACAGGCGGTGCGCCACCACAATGGAGGTACGTCCACGCATCAGGTTTTCGAGCGCCTCCTGCACCAGCGCCTCGGACTCGCTGTCGAGGGCAGAGGTCGCCTCGTCGAGCACCAGAATCGGCGCGTCGGTTAGGATGGCGCGGGCGATAGCCACGCGCTGACGCTGGCCGCCCGAGAGCTTAACGCCGCGCTCGCCCACCATGGTGTCAAAGCCACGGGGCAAGCGGTCGATAAACTCCAGGGCATTGGCCAGGCGCGCGGCCTCGCGAATCTGCTCGTCGGTGGTGTTGGGACGACCGTAGGCAATGTTTTCGCGAATGGAGCGGTGAAACAGCAGCGCCTCCTGCGGCACGTAGGCAACCTGGCGGCGCAGGCTCTGCTGCGTGCAGCGCGAGACGTTCTGGCCGTCCACGAGCACGCGGCCGCCCTGCACATCGTCCAAGCGCAACAGCAGCTTGGTGAGCGTCGACTTGCCCGAGCCCGATTTACCCACCAGGCCCACGCGCTGGCCCGCCGCCACGTGAAGCGTCAGGTCGTCGAACACGTTCTCGCCCGCCGCGGCGTCACGATATGCAAAGCTCAGGTGCTCAAAATCAATCGCACCTTCGGTCACTTTAAGCTCGGGAGCGTTCTCGTCGTCTGCCACCAGACGCGGCTCGTCCAGCACGCGCGTCATCTCGGCCGCATCACCGAGCGCGCGGTTGATGCGCTGCATCATGGAGCTTACGTAGTTCAGACGCATGGTGAGGTTATAGGTGTAGGTAAAGATCATGACGAGCGAGCCGGCCGAGATGCCAAACCACGCGTTGCCGCCCGCCACGAACACACTCACCACGGCCATGGTGATGACGATAAGGCCCGAGGTCGTAAAGTTGCGCTGCATCATGGCGTGCATCGAGACCGTCTCGGCGTCGCGCGCGGCACGATCGGCGGCGTCGAACAGATCGCGTTCAAAGTCCTCGCGCCCGCAGGTCTTGACGGCCAAGATGTTCGTGACCGCGTCGGAGAGCACGCCCGAGAGCTTGTTCTGGGCGGCGGACGTCGCGGCCGAAAGCGGCATGATGCGCTTGTACATAAGCCAGACAAACGCGATGTAGACGACCATGATGCACACCAGGATCACGGTAAACGTCGGCACCACCGGGGCGAGTGCGGCCACGGTGCAGATGACCGAGGTGATGGTGGGGATGAGCGAATACACCGTCACGTCGACCAGACCGGTGTAGCCGCTCATAAAACGGCTTGTCTGGCTCACAAGCGATCCGCCAAAGCGGCTGGTATGGAATGTCATGGATTGGTTGGAGAGTGTGTCAAAGCACAGGCGCGCCAGGTGATAGTTGCCCGCGATCTCGAGCTTGTAGACGGTGTAGTCCTGCAGCTTGGAGAGGATCTGGCCCACCAGGTTGACGAGCACGAGCGCCAGAATGTAGGGACCGAAGACCTCAAACACCTGGTCACCCGCCACGGGACCGGCTTGAACGCGGTCGACAATGAGGGCCATCACATAGGTATTGGCAAACGTCAGCAAAAAGATGTAGCCCGCCGACGAGAACACCGAGAGAAAGACAATCAGCGGCTGCGTGCGCGTGACATCCCAAAAACGCTGTAGCGTGCGGCGCACGGTGGAGCGTTTGAGCGGGCTGGTGCTTCTCTGAGACATGGGCTTCCTTTCGCGTCTGATAGGGCGAAACGCCATTGTTGCACATTGAAGCGCACTTCAGGCAAGCACGATGCGAAAAGCAGCGGGGCATCCGCGTTTGCGCCGGCGCCCCGCCGTCTTGTTGCAATTAGTCCTCGTCTTCTTGGTCTGTGGGAAAGCCCGCGGGCGTGAGCCCCAAGATCTCATCGGCTTGGCCGGCGTCTTCCAGCGCGTCGATGTCCTTGAGCTTGCGCTCCATGACGTTGGTGCGCGTGGTAATGATGCCCTCGACCGTTTTGCCCGCGGTCTCGATCTGCTGCTGGACGCGGCGCAGCGCCTTTTGATAGCGCGGCAGCTCGGCCTTGACAGCGGAGAGCACGCGCAGTACATCGTCGGTGCGTTTTTGCAGCTTAAACGTTTGGTAACTCATCTGCAGGCTGTTGAGAATGGCCGCCATGGTGCTAGGGCCGGCAACGTTGACATGATAGTCGCGGCCCAGGGTCTCGATAAGCCCGGGGCGGCTGACGACCTCAGCGTACAGCCCCTCAAACGGAACGAACATGATGCCAAAGTTGGTGGTCACGGGCACGCTCAGATACTTTTCGCAGATGTCCTTTGCCTCACGCTTGACCATAGCGTCAAGCGTCTTGCGCGCGGCGGCGACGGCATCCGCGTCGCCCGACTCCTGGGCATCGAGCAGATGCTCGTACGCGTCGCCCGGGAATTTGGAGTCAATCGGCAGCAGTACGGGGTCGCCCTCGTCTACCGGCAGCTTGACGGCAAACTCAACACGCTCCGAGGCGCCGGGCTTGGTGGCAACGTTTTCCAGATACTGATCGGGTGTGAGGATATCCGCCAGGATCGCGCCCAGCTGCACCTCGCCCAAAATGCCGCGCGCCTTGACGTTACCCAGCACGCGCTTAAGGTCGCCCACGCCAGTGGCGATAGATTGCATGTCGCCCAGGCCCTTGTACACGGCCTCGAGCTGGTCGCTCACCTGCTTAAACGATGCAGACAGACGGTCGTTGAGCGTGCGAGAGAGCTTCTCGTCCACCGTCGCACGCATCTGATCGAGCTGCACGTTGTTGTCTTTGCGGATGGCGCCCAGCTGAGCATCGACCGTCTCGCGCACCTTGTCCAGGCGATGCTCGATGCCCTCGCGATTGGCGCCGAGCTGTTGGGCCGTCTCACGGCGCAGGTCATCCATCCGGTCACCAGCTTGCGAGAACTCGCGTGCGATGGCCAGGTAACGTTGCTGCTCCACGGCCGCATCGGTCGTCTGCTGCTGCGCGATGGCATTGGCCGTGCGGCGTGTTTCGGCCAGCGCGACGTTCAGGGCATCGAGCGCGTTGTTGGCCTGCTCGAGTGCTGCCAGCGTTTCCGCGCTACTGTCGCCACGCTCCCGCAACTCGGCACGAAGGCCCTTGAGCTGCAGGGCACAGGCCGCAGCGACCCCCACCGCCACCAAAGCAATCACAATAAGTGCAATATCAATTGCAGACATAAACTCCGCCCAACAAACCCAATCGATCATCAATCAAAACCGCGATCAATCTTACCCCGCCACACACACGGATCACTCACTGCCTTGCAGACAAATTTCTCTTAGAGCCGCGGACGCTAAAACGCAAACTCTCCCAGCCGGCGCGGATGGTTGTTATGACGTCATCTAGGCGCTGGCCCAGGGCCGCTAGATGTTGGAGCACCTCGTTGGGCGATGCACCGTTGAGGATGCACGTGAGGGCATACGACGCCAGAAAGATGGCCGCAAGCCCCAACGGGATGAGCACGATCATCGCCAACGTACGCAGGCGCTGGGCCCAGCGACGGCGACGCGCACGATGCTTGTCGAACGCGAGCTCCTGCGCATATGAATCTTGCTGTACGGAATAGGCCTCTGGCGCCGATTCACACCCGGGCACAGCTGCAGGTACAGCAGCGGGCACGACGTTTTGCACGGGCGCCTGGTTGGCAACCCCTTGCATTTGCATCTCCATGAGTCGTTGCTGCTGACGCAGCATGCGCTCAGCTTGTTGCTGCGGAGTCTCAAGAAACAGATCCATGCTGGCCTCCAAAATCGGAGCATTCGACGCTTACGACCAGCATCCCGCACCGCCATGACCGCGACAACGCAATCGCCGGCAATAGCCACAAAGTTTCTTTTGCTCAAAAGCTGTCGAAAAGCTCAACAACTCCCCTACCAGCACTTTCTCTGAGCTTTTTTCGCCAACAATCTTTTGGCCTTCCACCCTTACGCCAACTGACCAAAATCTAACCAATAGCTTGACGAAAACTGTGGAGACCGGGACCCCACAAAAACGTGCCGCCCCAAAAAGGGGCGGCACACAACCTTTTTTATCAGCTTTTCTGTATCGAGCACGCGACGACCCAACGCCGGAGCACAGGGCGGGGAAATACCTTTGCCTCGCGCGACCCTGCGGAGCCGTGAGCGGGAGGGAAAGGTATTTCCCCGCCCTGCGCTCCGCAGTCCACGTTCGTATCGGCGCTAGTAGTTCACCACCTGCTCCTCAAAGTACGCCTTGGGGTGGTTACACACCGGGCACACCTCAGGTGCCTCGGCACCAACGTGCAGATGTCCGCAGTTCAGGCACTTCCACACCTTCACGCCCTCACGCTCAAACACCTCGCCCGACTCGATACGCTCGACGAGTTTGTTGTAGCGCTCCTCGTGAGCCTTCTCGACAGCAGCGACGCCGCGGAACTTTGCGGCAATCTCGGCAAAGCCCTCTTCCTCGGCGGTCTTGGCGAACTCGTCGTACATCGTGGTCCACTCGTAGTTCTCACCCGCGGCGGCATCGCGCAGATTGTCCAGGGTATCGGGGACGGCGCCATCGTGCAGATACTTAAACCACAGTTTGGCGTGCTCGGACTCGTTGCCAGCCGTCTCGGCAAAGATGTTCGAGATCTGAACGTAGCCGTCCTTCTTTGCCTTGGAGGCATAGTAGCGATACTTGGTGTGTGCCTGGGACTCACCGGCAAAAGCGGTCTCGAGGTTCTTCTTGGTTTGGGAATTCTCAAAATCCATAGGTGTACTTCCCTTCAACGCATGCCGCCCGTAGGCTTCGAGCGGCCTCGTCTTTAGGATGCCCTCATGTCGGAAATCTAAACCTTACAATCCTGTTCTTCAGATTTCCACGGGCTAAATGCTCAGCCAGCGATCGCCCTCGGCTCGGCAAAAGCCCTCACGCTCCAGGTCGGCCAGAATGCCCGCGACAAGCTCGCGCTCGACCGGCCCGCGCCCAGCCGCCGCTTCCATATCGTTAACGCCCACCACGGCATCAGCAAGCGTAATCCCCGCCGGTTGGCCATCGCGCGCTGCCAGCAACATGCGCACGATATGCGCGCGCTTTTGGCGACGTGAGCCCTCAAACTTTGATTGACGGCTATAGCCCGCCGAGCGCCTGGACGGATTGGGCAACGTCTTTTTTAGATATGCGCCGTAATCCAGCAACGCGTAATACCACGCACGTGGCGTGTCGGCATCATCGAGTGGCACGGCAAAGGGAGCGATCTCGTCGGTCGCCGCACCGGGGACCGCCGGACAGGCCGCCTGAATCAGCGGCACCAGCTCGCGGTCGGGAACAGCCGGTACATCGGGAAAGAAGTGATGCAGAAAGACCGTGCGCACGTTGGTCTCCAGATACACGCCTGGAAGGTCAAACGCAAACGACCGGATACCTTGCGCCGTTGCCGGGCCAATACCAGGCAGAGCGACCAAGTCACGCGTCTCACGCGGAAACTCACCGTCCCAGTCCTCCACAACGCGCTGAGCGGCCTTGTGGAGCGCCAGAGCGCGTCGGTTGTAGCCCATGCCCTGCCAAGCGTCCAAAACGTCCGAGGGCGCCGCCTGCGCAAGTGCCTGCACAGTCGGAAAGCGATCGAGCCACGCCGGCATACGCGTCTCCACGCGTGGCACCTGTGTTTGCTGCAACATGACCTCGGAAAGCCAAATGATGTACGGATCGCGCGTGCGGCGCCACGGAAGGTCGCGATAACGCAGGACCCCTTCCGAACGAATCATCGAACGAAAGGGGTCCTGAATCATGGCTATACTCCTTATGCGGCGCTATTCCTCCCGGTAAGCGCACGCGCAGGTGGCGTACTCGGGAAACGCTTCGCGGTCGGCGAACTTGGGATCGACGGCCGGGAACTGGCGGTGAGCGACGATGTCGCCGAGCGAAACGGAATCGAGGTAGTCGCGCATCAACGCCTGGGCTCCGGCCCACAGGGGATGATAGCAGCACGCGCCCATGCGCGCACAGTCACCATCGGGCGCGGTGCAATCGTTCATAACCATAGGGCCCTGAACGGCCTCGACGACCTGGCGGATAGTGACGTCGTCCGGACTGACCTTGAGACGCATGCCACCGTGGACGCCACGCAGGCTCTCCACAATACCGGCCTGGACCAAACCGTGCTGAATCGAGCGGGCAAACGAATACGGAACATTGACCTCTTCGGCAGCGGTGCGAACAGAAAGCAAACGCTCCGGATCCTCGGCAAGCATCGCCAGCATACGAAGGGCGTAATCAGTCTTCCTCGATATGCCCATTTTTCCCCTTTCAAGGAATACGAACAGCTCGAACGAGCTCCGGGGCCGAGCTTGTGTCGAGACGCTAAATGACCGCTAGGACATCCAAATGATAAATAGGATATCCACTGAGTGCCGCGCTTGGAGCGAAATGCATCAGATGCGGCCTACAGTGCAATTTAGTATAACCTAACCCCCTGTCTCGTTGAACAGGTGTTGCGCAACAAAGCTGTTGTTCAGACAGATATACTTATTCGATTTTACTTGCGTTCCCGAAGGCGCGGGGATTCTGGGCGAAGATGCACCAGGGCGATCGTTCTATCGAAACAAAGTGCATCAAACGCAAAAAGCCACGTCCGAAGACGTGGCTTTAATTGCGTTGGCGGGAAGTACGGGGCTCGAACCCGCGACCTCCGACGTGACAGGCCGGCGCTCTAACCAAACTGAGCTAACTCCCCAGGCAGTCGTTCGCGTTTGTTTCCACTCGCGTGCGCTGCGGGGATTAGTATACACAGAAGTCTGTCCGGCGCGCAACAACTTTTTTGAAAAAATTTTTGGGGCCATCCGGGAGGGTCTCCGGGGCTGGGGCGGGGGTTAAGTTTGCTGCTCTACAGTCCTGCGCAAGACGGAAAGCACATTAAGTGCTTTCCTTTGCGTGCGGAACTCGCGACAAACTTAACCCCCGCCCCCAGCCCCGGAGACCCTCCCTGCCGTCACATTATTCAACCAGTTTTGCGGGCGTGCGCCGCTGCGCGGCTAGCCCGCGTGCTCCTCGGCGGGGTTGGTCTGATTGTTTTTGTTGAAGCTCTGCCTTTGGCTCAAATGGAAACGGGAGACGCATCTGCATCCCCCGCTTTTGTTGTGGTTACTCTAGATCAATAAATTTGATGCTTAGGATCTTGCCGTCTTTTACTAGCATTCTGGCCATGGTGGGGCCTCGGGTGCCTCTGGGGTAGCTGGCGCTGCCCGGGTTGAGGACTAGGCAGCGGCCCACCTGGGCTTCTTTGGTTACGTGGGTGTGGCCGTTGATGGCTACGTCTACGGATCCCACCGGAAGGTCTTCGCGGTAGTGGGCTACGGCAAATTTGAGGCCTTCGTAGGTAAAGAGCGCAAGACGGTCTACATCGGGGCCGTAGTCGCGGTAGTAATCGTTGTTGCCCAATACGGCCCGTACAGGGGCGATGGTGCACAGGTGCTCGTAGTCCATCTCTGACGTGAGGTCGCCGGCGTGGATGATCAGGTCTGCGCCCTCAAGCGCATCCAAGAGCGCAGGCGATAAATAGCCGTGGGTGTCCGAGATGATGTCGATACGCTTGGCGCTTGCACTGTTCATGGGATCCCTTCCGCAAAAAACGATTCGGCAGATACATACAAAAAAGGCCCCACGGCTCCGCAGACGATGGGTCTACAGGGCTGCGGGGCCAGTGCGCTAGAGACTCAAGGCCTTCTTGAGCGGCACGACGCGGCGGCGCGAAACCGGCACGCGTTCGTCGACGCCCGTAATGCCCAGCTGGATGGCGCCCGAGGGCACCGTCTCGACGTCCGTAACGCACGCCAAGTTGACGATATAGCGGCGGTGAACACGGAAGAAGCCAAAGTCGCAGAGCTTGGCCTCAAACTGCGCCAGCGAGGTCGTCGACAAAAAGCGATCATCGACGGTATAGATGCAGGAGTAATCGTCCTTGGCCATGATAAAGCGGATGTCGTCCACGGAAATGAGCACCTTGCGGCCGCCCTTTTCCACCGGGATACGCTCGATGGTCACTTTGCTGTCCGTAACCGGCTTGGCGCGTTGCATGACCTTCTCGATCGCGCGATCCAAGCGAGCTTCCTCGACAGGCTTCATCAGATAATCGACGGCATCGACGTCGAATGCCTCGACCGCATGGTCGCTATACGCAGTCACAAACACGATCGCCGGCGGATTTTTGAGCTTATGCAGCGCCTCGGCAAGTTGCAGGCCCGAGGCACCGGGCATCGAGATATCGAGAAACACGACATCCACGCGACTTTCCATAAGCATCTCGATGGCGGAGCGGACGCTCGACGCCTCCGTGATCGTGCCGATCTTGCCCGTTTGCTCGAGCAGGAAGCGAAGCTCCGAGCGAGCCGGCGCCTCATCATCCACAATCATCGCACGCAGCATAGGGATAAAACCTTTCGTCAACTAACTACGCCGGGCATCCGTCGCATGACGTTGAGCCCGTAGCCTTTTATTTTACTCTTGAATGTCAAAGATGCTCTCTGACAAATCAAGATGAAGAAGCACTTTGGTGCCCTTGCCCGGCGCCGATTCGACACGCGTATAGGAGTGCGGCCCAAAAAAGCGATGGATGCGCTCCGAAATATTGTGCATGGCCACACCGGCGCCGCCACCCTGGGGAGAGCTGGCGTCGGGACGGGCAGAGCGCTCGTCAAACAGTCTGGCGGCGGTACCCTCATCCATGCCCACGCCATTATCGGCCACGGCAATCAAGATTGCATCCTCGCCGTCTTGGTGAACGGTCACGTCGATCCTCAGGGCGTCGTCATCGCCCATACCATGACGCACGGCGTTCTCGACAATCGGCTGGATCACGAACGCCGGCACCAGCGTATCTTCCACGTCCTCGGACACATCGAACGTCGCAAGCACGCGGTCCTCGCCAAAGCGGGCCTTCTCAAAGGTAAGGTAGCGCTTGGTCTGTGCGACCTCGCGCGAGACCGGAATAAGCGATCCCGAGTTGTCGAGCGTGGCGCGATAGAACGATGAGAACTCACGAAGCAGTTCGCGGGCCCTCAGCGGGTCGGTGCGCGTAAACGATGCAATGGTGTTCAGCGTGTTGAACAGGAAGTGCGGGTTAATCTGCGCCTGCAGCGCACGCACCTCGGCGCGCGCTGTGAGTTCCTTTTGCACCTCGAGCTCGTGGATGGCGAGCTGCGTGGACAAGATCTCGGCAAAGCCCGAGGCAAGCGCGTACTGGGTACGGTCGACGGCGCGCGGGGTCTTGTAGTAGAACTTGAGCGTGCCGACGGTACGATCGCCCACCTTGATGGGGGCGATAATGCCGGCGGGGACTTGGTTGTGCGAGCCGTCCGAGCCCACGACATCCACCATACGGTTGAACGACTGCACGATGCCATGTTCGATAACGTAGCGTGTGGCAAGCGTGTGGATGGGAGAATCTGGCAGTAGTTTTTCCTCAAACTCGCCCGCGCAGGCAAGCACGTTGTCCTCATCGGTGATGGCCACCGTCATGGCGCGCGTCTCGGGCAAAATGCGCTGGCACACCAAACGCGCCGACTCCTGTGTCAAACCGCCCTTAATGTCCTCGAGCATGGCCGAGGCCACCGAGAGCGTCTCCTCGGTGTACTGGGAGCGCACCGAATCGGGATTGAGCGTCAAAAAGATAAAGATGCACAGAAAGATGCACAGCAGCGCGCAGGCAATCACCGTGGCAATCGGCTCGATTCCGGTCGCCAGGGCAAAAATAAAGTACACCAGCACGCAAATGGCGCAGGCAACGGCAATGATGCGAAAGATTGATATTGAACTATCGCGCTGGGCGCGGCGGTCGATCATTCGGCCCCCTCCAGGATACTGATCAGTTGTGCGTCACGCCAAAGCCCGTCCATGATCTTGGGCCAAAAGCTCTGGAAACGCAGGTAGCTTGCAGCGTTTTGGCGTGCATAGGCCTTTGCCTCGTCGATACCATGGCGCCAGATGCGCAGGTAGCCCTCATGCTCGCGGGTAAACACGCTGCGGACCATAGCGGTCTTGCGCACGCGGTCGTCGAGCTCGCGCGAAATCCACGGGCCCGGGTAGGGCATGAGCGATGCCGCCGTAACGGGAATGAGCTCCTTTTGATGCGCGGCGAACGTCAACTTGGCCCGTTCGTAGTACCAACGGTATACATCCTGCATAAAGCGCGGTGAGCGCTTTTCGGACTCCGGAGGCAGATGGCGCACGGTCCACTCGTTATCGAACCACACGTCGTAGCCAAACATGCGCATGTTAAAGAGGTAATCCAAGTCCTCGCCGCGGGTGATAAACGGGTCAAAGGCCACACGCGTAAAGGCGCGGGCGTGCAGGGCCATCAGGCCGCCGCACACGTAGTTGGAGCGCGAGATGCGGGTGCCCGAGAGCGCCTTTTTCATCCAACGGTTGAACTCGATGCGCTTGGTCCACCAACGATGGCAGATGCCCGCCTTGTCCGTGGGAGCCAACGGCGAGCCGTCGCGATCGTAGAAATAGCCGCTCTTGACCAAGATCGGCAAGCCCTGACGCGTCTGCTGCCCCAACGCATAGGTCGCGCGCTTCATAAAGTCGGCGTCGATGACAGCCTCATCGTCATCCAAAAAGATAACCGCGTCATGCCCCAGCACCGCAGCGCAGGCCAGCCCCATGTTGCGGATGGCACCGTAACCTCGCAGGCTCACGCACTCGCCCGAACCCTTGGGCGCGATCTGAGCAACCCGGTCTGCGATGCGCGAGGCCTGGGTGTTGGTGACAACGGTGACCTTGAGCGTGGGATGCGCGTCGACAATCTCGTGCACGCGCAGCGACACATCGGCTGTGGCAGAAACGGGACAGACCACCAAAAGGATGATGCGCGGGATGTCGCGCACCTGCTCAAGCGAGGCCAGGCAGCGGTCGAGTTCGGGATTGTCGGCGTTGAGTCGTGTCGAATGGTCATAGGTGCCAGGGGCGTTTGCGCGAGCGTCATCGCCCGCCCAATACGTTGGAATCACGACCGTGGCGTTCATGCCTTACCCTCCCTGCAACACAAAAACGGGACGCCGCCAAACACAGGCGACGCCCCGCGACCTAGCTGACTCCATCATACCCACTTGGGCTAATCATTGTTCGAAAGTCAGAATGTTTATTGCGGATAACCCCAAAAGAGTACCGTGGACAGGCACAATAGCCGCTCACTCCTATGCGGCATGCTCTGCCGCCCGAGTCATGCGGGACAGGCGGACCAGCAGCATAAAGCCAACGACCAGCAGCACACCAATGGAAAGGACGCCCAGCGACGGGTTGCCGGTCAGCGAGGTGACGATCGACACCAGGAAGGTGCCCATAACGCTTGCATAGCGGCCAAAGATGTCAAAGAAGCCGTAGTACTCGTTGGACTTTTCCTTGGGAATAATGCGGCCAAAGTAGCTGCGGCTGAGCGCCTGCACGCCGCCCTGGAACAGGCCGACCATAATGGCAAGCACCCAAAACTCAAAGGCGGTCTTTAGGAAGAACGCGGCGAACAGCACAATGCCCATATAGGCGGCGACTGCCACCAAGATCATGTTGAGCGTGCCCACGCGGCCGGCGAGCTTGCCGTAGATGATGGCGGACGGAAAGGCCACGAACTGCGTGACGAGCAGCGCCAGGACCAACTGGGTCGAATCGATGCCCAAGGCCGATCCGTAGCTGGTTGCCATGGAAATGACCGTGTGCACACCGTCGATGTAGAAGAAGAACGCGATCATGTAGACCAGCACGGTCTTGTTGTGGGCGATCTCGCGCATGGTGTGTCCGACCTCGGAGAACACACCGCCCACGATGTGGCCGATGGTGTCCTCGGGACCGCGCTCGCGACCGTACTTTTGCTTATAGGTGCGAATGAGCGGCAGGGTAAAGATGAGCCACCAGGCACCAGTGATGATAAACGACAGACGCGTTGCCAGCATGGTGGGGATGCCAAGAGCGGGGCCACCCATGATGAGCGCCAGGCAGATGACGAACGGCACGGTGGAACCGATGTAGCCCCAGGCATAACCCGAGCTGGACACGGCGTCCATGCGCTCGTCGGTGGTAATGTCAGGCAGCATGGCGTCGTAGAACGTCATAGAAGAGTTAAGGCCGATGGTGCACAGCACGTACACGGTCAAAAATGCCATGGCGGACATTGGGATAGCCTGCGCCAGGCAAAGCACCAGGCCCGTGAGGAAGAAGCCCAAGAAGAACTTGATCTTGTTGCCGGCGTAGTCGGCAAGTGCGCCCAGAATGGGCATGAGCATGGCGATGACCAGCGAGGCGATCGTCTGCGCATTGCCCCAAGCGACCACCAGGTCGGCCGAGGAAGCGCCGGTATTGATGGCGTTAAAGTAAATGGGCACCACCGAGGTATTGAGCAGCACGAGGGCCGAATTGCCCACATCGTACATAACCCAGTTACGCTCGAGCTTGGTGTATTTCATGGACAGGGACCCTTCGTATTTGCCCGATATGCAGTTAGTTCATCGTACCCCAATTGTCCAGAAGCACCGGTAAGGATTCGGCAAAGGGGCACGCATGAGCCCTATTCCTCGCGGTCGAACTCCTCATCGGCATTGAGCACGCGACCGCTGTAATTGACATGGTTGGTCACGGCTTCCATATCGCCGGTCTCGATAAAGCGGGCAACCGTGCACTCGTAATCGAGCAGCGCGCGGTCAAAGACCTCGGGGAAGCTCTCGGTCGAGACTTCATCGGTAAAGGGGTTCTTCCATGCCAAGTGGCCCAGGTTGCCGGTACGCTCGGGCAGCTCGGTCGTCACGCGGTGCGCAAGGCCGTCGAGCAGCGAGTAGTCGTGCACCAAGCCCTCAACCAGCGAGATCGCGCGCGTCTTTGCGGAGCCGGCCGGCTCAATCGCGCGGTAAAGTCGCTGCATATTGGCAACGGCAGCACCGTACTCCCCCGCCGGAATGTCAATGCCGTACACGCGTCCGGCAACATAGCTCATCAGCACGCCGGCCACGCGATTGATGCGATCGGTGGTGACGATCTCGCCCGCCGGCGGGTAATCGTCGACCGTAGCGCCATCGCGTTTAAGCTGCAGCATCAGTACATCCAGGTCGCTCTCGATCACGGCATGGACCTGACTGCTCGAATCCTCAAGCTCTGAATCGGACTCCACGATGCCAAACTGCTGCTCATAGACAAAGGGGTGAGCGTTGCGGTCGAGCACGTAATGAGACAGCAGGCCCAGCGCAAAGGCACGACCCAAGCTGGCATCGCGCGGCAGCAGATGCGACACGCCGTCGCGCAGGCACGCGAACTGGCGAGACATGCGCGACCGATGCATGACCTGCGCCAGCAGCGTGCAGTCGGAAACACGCGGTGTCAGAATGTGAAAGAAAAACGGGTCGGGGCCTTGGTTGCCCAAGATAAAGGCAATGCGCTCTTCATCGGACGTGATGACGCCCTGCGGAAGACGGTCGATGCTTTCCTCGCCAAACAGATGATGGGTGATAAGCGCGGGCATAATGATCCTTTCGATTTCATTCGATGCCACCCATTATGCCCACCGCGCGCCCATGCCAAACCTGCGATGGTAAACGACAGCACGCAAGCCTCTTACGCAAGCCCCAGGTGCGACTTGACCTCGGCGGCACGACGACGGGACACCGGTACCGTCGAGTTCACGCGGTCGAGCCTGAGCTCCATCAACCCCGTGGAGCCAATCTCAACATTGTGCACGTCTTCCAAATTGACCAGGTAGCTGCGATGAACGCGAATAAAGCCCTCGGAGTCCAAGCGACGCTCGAGCGAAGAGATCGACTCATTGATCAGGTACGTTCCCTCGGCGCAGATGGCGTTGCAAAAATCGGCGCGCGCCTCAAAGTAGCAAACGTCTGCGGCGGGAATGAACACCTTTTTGCCCCCGCGGTCCACCGTCAGACGCAAAGGCTGGCGCGGAGCGTGGACAACACGACGGGCACCCAAGGCTGCCTCGATCTTGTCGAGTGCCTTTGACAGGCGTGCATCCTCGACCGGCTTGACGATATAGTCGACCGCATCGAGGTTATACGCATCGGCGGCGAACTCGGCAAACGCCGTCACAAACACAACCACCGGCGGCGTCTTTAAGTTCTGCAGCGTCTCGGCAAGCTCAATTCCCGAGCGGCCGGGCATCGTGATGTCCAAAAACAACACGTCGGGCTTGCTCGAGAGAATCGACTCCACGGCCTCGGTGACATTGCCCGCCTCGGCAATATGCCCCACGCGCGCGTCCTTCTCCAATAGATAGCGTAGCTCAGCCCTGATGGGAGGCTCGTCATCAACCACCAGGATGTTCCAGCCCTCGGACATGTGCGCTTCCTCTCTCTCCTCAATATACTCGCGTGCTACGCCGTCAACGGCGCCGGCTCATGCGGCTCGCCGTTCAGCTCGACGATAACCTGCGTCCCCACGTCCTCCTGGGACTCCACGCGCATGCCGGAATCTTCTCCGTAAAAGAAATGGATACGCTGAAGCACGTTGAAGAGCGCCAGGCCGCAACCTCGCTTGATGGAGCCGTCGGCGGTAATGCTCTCGGGCTCCTCTCGGCGATGCTGCTCAAACAGATGCGCGCAGACTTCTTCGCTCATACCGATGCCGTCATCTTCGACGATGATCTCCAAGCCGTCATCGGTCTCAAAAGCCCTAACACGAATAGAAAGCGGCTCGGTCTCGCGCTGCGCGTGCTTGATGCAGTTTTCGAGCAACGGCTGCAAGATAAACGGCGGCACCATGCAATCGCGCACCTCAAAGTCGATATCGACCGAGACGCGCAGACGGCCGTCGCCATACCGGGCCTGCATAAGATTGATATAACGGGTGCCCTGTTCCACCTCGTGCTCGAGCGTGGTGAGCGTATCGGAGTCAGAAAGCGTCTGACGATAGTAATTGGAAAAATCGATGAGCAGCGATCGCGCCTTGTCGGGCTCGGTTCGAACGAGCGACACGATCGTGCTGATGGTGTTGAACAGAAAATGCGGGTCGACCTGCGACTGCAGGGCCCGAAGCTCCACGCGGGCTGTGAGCTCGTCCTGGCGCTCGAGCTCAAAGCTGGCGAGCTGCGTGGAGATGAGGTCGGCAAAACCCGAGGCCAACGCCGTCTGGCGCATATCGATGCTGCTCAGGCGGGGATAGTACAGCTCGAGCGTACCCACGCAATGCCCGCGCACGGTAAGCGGCGCGACAATGCCGGCGCGCAGGCGGGGAAAATAGCCGCCCGTCTCATTGGAGGCGTCGCGCGAAAATACACTCTGCTCGCCGGACTCGATCACGTTGAGCGTGGTCTTGAGCACAACCGGGGTGCCGGCAGGGCACTTTGCCGAGTCCTCGCCCCAGCTTGCCAACACCTGTTTGCCATCGGTAAAGCAGATGGCAGAGGCGATGGTCTCGGACAGGATAATTTTAGAGGCGCCCAGGGCCGCTTCGGGCGTAAGGCCTCGCGACGTATAGGCGAATATTTTCGATGCGATGGCGAGTGTGCGGTCGGTAGCGCTCGATGTGAGGTCGTCGGGGACCACAAAGACATACGAGAAAAAGAAGCACAGCATGACCAGGCCGGCAATAACGACAACGCCCGGAACGGGATTGGGATTATCGGTTAAATCCCAGATAAGCAGCAGGATAAGCGCCGGAACGACAATACCGAGCAGGATGGCCTGAACCACATGCCGGGCCGTACGAAAGACCTTGGTAGAGTTGTAGCTCTTGCCCAGAATCAGCCTGTTTAAATCCACCGTCATCCCCTCTTGTCCTTAGCACCCATAGCAATAAAGAGGGCCGCAAGCGACCCTCTCCATTGCATTATGCAATCAAAAACTGTGTTTTACATCAAGCCATCGACAAACGGTATCTTAGGCGCTGTATTTGTTAGCCTCACCAAAAGTGCCAGCCTCGACGATCCAGCCATCCTTCATGATGACGTCCATGTTGTCGGTGTTGAGCACGTGGATGTCGGCGGCGACGTCACCGTTGACAACCAGCAGGTCGGCGCACTTGCCGGCCTCGATGGAACCGGTCTCGTCCTCGATGTGGCACATCTTGGCACCGTTGAGGGTGGCGCAGGTGATGGTCTCGACCGGAGTGAAGCCGATCTTGTCGACGAACTCGTACATCTCCTCGATGGAGCAGGTGCCGTACGGGGTGACGAAGGAGAAGGAGTCGGAGCCGATCGTCATGACGACGCCGCGCTTCTTGGCCTCGCGCAGGCAGTCGTAGTTGCGCTGCAGCTCCTTCTCGACCAGGGTGCCCTCGTACTTGTCGTGCAGCTCGGGGACGTAGACGGGCGGATAGGTGGCGTACCAGGTGGGCAGGAAGGCGATCGTCGGGGTGAAGAAGGTGCCCTGCTCGGCCATGAGGTCCATGGTTCGCTCATCGATATCGAAGCCGTGAATCAGCTGCTCGCAGCCAAAGCGAACGGAATCGTAGGCAGCGGCGTGGTTGTTGTAGCAGTGGCTCCACACGGGGATGCCGACCATCTTGGCCTCTTCGACCACAGCCTGGATCTCCTCGGAGCAATAGTGCTGGTCGCGACCGGAATCCCAACGCCAGATGCCGCCACCGGTAGCCCAGATCTTGATGGCATCGGGGTTCTCGCGCAGGCGACGACGGACGGCCTTGCGCAGATCCCAAGGACCGTCGACCTGATCGCCCCAGGGGTGCGATTCCTTGTTGAGCTCCTGGCTGCAGTGGTGGGAGTCGCCGTGGCCGGCAACGCGGCAGAAGCCAAGGCCGGTGGCCAGAACGCGCGGGCCCTTGAAGACGCCCTTGTCGATGCAGTCACGGATCTGGATACCAAAGCGGCCGATCTCGCAGACGGTGGTGAGGCCGTGGGTGAGGCAGTCGTAGGCCTGCTTGACGGCGACGGCCTGCTTCTCGAGGAGTGGCTGCATGACCCAATCGGTGTCATCGTCGGTCAGGTTGCCCGAGAAGTGCAGGTGGGTGTCGATCAGGCCGGGAAGGACGGTCTTGCCGGCGGCGTCGATGACCTCAACGCCCTCGGGAAGGTCCTGCATGGCGCCGGCGTACTCGATCTTGCCGTTGTCGTCGACGAGAACGAGGGAGTTCTCGACCGGCTCGGCACCGGTACCGTCGATGAGCTTGCCGCCAACGATTGCATACTTAGTGGACATGGTTCCTCCTTATGGATCCATATAGTGGGCGAGGCCGCGTTGGGTTAAGGCCTCACAAAACTACCCAAGTGGTGCCGGGTTCGGTGCGCGGGAGAGAGGGCCCCGCGCACCCGATCCGCCCCGGCTAGGCGTTATTTTTTGCGGGAATTGGTGAAGGCCATGAGGGCCAGGCCAACAGCCAGCCAGCCGATCACGATGCTCCACTCCACCATGTTGAGGGAGGCGGGAGAGAACGGGATCACGAGCAGGCCAATGATGACGGCGCAGGCAGCGACAGCGAGGCTGATGCCAAACTTGCCACCGGGCACCTCGTAGGGACGAGGCAGGTCGGGCTCGGTGAAGCGCATGCGCAGGCAAGCGAGGGCGACCATGCCGCAGGAGAAGATGAAGGCGAGAGCCGACACGTTGGTCAGAGGGATGAGCATGTTCTTGCCCAGGAACGGACCGACGACGGTGATGACGCCCAGAACGACGCAGGCGAGCTTGGGAGCGCCGGACTTGGGATCGACCTCGGCGAACTTCTCGGGCAGCTGGCCCTTGCGGCCCATGGCGAGCATGATGCGGCTCGTGGCGCCGTAGAAGGAGTTCATCGGGCCCATGGGTCCAAGCGTGGCGATGACGAGCATGGCCAGGTACAGGAGCATGTTGATGCCCTTGAGGCAGGCAAGCGCGGGAACCGGGCTCTTAACAAACTCATGCCAGTCGAGGATGGTGCCGAACGAGTAGATGCAGACCATGTAGAAGCCGCCGGCGGCCAGCAGGGCCAGGGAGATGATCTTACCGAACTTGTTCCAGTTGAGGCCCTCGGCTGCTTCCTCAGCCTGCTGAGGAATGGTGTCGAAGCCGGCGTAGAAGAACGGGGTCAGAACCAGGACCGACACGATACCGGCGAACAGGCTGGTGCCCTCGGTAGCGGGCTTGCCGCCACCAGCACCGGTGACCTGGGAGAACACGGGCATGGCGTTGTCCGGCGAACCGGTGAACAGCGAGACGCCCATGGCGAGCAGCATGCCGCAGAGCAGGGCCTTGGTCAAGAAGGCCTGCAGCTTGGCGGCCGAGCTGGCACCGCGGAAGTTGAGGAAGATGACGTAGGTTGCAAAGCCGAGCGCGATCAGCGTCGGGAACAGGTAAACGTCGGCGCCCAGGATGGTGTAGAGCTTGACGGCGCGCAGCCACTCAAGGCCTGGCAGGCTGCCGAACATCTCGGACACGAGAGTCGAGATGGCGATGGCCTCCCACGGGCACAGGATGCCGTTGCCCAGGGCCAGGAGCCAGCCGGTGATGTAGCTCATCGTACGGCCAAAGCTACGATCGACATACTCGACGATGCCGCCCGAAATGGGGATAGCAGCCGTGAGCTCACCGAAAACAGCTCCGACGGGCACGAGGAAGATTGCGCCCAAGAGGAATGCAATCATAGCGGGAACGGGACCGCCGCCCACGACCATCCAGTCGCCGACCTGCAGAACCCAACCGGTACCGATGATGGCACCGAAACCGATGGTGAAGAAGTTCCAGAGCGAAAGCGTTTTCTTCATGCCGCCGTTGTCCTCGACTGCAACTTCTGCGTTCTTGTCCGCCATTGTTCCCCTCCTTTCCTTTTTGACGCCCCCCGGCGTCACCCCTTGCGCGACCTGTCTGACCGCGCGCTTTTATTTCGTGGCTTTAAGATACGGCCTTGGCACAGCAGCGCCGTCCAAGGCTCGACCGAAGGCAGAACTGCAAAACGAGCGGCGCCGTTTTTGGGACGAACGGCGGGAGACGTCATTCGTCTTGGACGCTTTCATCTTGTCTGCTTTTGAATACCTGTTGCCGTGACGCGTGGCGCGCGGCGCGGCAACGTTCATACCATTTGTCAGGCTTTTGGCGCACATACCCATGTGTCGCGCATCTTTTTATGTAGGATAGACAAGTTACACACGAGGCAAGGTGATTCGAATGGCATACGGATACAATGACGGCGACCAACGGCCACAAAGCGTGCGCCTTGCCGGCCGCACCACGCCAACGCCCAGAAGCACCTCCGACAACGGCAACCAGCAGCGCCCCCAAGAGCAGCCCGGGGCTTCTTCTCGGCAACAAAGCCGTACCGTGCAACAGTCAGACCGCGTGAGTACGAGCACACGCCAACGTCAGACCGACATATCGCAGCCGCGCCGCTACGATCGCCGTAAGACCGACTACTACGTTAAACGCTCCTTTTCGCGACCTCAACGCGATCGCGGCAATTCCGCCCCTCACCCCGCGTCGCATACCACAAGCCACGTGCTTCCGGCCCGCCGCCTACGCCTTGCGCTTTGCTCCATTGCCGCCTGCCTCGTCTTTGTGTTTTTGGGATCCTGTATCTCCCACGGATCAGCCGGTCTTGAGCCCACTGCCGAGGACAAGCTGCTTAAAGCTCCCGTCGCACCCGGCTACTCATTTGCTTTTTCGACCCCGCGCTCGCAGTGGAGTGCCGGCACCATGCCCCACATCTACCAAATTGACCCCGCATGGTCGGAGCTGCCCTATGCCGGTGGCACTATTCGCGAAAACGCTTGCGGTCCCACTTGCCTCACCATGGTCTATATTTTTAAGACCGGCCACACCGATATGACGCCGGTCGATATGTGCGCCCTTTCCGAGGCGGGCAACTATGCCCCCACCGGCGCCACCGAATGGTCATTTATGACGCGCGGCGCATGGCAGCTGGGCCTTAACGGAACGGAGCTCCATATCGATCGCAGCTCCATCACCCAGGCGCTGCGCTCGGGTGCGCCCATCATCGCATCGGTTCGCCCCGGCACCTTTACCAGCGTTGGACACTATATCGTGCTCTGGGGCATCGACGATGCCGATCAGGTGGGAGTCTACGACCCCAACTCGCAAAGCCGCAGCGCTCGCCGCTGGGGCGTCGTAGAAGTCCTCAACGAAATCGAAGCCATGTGGGCCTACTACTAGTCATTGGGCACTCATTGCACTCATTGGGGACAGACTTAAATGAGTGGCCCCAGACTGCCCGGAACTGCCGGCACGGAAGGCACATCCCGCTTTGAAGTTCGATAGCGGGATGCGCTTTCCGTTAGCGGCCTGCTTGGGAAACTGAGAGCCACTTTTCGGCATATTTCCGGGATGCATTTTCCGGTTGAGGGCCTCAAAGGAAACTGCACCCGTTTTGGACTACTCATTTAAGTCTGTCCCCAATGACTAGGTGAATAGCAAAAGCCCCGCAGTCGGAGCGGACTGCGGGGCTCATGAAGAGAGGCTAGTTTGTGGGCGCTTTGCCTGGCGCCCACGAGAGAGGCAACGGAGTAGGGACTACTCGTGGATGCGGGTACCGGAGAGACCGGCCATGGTCTCGGCGGCCTTGTCCAGGGCGCCGATGATGCAGGTGCGGCCCTTGCGGGAGCGGGCGAACTTGAT
>NZ_JAQLDU010000039.1 GCF_028209625.1 Collinsella aerofaciens | reverse complement strand
GATTCCCGCCCACGGCGCCCCTCCGGTCTGGCAATATATCTCCTTGCCGCGCGGCCCGGTCGGACCGGATGAGCCGCCAGGCGTGCACCTTGAGAACCGGATACTGCGAGGATGGACACATTCAGTGTCGCATCCGGGCAGACATCGAACCATTTGAAATGGTCTAACTTGGATTTGTTTTTCGCAAGGCCGCCGAGAGGCGGCCCCGAGAAATTCCTTTTCCTATACTTAAACCATATGAATCGAACGGAACCGATCAGCGATGGACTGAGAGGACCGGACGGGCTCGAAGCCCAGAATATTTTGGACGGAGAGTTCGATCCTGGCTCAGGATGAACGCTGGCGGCGCGCCTAACACATGCAAGTCGAACGGCACCCCTCTCCGGAGGGAAGCGAGTGGCGAACGGCTGAGTAACACGTGGAGAACCTGCCCCCTCCCCCGGGATAGCCGCCCGAAAGGACGGGTAATACCGGATACCCCGGGGTGCCGCATGGCACCCCGGCTAAAGCCCCGACGGGAGGGGATGGCTCCGCGGCCCATCAGGTAGACGGCGGGGTGACGGCCCACCGTGCCGACAACGGGTAGCCGGGTTGAGAGACCGACCGGCCAGATTGGGACTGAGACACGGCCCAGACTCCTACGGGAGGCAGCAGTGGGGAATCTTGCGCAATGGGGGGAACCCTGACGCAGCGACGCCGCGTGCGGGACGGAGGCCTTCGGGTCGTAAACCGCTTTCAGCAGGGAAGAGTCAAGACTGTACCTGCAGAAGAAGCCCCGGCTAACTACGTGCCAGCAGCCGCGGTAATACGTAGGGGGCGAGCGTTATCCGGATTCATTGGGCGTAAAGCGCGCGTAGGCGGCCCGGCAGGCCGGGGGTCGAAGCGGGGGGCTCAACCCCCCGAAGCCCCCGGAACCTCCGCGGCTTGGGTCCGGTAGGGGAGGGTGGAACACCCGGTGTAGCGGTGGAATGCGCAGATATCGGGTGGAACACCGGTGGCGAAGGCGGCCCTCTGGGCCGAGACCGACGCTGAGGCGCGAAAGCTGGGGGAGCGAACAGGATTAGATACCCTGGTAGTCCCAGCCGTAAACGATGGACGCTAGGTGTGGGGGGACGATCCCCCCGTGCCGCAGCCAACGCATTAAGCGTCCCGCCTGGGGAGTACGGCCGCAAGGCTAAAACTCAAAGGAATTGACGGGGGCCCGCACAAGCAGCGGAGCATGTGGCTTAATTCGAAGCAACGCGAAGAACCTTACCAGGGCTTGACATATGGGTGAAGCGGGGGAGACCCCGTGGCCGAGAGGAGCCCATACAGGTGGTGCATGGCTGTCGTCAGCTCGTGTCGTGAGATGTTGGGTTAAGTCCCGCAACGAGCGCAACCCCCGCCGCGTGTTGCCATCGGGTGATGCCGGGAACCCACGCGGGACCGCCGCCGTCAAGGCGGAGGAGGGCGGGGACGACGTCAAGTCATCATGCCCCTTATGCCCTGGGCTGCACACGTGCTACAATGGCCGGTACAGAGGGATGCCACCCCGCGAGGGGGAGCGGATCCCGGAAAGCCGGCCCCAGTTCGGATTGGGGGCTGCAACCCGCCCCCATGAAGTCGGAGTTGCTAGTAATCGCGGATCAGCATGCCGCGGTGAATGCGTTCCCGGGCCTTGTACACACCGCCCGTCACACCACCCGAGTCGTCTGCACCCGAAGTCGCCGGCCCAACCGTCAAGGGGGGAGGCGCCGAAGGTGTGGAGGGTGAGGGGGGTGAAGTCGTAACAAGGTAGCCGTACCGGAAGGTGCGGCTGGATCACCTCCTTTCTAGGGAGATA
>NZ_JAQLDU010000038.1 GCF_028209625.1 Collinsella aerofaciens | reverse complement strand
TGACGCCGGAGGAGTTCCGGGACCGGGCCCTTGCGGCGTAGTCGCTATTTATTCAGTCCAAGTTTCGGGGCGCAGTTAACAGGCACCCTTGTGGTGGTTTTACTTGTGTTGTACTTTAGCGCGATGTAGTACTACCCGAGGCCGAAGGGAGCCCAACATGTTTAAGAACACGCAACAGCTCCTAGGCCTAGCGCTACTAGATTGGATAGCGCGCTAGGGTTGTAATCTCGCTATAACGATTTGTTGTACCCGGGTGCGCTATCGTCTGCCGCTTTCAGGCGTGATGAGCGACACGGGTATTTTTCTATCTCTAGGCCTTCTCTCTCTCCTGAAAGCCATCTGTCATAAAACGGTCAATCAGGAGGAACATATAAGCCGCAAAATCACAATCTTTGACGCCACCCTGTGCGACGGTGAGCAGTCGCCGGGCGCCAGCATGAATACCGAGGAAAAGCTCTTCATCGCCCGCCAGCTGGTGCGCATGAACGTGGACGTTATCGAGGCGGGCTTTCCCATCTCGAGTCCTGGTGACTTTCGCTCCGTACAGGAGATTGGCAAGATTGCGGGCGACCGATGCACGGTATGCGGCCTGACGCGCGCTGTCGACAGGGATATCGAAGTGGCTGCAGAGGCGCTCAAAACGGCCCAGAGGCCCCGTATCCATACAGGGCTGGGTGTGAGCACCAGTCACCTGCGCGACAAGCTCCATATGACTGAGGAAAGGGCAATTGAGTGAGCGATCCATGCCGTCAAACATGCTCGCAAGTTCGTTGACGATGTTGAGTTTTATGCCGAGGATGCCGGCCGCTCCGATCAGGAGTTTCTGGTGCGCATTATCGAGGCGGCCGTAAAGGCCGGTGCCACGGTCGTGAACATCCCCGATACGATGGGCTACAACATGCCGTGGGACTTTGGCGCCCGCATCCGTGACCTGCGCGGGCGCTGCGGGTGCGGCCGGTCAGCGTGCGGTCGACGTGATGGAGTATCGCGAGTACGAGATTGAGCGCATTGCGCGCCAGGCATTTGAGGCGGCGCGCAAACGTCGCGGCAAGGTGACGAGCGTTGATAAGCGCAACGTGCTGGAGACGAGCCGCATGTGGCGCGAGATCGTGCATCGCGTGCAAGACGAGGAGTACTCCGACGTGGAGCTTGAGGACCTGCTCGTCGACAACGCCGCCATGCAGCTCATCAGTCGACCGGCAGACTTTGACGTCGTGGTGACGGAGAACATGTTCGGCGACATCCTGTCCGATGAGGCGGCTCAGATTACCGGATCGCTCGGTATGCTTGCCTCTGCCTCGCTGGATGATGGCGTATCGCTGTTTGGGCCGAGCGCTGGCAGCGCTCCTGACATCGCGGGGCTCGGCGTGGCCAATCCGCTGGCTCAAATCTTGTCGGTGGCGATGCTGCTGACCTACGCGCTCGACATGGGCGAGCAAGCCGCGTGGATCGAGAGCGCCGTGGCGCGCGTGCTCGACGAGGGCTGGCGCACCCGTGACATCGCCGATGCCAACACCCCGGCAGATAAGATCCTCGGCACCACGACGATGGGCGACAAGGTCGTCGCCGCGCTGTAGGCGATGCCGATTCAAGCTGTCAAATATCTCAATCTGTAACATCTAAGGGGCAAAATCGTTCCTACCTGTTACAGATTGAGATTTTCGGCTGAGCATCCGTGGTCTGTCTCGATCTGTAACAGCTAACCGATTATTTGGGCCCTACCTGTTACAGATTGAGACAAACCGTTGGGACAGGTCGGACGAGTCAGCAAAACCACCACAAAGGTGCCGGTGAACTGCCTCCCATTTCTTGGACATCGGGAAATGGGAGGTTTTCCATGAGTATAGACCTCAGGTCGAAGCACGACCTGGAGTCCAGGAGGCGGGCCGTCGAGCTCTTCGACGCCGGCGTCGGCTGCAAACCGGCGGCCGAGG
>NZ_JAQLDU010000037.1 GCF_028209625.1 Collinsella aerofaciens | reverse complement strand
CAGACCTTCCTGAGCTTGCCGATCTCGGAAGGCACGTGCAGACCTTTCGTCATGGCCTCCTACCTTTCTTTCGGGCCCCTGTCAGGGCCGATTCGTTAGCGCCCCTCCGTGTGAGGCGTTATTGCTGACGACATATTTATATCCAAAATCAGTCCATACTTCCACCTCGCCCCCGAACGGTTTTATATGAGGGGTGAACGGCATACACATATACTTCACGCATGGCACACTTTGATTTAATAAAGTTTATTTACGTGCTAAAACGCGTTTTCAATCCAAATAGCAAATGGAACTTAACTTTATTAAACCACCCTCAAATTGCATATTTCTAATATAGCTATGAATAGAATTAGCGATTCATGCCGCGTCCCAACCATTTTCATTTTTATTCAGAAAAAAGTTTGTCTTATTCATTTCTGATAAACAAATTACCGTTTACCAGACGCTTGATACCGTTCACCGGAAGCTCAGTATAAGGCCCAGCGGATACCGGCTCGCTTTACGGCCCCATTTGTAACAACTTGACTTCTCGGTATAGAAAAACGAACCCGCTTCCCCTAGGGAAACGGGTTCGTTTTCGATTATCTTCGGCCAATTTGGATAAGGCCCTCGAAGATCGTCGGAACCCTAGCGATCGAACTCCGCCAGTGCCTCGCCCAAAAGCCTCAGGCCCTCGCGAAGAACGTCTTCGCTCGCGCAGTAGCCCAGGCGTGCGCCGCAGGGAAGCTCAAAGCGGCTACCGGGGACCAGCAGCACTCCCCTCTCGGCCAACAGGCGCTTACAGAATTCCTCGTCATCCTCGGGAATATCCAGCTGGATAAACGAGGTGGATATTCCCTGCGGGGCCGTCCAGGAAACGCGATGCTGCGTATCGATCCAAGCCTGCGCGATATCGCGGTTGCCAAACACGATCTTGCGATTACGCTCGAGAATCTTGTCCTTGTGCTCGAGCACGTATGTCGCCAGGGCATCGTTGAACACGCCGCCGCAGATCATGGTGTAGTCGCGGTAGGTGCGGATGCGGTTGGACACCTCTTCGTCGGCCACGACCCAGCCCACGCGGGCCGCAGGCGTCGAATAGGTCTTGGACACCGAGTTGGTGACAATGGCCTTCTCGTACATGTCGGCCATCGACATAAAGGCCTTGGTGTTCTCAAGCGGCAGGTACACCTCGTCGCACAGCACATAGGCGCCAGCCGAACGGGCGATCTCGGCAATCTGGCCAAGCATATCGGCATCGAGCACCGTACCGATGGGGTTCGATGCGTTGTTGATGCAGATGAGCTTGGTATTGGGACGCACCAAGCGTTTAAGCTCCTCGATATCGGGCTTCCAGCCAAGCTCCTCGCGAAGCTCCCAATACTCGACCTCGGCACCGAGCGTACGCGGAATCTCGTAGAGCGGCGCGTAGGTGGGCCACTCGGCGATGACATGGTCGCCGGGCTCGACCACGGCCATGATGGCGTTGAGGTTAGCGCCCGTGCAGCCATTGGTCTGCAGAATGTGATCGGGATTGACCTCGCGACGATACAGCTTGGCAACCTCGGCCTTAAACTCCGGAGAGCCCTCGATCCAGCCGTAGTTCATCTTCTCGCGGTCCAGGCGCTCGTAGAACGTGGCACCGTCCTGCTCATCGAGCGCGCGCAGCTCGCCCATGGTGAGCGACGAGATCGTCGACTGGGCGATGTCCCACGTGGCGCTCTTCTCCCAAACGTTGAGCCATTCCTCAACGCCAATCGTCTTAATGTCCATGGCCAAGTTCCTTACAAAAGCAGTCATCCAACCGTGTTGACGTTCCTCATACAAGATTGGGGCGGCGCGAAAACCCGCACCGCCCCAATGGGAGACATCTAACGTCAGCTAGATGTATGTATTAAGACCTATACGGGTCCTAGAAGACCTTAGAGGTCCTCACGCCAGAAGGGCATGCTCATGCAGCGCGGGCCGCCGCGGCCGCGGGAGAGCTCGGCGGAGGGCACGACGAGAAGGTCCAGGCCCTCCTTGTACAGCACGTCGTTGGTGACGGT
>NZ_JAQLDU010000036.1 GCF_028209625.1 Collinsella aerofaciens | reverse complement strand
GCCCCATCGCGCCGAGAGTACTGCGGGGCCAGCCCGTGGGAGGCCAGGGCGCCGCTGACCGGTGGACGGCACCGAGCTGTCATCGAGATTGAAGAAGGGGGAGGCCTCGCGGCCTCCCCCTTTTTTGCGTTAAAAGGCGACATTCTCTATTTAATTAAATCAATCCTATCATCCGCCGGTGAATATAAACGTTCACCGTTCTGTGGCTGGTTCTCTGTTCTCAATGGACTAATATTTGCTTTAGCGCACTGCTGCGCTTGTCCTGTTTTACACGGGTCGTTTTATTGATTGTGACGGAAGGACTCACATGGCAGATGTTCATGAGCTGCTTGATACTTGGATTGCCAATGTCAAGGACGAGGAGCTCCTCGCTGAGCTCAACACGATGAAGGAGCAGGGTGATGAGGACGCCATCACCGACGCTTTCTTCCAGGATCTCGCCTTCGGTACTGCCGGCCTTCGCGGCACTATCGGTGCGGGCACCAACCGTATGAATATCTATACGGTCGGTCGTGCGACCCAGGGATTCGCTGACTACCTCAATGCGACCTTCGAGCATCCGACGGTAGCCATCGCTCGCGATAGCCGCAATAAGGGTGAACTGTTCGTCAAGACGACGGCTGCCATTCTTGCAGCAAACGGCGTGACTGCCCTCGTGTATTCCAAGATTTCTCCTGTGCCGACGCTCTCCTGGGCCGTCCGCGACCTTAAGTGCTCCGGTGGCATTTGCATGACTGCTAGTCATAACCCGGCGCCTTATAACGGCTATAAGGCCTATGGCCCCGACGGCTGCCAGATCACCAGCGAGGCCGCCGATGCAATTTCTAAGGCTATCGCCGAGACCGATACGTTCACCGGCGTGAAGTCCATGGACTTCGATGAGGCTCTTGAGCAGGGTCTGGTCAAATGGATCGACGACTCGTGCCTCGAGCGTTATTACGACGCCGTTCTCGCCCGCGGCGTGACTAACCTTTCTGCCGAGGAGATCGCTGGCGCTCCGCTTAAGCTTGTCTATACGCCGCTCAACGGCACCGGCCTCATTCCCGTCACGACGGTGCTCGAGCGCGCTGGCATCACCGATGTCACGGTTGTTCCCGAGCAGAAGGAACCTAACGGCGATTTCCCGACCTGCCCGTATCCTAACCCCGAGATCCGTCAGGCCATGCAGAAGGGCATCGATCTCTGCGAGCAGGTTCACCCTGATCTGCTGCTTGCAACCGATCCTGACGCCGACCGTGTTGGCGTTGCCGTTAAGAATGGCGACGACTATCTGCTGCTGACTGGCAATGAGATGGGCGTTCTGCTGCTCGACTATATCTGCAAGACCCGTGCTGCCCGCGGTGAGAACCTCACTAAGAAGGTTGCTGTTACTACTATCGTTTCTTCCGCCATGGTCGATGCTCTGGCCGAGGAGTATGGCTTTGAGCTCCGTCGCTGCCTGACGGGCTTCAAGTACATCGGCGACATCATTACCTCGCTTTCCGATGCTGGCGAAGTCGATCGCTTTATCTTCGGTTTTGAGGAGAGCTACGGCTATCTGGCCGGCGACCATGTGCGCGACAAGGACGCCGTGAGCACTTCGCTGCTGATTTGCCAGATGGCGCAGTATTACAAGCTGCAGGGAAAGAACCTCGCCGACGCGATGCACGAGCTGTACGAGAAGTATGGCTACTATCACAACAAGACGATTTCGCTGAGCTATCCGGGCGCTGAGGGTGCGGCAAAGATGGCCGGCATCATGGCTGGTCTGCGCGAGAACCCGCCCGCGGAGCTCGCCGGTTCCAAGATTGAGGCCGTCGTGGATTACAACACCTGCGTGAACGGCCTGCCGAAGGCTAACGTCATTGAGTTCGATCTTGAGGGTGGCAACAAGGGTATTGTTCGTCCTTCTGGCACCGAGCCCAAGATTAAGCTGTACATCTTCGCAAAGGGCGCGGATGCCGCCGAGGCTGATGCAGCACTTGACGCGATTGAGGAGTCCGGTCGCAAGCTATTGGCCTAAGGCTTTGAAAGCCTAAGTCTATAGATAGACGAAGGAGGGGATCTCGGAAACGAGGTCCCCTCTTTATTACTGCTAAATACAGCTGAGAATTACAAACTGTGTAGGAAATATGTACACCCAGATTCCCGCCCACGGCGCCCCTCCGGTCTGGCAATATATCTCCTTGCCGCGCGGCCCGGTCGGACCGGATG
>NZ_JAQLDU010000035.1 GCF_028209625.1 Collinsella aerofaciens | reverse complement strand
TGGTGTGACGGCGTGCCTTTTGTAGAATGAGCCAGCGAGTCGCTGGCGCGGGGCGAGGTTAACCGAAAGGGAGCCGGAGCGAAAGCGAGCCTTAACAGGGCGACTTGAGTCCCGCGCCGCGGACGCGAAGCCGGGTGAGCTATCCGTGGGCAGGCTGAAGCGGGGGTAAGACCCCGTGGAGGGCCGAACGCACGTCGGTTGAAAACGGCGGCGATGACCTGCGGATAGGGGTGAAAGGCCAATCAAACCCGGAGATATCTCGTTCTCCCCGAAATAGCTTTAGGGCTAGCGTCGCGCGTTCACCGCCGGAGGTAGAGCACCGGATGGACGAGGGGGCTTCGCCGCCTACCGAATCCAACCGAACTCCGAATGCCGGCGGCCCAGAGCGCGGCAGTCAGAGCATGTGGGCTAAGCTGTGTGCTCGAGAGGGAAACAGCCCGGACCGCCCGCTAAGGTCCCCAAGTTCCAGCCGAGTGGCAAAGGATGTGCGTCCGCCCAGACAACCAGGATGTTGGCTTAGAAGCAGCCATGCATTCAAAGAGTGCGTAACAGCTCACTGGTCGAGTGGACATGCGCCGACAATACACGGGGCTAAGCTGGACACCGAAGCGGCGGGATTTTATCTATATAGAATCGGTAGGGGAGCTTCCCATGGGCGGTGAAGCCGCCGGGCGACCGGCGGTGGAGCGCATGGGAGTGAGAATGCTGGCATGAGTAGCGAGAGACGAGAGAGTAACTCGTCCGCCGTGAACCCGAGGTTTCCTGGGCAAGGCTAATCCTCCCAGGGTCAGTCGGGGGCTAAGGCGAGGCCGGGAGGCGTAGCCGACGCGCAGCAGGCAGACATTCCTGCACCGCGCACGCGGCGCTACGACCGACGGGGCGACGGATGGGGGTGGCTCGGCGGGGTTCTGGACGTCCCCGTGATGGAGCGCGGCCCGCGGACCAGGGAAATCCGGTCCGCAGAAGGGCGAGGCTCCGGACGAAGCATCTGAGCGAAGCGAGTGAGCCCGAGGTCCCTAGAAAAACCCCTAGGCAGGCGCGTGCGCGCCCGTACCGCAAACCGACACAGGTGGGTGGGTAGAACATACCGAGGCGATCGGGTCAACCATGGTCAAGGAACTCGGCACAATGGCCCCGTAACTTCGGGAGAAGGGGTGCCCGCGCGTACGTGAACGGACTTGCTCCGGGAGCGGAGGCGGGCCGCAGTGGAGAGGCCCAAGCGACTGTTTACCAAAAACACAGGACTCTGCAGAAGCCGCAAGGCGACGTATAGGGTCTGACGCCTGCCCGGTGCCGGAAGGTCACGCGGAGGAGTTAGCCGCAAGGCGAAGCCCCGAAGCCAAGCCCCGGTAAACGGCGGCCGTAACTATAACGGTCCTAAGGTAGCGAAATTCCTTGTCGGGTAAGTTCCGACCTGCACGAAAGGCGCAACGACTTGGGCGCTGTCTCGACCATGGACCCGGTGAAATTGCACTGGTCGTGAAGATGCGACTTACCCGCGGAAGGACGGAAAGACCCCGTGAACCTTCACTGCAGCTTGGCATTGGCCGCTGGTCCCGCGTGTAGAGGATAGGCAGGAGGCATCGATCCGGAGGCGCCAGCCCCCGGGGAGCCGCCCTTGGAATACTGCCCTCGCGCGACCGGCGTCCTAACCCGAGGCCGTCGACCGGCTCGGGGACCGTGCCAGGCGGGCAGTTTGACTGGGGCGGTCGCCTCCTAAAGGGTAACGGAGGCGCGCGAAGGTCCGCTCGGGACGGTCGGCAACCGTCCTTTTGAATGCAAGAGTACAAGCGGGCTTGACTGCGAGGCCCACAAGCCGAGCAGGTGCGAAAGCAGGCTCTAGTGATCCGGCGGCCCCGAGTGGGTGGGCCGTCGCTCAACGGATAAAAGGTACTCCGGGGATAACAGGCTGATCTTGCCCAAGAGTCCACATCGACGGCAAGGTTTGGCACCTCGATGTCGGCTCATCGCATCCTGGGGCTGGAGCAGGTCCCAAGGGTACGGCTGTTCGCCGTTTAAAGCGGTACGCGAGCTGGGTTCAGAACGTCGTGAGACAGTTCGGTCCCTATCCTCCGTGGGCGCAGGAGAATCGATGGAGGCTGCCCCCAGTACGAGAGGACCGGGGTGGACGCACCTCCGGTGAACCGGTTGTCGACCAACGGCACGGCCGGGTAGCCGCGTGCGGCGCGGATAACCGCTGAAGGCATCTAAGCGGGAAGCCGTTCCAGGGATTAGTTCTCCTTCCGGTAAGGGCCCAGGTAGACTACCTGGTCGATAGACGGCAGGTGCAAGGCTGGCGACAGCCTCAGCCGAGCCGCACTAATCGCCCGAGCTCTTCCGGAACCGCACCTCGCGGCCCGCGGGAC
>NZ_JAQLDU010000034.1 GCF_028209625.1 Collinsella aerofaciens | reverse complement strand
GCCCCGGGAGGGGCCGCGGGGGCGTTCGGCTAGGTGCGGGAACGGCCTATTTGCTCAATGTGTTCGGCTGAGATCGGAAATCAACCCAAATTTGCATTCAAGTTTTTATTTAAACTTGATTTAAGGCGGAGTGGAATGTGAGCGCGCAAGGAGATACGGAATCGATGAGAGCCTCAAAAAAAACTACTGCAGTGTTATCATCTTTCATCCTCTCTATTCTTCCATTTCTGATTCTATGGGCGGCTTGGTCAGCCCTCCCTGATACAATTCCCGCTCATTGGAGTGGGGGTGTGGTTGATCGATGGGGTAATAAGCTTGAATTGCTGGTTGTTCCGCTGTTTTCTCTGATTGGTTCTATTGCAATTTCTGTGTACCTTATTGTTTCCACGCGGCGAAGAGAGTTCGCGGATTTCTCTGCTCGAATGCGACGGGACTTTGTTGCGTGCTATATTTCTAGCCTTCTTTTATCGACAACCTGCTCAGTGATAATTGCCGTTTGGGTTCAGTTGATTCTTACGCAAAGCACTGCGGTTGATGGGGGACTTGGACTATCGATCCTGTATTCCCTTCCCGGGCTATATGTGATCTTGTGCGCTTTGCCGCCTTTTTATGCGAGCGGCGAGAGCAAAAAGGCAGAGCGCCTGATAACAGTTCTTATTGGCGGCGCGGAGATTGTTCTTTGTGGAATAGTGCTTGAAGGTTCGGCTGCCTCTTATGCGATGATTGGACTGATGATTCTGTTCTGTGCGTTTGAGATTGTGTCACAGGTAAGGGATAGCCGGTCCTTATGAGTTGAATTACGCGCGTGCGGATATAAAGGTTGGCATGTTAAGCTGGTCGTTTTCTCGTTCTGGGACATTTGCAGTAGGATGAGTGGGACTAGGCGCGCTGCGGTGTGATGGTGACGGCTGAGACTTGTATCGCTGCAAATCAGCTGATGCACATTTTGCTATTGGGCTTGAAGGTGGGACCGACAGGCCTTTGTTTGGGATGTTCTGGTCGTCCAGCTCGTGTTGCACGGCTTTATATTGTTACGCTCGTTCGGCGCTCCGTTGGAGCATTTCCGGGTTTGTCGGTATCCGAACAGGCCGCGGGCGGATGAAGTTAAGTTCCGCGAGATGTCGCGCGAGATTTTCGAAAGAGTATATTTGCCCGACGAGTGGAAGCCGGCGTACAACGCGGCGAGGCGCACGAGATCACAGCTGCATTGGATCGATCTCAGAGAGCATCCGCGGTCATTCGATGAACTGGGGGGCGTGTGGAGGACGACCGCTGATCGCAAAGGGTATGGCGATACCGATGAGGAATGGTCGAGGGCGTATCGACGCAATGGCGCGGTGCGACTCACCATCACCCTGCCCGACGGCGCGACCAAGGTCATGTATGCGCCAGACCCGACACCGCGGGCGTGGTTCGACGACTTCCTGGCGACAACTCTCCCCGTCGAGTTCCTGCCGCAGGACTACATCAGGGGCGTCTTATTGGGGGGACGACCACATGGAACCCCGGGAGATCAAGCTGTACGGCTGATCCATCCGGCAACAACATGTCAAAGCCCCAAAACCCAACAGGATCGCGAACGAGGGGATGAATTGACCGCCCGGGTATTTGCGCCCGGGCGGTCAATTTTATCAACCATGGGTGCGATTCTGTGAGGCCATTTTTCTGGCATCCGCCGTTTGATCAGGTCTCAACGCACCCATCGACCGTTCAGTAATCTTTGCGAACGCGACCACGTGCGCATTTGTCGAACAATCAAATGTCCGACAATGTCTGACGGAGCTGTCAGACATTCACGCACGAACAGGCGAGCTTCGCGAGCGATTGTAGGCAGCTAGTAGCCCCAGCTGCGTCTTTGGCGCAGGTTCGACGTCTGACATCTTGAATGTCTGACGTCGAACGAAGCTGGTTGATAACAAGCAGGTGGAATAAACATGGAGCCCGACACCTCTCGCGCAATCGGCGCGCGGCAAGGGCCTGGCCCATCTCATATGTTGCCAACGCTAACGGTGAACCTGAGCGCCCGGGCACATTCTTTGTTGGCTGAAACCGGCATAGCAACTAGCGGAAGGCATCATCGAAGGAGTGTGCTGGAAAGCACCCGTCTCCTTAACTGTTAGAAATGCAAGTTAATAATCTACGTGGTCAATATGATGCCGTTGAACCCGCGTATCGATACCGCTCAGCCATTCGCCTCGCCCCCATCGCACGCATCTTCATTCGGTCTGTCATTATTAATCTAACGATGCTTTGAGAAATGTAGGTGCTTCCAAATGTACTGTCGACTTCTTCTCAAACTGATCCTAAGAGACAAGGCCGCATGGATTTGTACGCTCGTTCTCGCCGCGGCCTTTTCCGTCCCCATTGCGTTCAATTCACCCATCTACGGGCCCTTCTTTATGAAACAGGGCATGCAGAGCTTTGT
>NZ_JAQLDU010000033.1 GCF_028209625.1 Collinsella aerofaciens | reverse complement strand
CTCACGGCCTGGATCTGCTCGACGGGGTTGTTGCCGAGGGCGTTGCCGCCAAGGGCGACGACAATACGATCGGGCTTGCCAAGAGGCTTAGACATTGCTGGAATCCTTTCTGTAAAAGGCCTACAACCCATTAATAACCCGCGTCCGTGCGATACGCGAGTTTATTAAGGTTTATATTCTCTTTATCGCTCATTTTATTCATTTTGAAAATAGCGGAACGGTGAACGGTCGTTTTTATCCGCTCAGCGTACAGAACCCCAGCTCAGACATATCTACGCCATTTACGTGCAACTTTATTTAAATGCAGCGAGGATTATGTCGGATTATGCAAACTACATCTCTGCTAAACACAAAACGGACAGCGCAATATCTTACTCGCACTATACGATATTCTATGCACTTATAAGTTGAGTATGCACCCCTGCAAAAACAAGGGGCTTTTCATCCAGCATAAGGAATAATCAATCGCGTCTCACCCTTCGGCAAGCGACCGAGAGCGAACTGCGGTTTGGCCATGCGGGTCTGACCAAGGGTCCAAAAAACGAAATAGGAATATTGCTTTCGCTCCTCAAGCGTGATACTTTAGCCGAGTACAGCACGGGCTGGGGCGGCAGGCGTCTGTCGTGAAGTTTGGGTTCGGCGACCCCGTAGCTGTCTTCTCCTTTATCCGCCAGCGAGCCCCTTGAGCGACGGATTGAGGAGGTCCTTACTATGACAAAAATGCTCAAGATTACGCTGAATGGTGAGACGTTTCTCGCCGACATGCTCTGGGACAAAGCGCCCGAAGCATGCAGACTGTTCGAAGCGTCCTGTCCGGTCGAGTCGCGCATCTTCTCGGCAAAGATTTGCGATACCGAGGTGACCTATCCCGTATCGGGCCCCATCGCCAACTACGAGCACATCGAGAATCCCGTCTTTAACGAACCCGCGGGTGCGGTGAGCTGGTACGGCGGCTGGTCTTCGGTCTGTATCTTCTTTGATGTTTGCGAGCCTTTTGGCACCTGCAACATGTTTGCCCGCATCTGCGAGGCCGACCGCGAGCGCTTTGCCGCCGTCTGCCGCAATGTCTGGGACAACCAAGGCATGTACATTAAAAACGAAATCGTCGAGATCGAAACGGAAGCCTAAAGATGATGGATATCAACACCCTGCTCACGCTCGACCTTGCTGAGTACACCACTGCACTTGAAGCCCTCGCCGACCAAATGATACTCGAGGAGCCCCGCGACATCGACCTGATGCGCCGTCGCAAGCTCGACACCGGCCGAGAGTTCGCAGTATGGAACTTTACCGTCGGTTACTGCATGAACGCCGCCGACGCCCTTTCGCTCCTGCGCGCCCAAGCAACCGAGAACGCCAACGGCGACACCGCCAACTTGGCCACCCTCAATAACAGCGCCGCGCGCCTGTGCGACTGGTTCTCGGGCGCCTTCGACGTCACCGGCAAGATGGACGACACGACCGCCATCCTCGCCCGCAGCCGCGATCTCTACACCCAGGTCGAGACCCGCGAGCAGTTTGCCGCCCTCACCCGCGCCACCGAGCGCTATCTGGTTCAGCTGCAATTTTGGGTCGATCGCCAGATTCCCTGGCCGGCCATCAGCGACCTGGTCCACGGCTACCGCCTACGCACCGAAACCGGCGAGACAAGGTAAGCCGAACTAGCAACACCAACAACGCCCCATCGCGGGATCAAAAACAGCAATCAGGAGGCTGGAGACGCAAATAACGACGTCCCCAGCCTTTTCGCAAAGTGCCGTGCTGGTTCGATGGCTTTGAGACCTAAGCGAATCTTTGCTATTTGCCAATTTTTGTATGATTTGGGGCATTTCTATTTGCCATTTTTTGTATGATTTAGGTCAATTCTATTTGCCAATTTTTGTCATTTAGGAGTTTTAATGCTACGCCGTAAGGTCACTGATAGGCTTTTAGGCTGGAAAAATAGCTCTCATAAGGCCTTGCTTGTTACCGGTGCGCGCCAGATTGGCAAGAGCTATGCGATTCGCGCGTTTGGTAAAGACAACTACGCTTCGTATTTTGAGGTCAATTTGCTACTCGACGCCGAGGCAAGGGATGTGCTTGTTGGCGCCAAGAACGCCGTTGACTTTATCAACCGTGTGGCCCTTCTTGCGGATGCACCGCTTGCTGAGGGAGATACGCTTATCTTTGTCGATGAGATTCAGGAATACCCGCAGATCATTACGCTCATGAAGGCATTGGTCGAGGACGGGCGCTTTAGCTATGTCTTCTCGGGGTCTATGCTTGGGACCGAGTTTAAGGGGATCTCTTCTTTTCCGGTAGGGTATGTCGAACACATTGTTATGCGGCCGATGGATTTTGAAGAGTTTTGTTGGGCAAACAGCGTCAGCGAGAATGTGCTTGCAGGAATTCGCAGCTGCCTTGTCGAAAGGCGACCCGTCGAAAACTATATTCATGAGGCGATGCTCAAAAACTTTAGAGCCTATATCGTTTGCGGCGGCATGCCGGAGGTCGTTCAGAACTATATCGATTCGGGCTATTCGCTCGTGAGAACGCGTGAGCTTCAAATTCAGCTAGTCGATCAGTACAAAAGCGACATCTCTAAATATGCATCGACTCGAGCGTTTAACGTTCGCTCCATTTTCGAGCAAATTCCCGTTCAACTTGAGGCGGAATCCCATCGCTTTGTTGTTTCATCCCTGGGCGAGGGGGCTCGCCTTCAAAAATACGAGCAGGATTTCCTATGGTTGGTGAACGCGGGCGTTGGACTGATGGTCGCCCAGGTGACGGAGGCCCGGAGTCCTCTTAAGAGGACAGAGAAGGCGACCGCCTTCAAACTATACGAGTCTGATACAGGCATGCTCGCATCGCGATATCCCGGCAGCACGGCACGTGCCGTCTATCTTGACATGAAAACCCCCAACCTCGGCGGCCTCTATGAGAACGTGGTCGCGCAGGAGCTTGTTGCCCTTGGGGTGGATACGTGGTACTACCAGACGCGTGAGGTCGGTGAAGTTGACTTTGTGGTCGAAGGCACTCGCGGGCACGTTGTCCCAATCGAGGTCAAATCGGGCAAGAAGGTTCGAGCCCATGCGGCCCTCGACCGTCTGATGAGCGTGGGCGAGTACAAAATTCCCGAGGCCGTTGTGCTAAGCCACGAGAACCTCAGCAAAGAGGGCAAGGTCCTGTACGTTCCAATCTATATGACATTCTGTCTCGATGAGTTTATGGAAAAGGACGACCCCAACAACGATTTCTCGTTTGCACCCATATCCCTCTAGGCCATCTGAATCCGCAACCCAGCCCCCACCCATGCCCAAAGTGTTGCGTTGTTTCGCGCAAAGCGCGAAACAGCACCGGGACAGCAGAAAGCCACAACCAGCTCCCCCACTATGCCCAAAGTGGCGCGCTGTTTCGCGGCAAAGCCGCGAAACAGCGAAAGGGACATAAGGCCCCATCAGCCACGTCCCTCATCCAGCCCCACAATCCAAGGACGTAGTCGTAGCAGGATCTGAGGGCTGACCTTCGCGGACACTCCGCAGGACGAAAGAACCCCCGCCGCACGTAGTGTGAACTGCGCCCCAATTCTTGGACGGGCTAATAAGCGGCCTACGCCGCACATAGGGACTGATTCCGGAATTCCTC
>NZ_JAQLDU010000032.1 GCF_028209625.1 Collinsella aerofaciens | reverse complement strand
TCCCGACGTCGTACAAAGCGTTTCCAGCCATAAAAAGGCCTCCCATTTCTTGTGTCCAAGAAATGGGAGGCAGTTCATATGAGCTGCGGGGTTTTCTTGTGCCTCCGATGCGAAATAAATCGCTCAGATATTACTGATAATCGACGACGTCGATCCAGTTCTTCAGGAACTCATCGTTCACGTTGCGCTTACGAGCGAGCTCGGAAGCGGCGACGATGCTCGTCCACTGACGCACGACCTGCATGGGCATGTCGGCGCGGTCGCAGTAGAGCTCCAGGTAGGCCTCAGCCTGATCCTTGCTGTTGAGGGCGAAGAGCAGGTAGGTGGTGGCAACGTCGGCAGCAGGGGAGCCCTGGGTGGCGTGTGCCCAGTCGCACACATAGAGCTGGCCGTCGTCGCCGACGATGACGTTGGAGGGGTTGAAGTCGCCGTGGCAGACCTTGAACTCCTTGGTCATGCCGTCCAGACGCTCCTGAAGGTTGTAGCGCGTGGTGGCATTGAGCTGATCAAGGCTGTCGATCATGCGGGCGAACTTGTCGCGCTGACGGTTGAGCAGCGGGGAGGTGTAGCCGTGGATCTCGATTTGGAGGTCGACGAACATCTCGAGGTACTCACCAAAGCGCTGGGGCTCGGCAGTCATCTTCTCGGCAAGGGTGGTGCCCGGAACCTTCTCGGTCACGAGCGCCCAGCCGTTGGCGTTCTCGAGCTGGGAAACCTCGAGAGCCTTGGGGCTGCGGATGCCGCACTCATTGATGCGGGCAAGATTCAAAGCCTCGTTGAACACGTCGGAGACAGGCTTGGTCTCGTTAAAGACCTTGACGATCTTGTCGCCCAGGTCGTAAACGACCTTGTTGCCACGGCGGACGAGCTCGGTCTTGGAATCGGGTAGCAGCATGGTTGCATCCTTTCAACGATGCGATAGAAGCGACGGCGGGGGTGTGTGAAACACCCGTGCACCCCCGCCGTTAAAAACCGTGCTAAAACTAGCAGACGGCGTAGTCCTGAGGCTCGCGGCCGTAGTAGGCGTCCAGGTAGAGCTCCTTGATCTCGCTCATGAGCGGGTAGCGCGGGTTGGCGCCGGTGCACTGGTCGTTGAATGCCTGCTCGGTCATCTCGTCGAGGGTGTCGAGGAAGTACTGCTCGTCAACACCGTAGTCGGCGATGGTCTTCTTGACGCCGATGAAGTCCTTGAGCTCCTCGAGCTTCGTGATGAAGTTCTCGAAGACCTCCTTGTCGTCCTTGCCCTCGATGCCGCAGTACTTGGCCATCTCGGCGTAGTTGTGCAGCGCGTTGGGGTAAGGATACTGGGAGAAGGTACCCATCTTGACGGGAGCCTCGGCGGCGTTGTAGCGCATAACGCGGGTCAGGATGACGGCGTTGGCGAGGCCGTGGGGCAGGTGATGGAAGGCGCCGAGCTTGTGAGCCATGGAGTGGTTGAGGCCCAGGAAGGCGTTGGCGAAGGCCATACCGGCCATGCAAGAGGCGTTGTGCATCTCCTCGCGGGCATGCGGGTCCTTGGCGCCGTTCGTGAAGCTGGAGGGCAGGTTCTCGAAGACGAGCTTAGCAGCGCGCTCGGAGAGGCCCTTGGTGTAGTCGGAAGCCATGATGGAGACGTAGGACTCGATGGCGTGGGTCATGACGTCGATGCCGGAGGCAGCGGTCAGGCCGCGCGGGGCGGTCATGCAGTTGTCGGCGTCGACGATAGCCATGTTGGGGAGCAGCGCGTAGTCGGCGAGCGGCCACTTGATGCCGGTCTCCTTGTCGGTGATGATGGCGAACGGCGTGCACTCGGAGCCGGTACCCGAAGAGGTCGGGACGGCGACGAAGTAGGCCTTCTTGCCCATCTCGGGGAAAGTGAAGATACGCTTGCGGATGTCCATGAAGTCCATGGCCATGTCCTCAAACTTGCACTCGGGGTGCTCGTACATCATCCACATGATCTTGCCGGCGTCCATAGCGGAGCCACCGCCGACGGCGATGATCACGTCAGGCTCAAAGAGAGCCATCTGCTTGGCGCCGCGACGTGCGCACTGCAGCGACGGATCGGGCTCGACGTCGTAGAAGCAGTCGTGGGCGATGCCCATCTCGTCGAGCTTGGCCTCGATGGCGCGGGTGTTGCCATTCTTGAAGAGGAACTGGTCGGTGACGATGAAGGCGCGCTTCTTGCCCATGACGGTACCGAGCTCGTCGAGGGCGACGGGCGTGGAACCCTTCTTGAAGTAGACCTTCTCGGGAGCGCGGAACCACAGCATGTTCTCACGGCGCTCGGCCACAGTCTTAACGTTGATCAAGTGCTTCACCCCAACGTTCTCGGAGACGGAGTTGCCGCCCCAGGAGCCGCAGCCCAGGGTCAGAGACGGCTTCATGCCAAAGTTGTACAGGTCACCGATGCCGCCGTGCGAGGACGGGGTGTTGATGACGATACGGCAGGCCTTCATGACGTGCTCGAACAGGCTGATCTTCTCGGCCTGGGCGGGGTGCACGTACAGAGAGGCGGTGTGGCCCGGGCCACCGGCGAGCACCAGGTGCTCGGCCTTGTCGACGGCCTCCTGGAAGTCCTTGGCGTGATACATGGCCAGGACCGGGGAGAGCTTCTCGTGGGAGAACTCCTCCTTGGCGGGGTCGGTGGAGGTGACCTCGGCGATCAGGATCTTGGTCTTGGCGGGAACCTCGATGCCGGCGAGCTCAGCGATCTTGGCAGCAGCCATGCCGGGGATGCGGTGATCGAGGGCGCCATTCTTGAACATGGCGGCACGCAGTGCCTCCATCTCGGCACCCTGCTTGACGAAGTAGCAGCCGCGCTTCTGGAACTCGGCCTTAACCTGGTCATAGATGGTGTCGATGACGGTCACGGACTGCTCGGAAGCGCAGATCATGCCGTTGTCGAAGGTCTTGGAGTGGATGATGGAGTTGACGGCGAGCAGCACGTCGGCGGTGTCGTCGATGACGACCGGGGTGTTACCGGCGCCAACGCCCAGGGCGGGCTTGCCCGAGGAGTAGGCGGCCTTGACCATGCCCGGGCCACCGGTGGCGAGGATGATGTCGACGTCGCGCATGACCATGTTGGTCAGCTCGATGGAGGGGACATCGACCCAGCCGATGATGCCCTCGGGGGCGCCGGCCTTGACGGCGGCGTCAAGCACGAGCTTAGCGGCGGCGATGGTGCACTTGGCGGCAGCCGGGTGCGGGGAGATGATGATGGCGTTGCGGGTCTTCAGGCTGATCAGCGTCTTGAAGATCGCAGTGGAGGTGGGGTTGGTCGTCGGGATGACGGCGCCCACGATACCGATGGGCTCGGCGATCTTGGTGATGCCATAAGCCTCGTCGCGCTCCAGGACACCACAGGTCTTGGTGTTCTTGTAAGCGTTGTAGATGTACTCTGCGGCGTAGTGGTTCTTGATGACCTTGTCCTCAAGAACGCCGCGGCCGGTCTCCTCGATGGCCATCTTCGCCAACGGGATACGAGCCTTGTTGGCGGCCATGGCGGCCTCATAGAAGATCTTGTCGACCTGCTCCTGCGTGTACGTAGCAAAAAGCGCCTGGGCCTCTCGCATCTGAGCGAGCTTAGCCTCAAGCGCCTCTACGTTGTCCACGATTGCGGGAGTAGTGTTTTCCGGTGACTTTTTCACCATTTGTGTCTCCTTGCGATCGGAGATTTACCCTACGCCTTGCATGATAGCAAGAAATTATTCGGCGAACGGTCAGATTCCTCTAAAAGGCACACTAAAACGCTTCAATAAACTGAAGCGTTTTAACTATTTAACTAAAAGCTCAACGTCTTCTCCGGGCGAATTCCTAGTTTCCCCATGGCTATGGTGTGGAGTTTGTTCATTGTTTGTTCATTAGGTCTTAGGAAATTAATGCACATCGATCAATTCTGGCTGGTCGTGACACTAATTTTTGGTCGTTTCTATTTCATGGCAATAAACGCGTTCTCTTGTCAGACAAAACACTGGTATTAAACTAAAACCAATGTGCCAGACAGTACATTCAGTAAGAGTGAAATATATGCCTTTGCCTCTGGGTATTTTGTCGCCCTTTACCGGTTCATGTCAGTTGAGTAGAAAGGGCGGTTTGTGAGATTGCCACGTTGCAGGCGAGCTCTCGTTTGGCTCGTCTCTTTTTTGTTCGTGTTTAATACGATTCCTACGAGCGTATTTGCTGACGTAATAGTGAATAATGACCCTCAGCAAAACACGACTTCGGAGAATCTGTCTAATGAATCTGCTGATAGTGATTCTGGGTCAAGGGGGGTGTTCCTATAGTTTTGTCAACTGGGCAATGCTGTTTTCGAGATTGAATCGCGACATGCTAACGCCAGGC
>NZ_JAQLDU010000031.1 GCF_028209625.1 Collinsella aerofaciens | reverse complement strand
GGAAGATACGCGAGGGCGCATCATACAAGCACAGGTACTTCTGCCTGATGGCGCTTGCGATATACGCCGTGAAGTGCGGCATCACCGACCGCGAACGCGTCAAGGCGGACATGGATTCGCTGGTGCCGTTCCTGGATTCGGTAGACACCGAGCACCCGTTCGGCAACGACCACGAGGTCGAGAACGCACTCGAATGCCTCGACCTGCGGTACAAGAAGTTCCCCATCAAGGACTTGGAGAAGATATCGGGTATGGCCATCCCGAAGAACAAGCGGAACTACAGGAAGCAGGCGCTGCACCTCAGAATGGCGCGTTCGAACCTTGAGATTCTGAGCGAGGATGCCGGTCATGCGTTGCAAGGTCGGCCGAAGGGAAGCGGTGAGAAGCGCGAGCTGATTCGCTCCTATGCCCGCGAGCACCCGGATGCCAACCACTCGGACATAGCAAAGGCGCTTGGCGTGTCGCGTCCTACCGTCATCAAATGGCTGAGGGGTTGGAAGTGCGACACCGACGGCCTGCCGGATGGCGCATGGTACGAAAACGGGCACGTTCACGTCGATATGACGGAGCCGAAAGCCGATTGATTCTTGCCCGCTTTTCATTTGGGTGATGAAATGGGCTGATACACAGGGTGATACACACCGAGATACACAGGAGATACACGTGCCGCAGAAGATGTTCAGGCTTACAGATGAGCAAATCTGCAAGCTAAAAAAGGTTTCCGAGCTGCGAGGATGTTCCCAAACTGATTTGATTCGCGGGTTCATCGACTCGCTTGACGAGGAGCCGCCTGATACACAGGGTGATACACACCGAGATACACAGGAGATACACGGTGCCGAGCGGTCGAGCGGAGCCGATTCGCCAGCGCTTGCCGCGCTCGTCGAGCAGTTGGCCGTCAAGGATGCTCAGCTCGCCAAGAAGGACGAGCAGATAGCCAAGCTCATGGAGACGGTGGCCGACGGCACCAAGGCCGTGCAGGGCGCTCAGGCGCTCCACCACGAGACGGCGCAGGCGCTCGCGCTGGAATCGACCGAGCAGAAGCTGAGCCGATGGCAAAGGCTCAAGAGGGCTTGGAGGGGCTAGCCGTGAAGTGGAACGTATCCGTGCTGCGCAGGTCGGGGGAATGCGAGCGCACCGAGGTGGCTGACTTCGAGCTGTCGGAGTTCTTCAACCGAATCGCGAGCGCCGAGGGCAAGGCGTGGGTTCTGTCGGTCGAGCGCGTCGGCGATGTGGGCGATTCCGCGCTCGTCGAGCCTGACGGCGATGAACTCGTGTCGCAGCTCGGCAAGCGCCGCTGGCGCGTCATGGGAGACCCGGAGGACGGCTGGTGGGTCGAGGTCGATTCGGACGGCAGCGAGCTTCCGGGAGATTGGGAGTATGACCGAAAGGGCGGGTACGTCTACTGCTCGTTCAGCTGATTTGGCACAAATGAACGTCTGAGAGCCGTTTTAAGGCTCCGAAACATGGCCGCAGAAGAGTTCTGCGGCCATGTTCTTTTAAAGCCGATTCTGGGCATCTGGCGAGTGCCGCTACACCTGCTGGCGCTTTGCCTTCTCCCACTCGCGAAGGCGCTTGCTCGCCCCATCCGTGTCGAGCGGCTGCGTACCGCACGCCGAAATCTCGTCGGCGTGCCCGGCGATGAACGCGGCGAGCGCGTTCCAATCGACCGACTTCCAGTCACCGCCCGGGGCCTTCGCCATCAGCAGGCCGCCAGCGACCATGACGGCGTGGTTCCTCGCCTTGCGCTCGGACTTCGCAAGCTCGCGCTTCTTGCGCTGAATCTGCGCTTCGAGCTGCCTTTTGCGTTTTTCCAATTCCTCAAGCGTCGCCATGCGGAACCACCTTGCCCAATCCGTCGAAATTGTCCGCGTCGGCGGCGGCACCGACGCTACCCGTGCATATGGTAGGCCATTTCGCGGCGGCGCGGAATGGCTATAATATCTTTAGCCCGTAGGGATAAAGCGCACTTATATGTCACGCCTGCGGCATGACGTGCGCCGCTGCGCGGGGCTTCTCCGTCGGAACGGTCAGACCGTCCGACTGCGCGACCGCTCCGCAGTCTTGCCATTCTCCCGCAGCGATTCCGGAATCATCGCGGGCTGCGCGATGCCGTCGCGGCGGCGCTCCGGCATCTTGCCAAGGTTCGTCCACGGGAGGTCTGGCGGTGGCCATCTTTCACTGCAACATATCCGTCGCGTCCCGCGCCGACGGCGCGTCCGCCGTCGCTGGTGCCGCATACATATCGCGCTCGGCCATCGAGTTCGAGCGCGAGGGAACCATGTTTGATTTCACCAAAGCCCATAGGCACGAGCGTCTGGTGGCGGATTTGGGAATCGCGCTGCCAGACAACGCGCCGAAGCGGTTCGGCGAGCGCGGTGCGCTGTGGAACGAGGTCGAGCGCGTCGAGAAGAAGGCCGACGCGCAGCTCTGCCGCCGAATCGAGTGGGCGCTGCCCGACGAGCTGCCGGACGACGAGAAAATCAGGCTCGCGAGGAAACACGTGGCGCAGCGCGCAGCCGCCGGCCACGTGGTCGATGCGTGCATCCATTGCAACGTCGACGGAACGAACTGGCACGTGCACGAGCTTGAACCGCTGCGCCCCGTCGGCGAAAACGGGTTCCTCGCAAAATCGGAGAATGTCTACGTGTGCAGGAAGCTCGGCGAGAAAGATGACAGGAAGGCGAGCGCCAAGGAGTTCGCCTTCCTGAAAGCCGAGGGATGGGAAAAGGTCTACAGGTACCGAATCAGCGGCGAAACGCGATGGCTCACGCCGACGGAAGCCGCCGCGCGGGTGCGTGGCAAACTCGGGCAATCGGCAGACCCGGAAGACGTATCCGAGCTGACAAGAAAGAGCAGGCAGGGGCGCAACCCGAAGCAGGAGACGCGATACCTTACCGACTGGAACGAGCCGACCAAGGCCGAGGAATGGCGCTCCGAAATCGCGGCGCTCATAAACGACGCACTCGAAGAGAACGGGTTCGATGGGCGCGTAGACCATAGGAGCTACGAGCGCCAAGGCGTCGAGCGCGTCCCGCAGGTGCACGAGGGAAGCCGCGTCCGTGCCATGGAGAACCGCGCCAAGGCCGAAGCCGAAGCGGCTGGGGTCGAATACGAACCCGTGACCCTGCGCGGTGCCCAGAATGCCGAGCGCCGTATGGCGAACGCCGAGATGGCCGAAGCGTCGAGGGAACTCGACATGTGGTGCAGACCGACCGTCATGGACGCGCTGCTGCGCAACCTGCGCGGGCTTTGCCTCTATGCGCTCGATGCCGCCAAGGGGTTCCGCGACTTCAGGGAAAGGCTCAAGGGCTGGGGCGCGGCAACGGCTTGGAAGGGTCGCGACTTCTGGGTCTACGACGAGGACGAACCGCGCGCCGCGTCCCTCATGGCAGACCTCGACCCCAAGCTCGGCGAATATCTTTCCGACAATTCCGCCGAGGTTGAATCAGAACGTATCTCTTGCATGAGGGATGCCTACATCGCCGACGTGAAGCGCCGCGAGAAGGAATACAGGGGCGGCGTGAGCGCGGAATCGCGCGGCGGCGGGTACATGCTCGCCGACATGCCGAAGCTCAAGTTGCCGCGCCCGACACCGGAAATCGCCGACGATGCTGACGTAAAGCAGGCAATCTTGTCCGCTTGGCAGAGGTGCGACGCGTGGCGGCTGAGCCATGCGAAGGACGCTCCCAAGCCAAAGCCGAGACCGGGCGGCGGTTCCGCTTCGCAACAGCAGACGCAAAGGCGCAAGGAGCAGCCGAGCCACGAGCGGAACCCCAACATCGGGCAGGGCAGGTAGCAAGGAAAGGGTCGATGGAGCAGAGCGTCCATCGACCCTTTTTCAAGTCTGGTCTATTCGATTGACCGTCGCGTCAATTCCGCAGCCGGTGAACGAGTCGGCTTAGATCCGCGCAAGCGCGGAACACGCCGCCCCGTAGTCACCGCCTGCTACATTGACCCGCCTGCGGCAACCGTTTAAGCCTGTGCGGCAAGATAGTAGTCGAGTGCGTCCCTGTAGACCGAAGACGGCTTCACGCCCTTGCTGCGGGCTATCATGGCCACCCTCTGCGTGTCCTTCGCGTCGTAGACTACCGTCACGCGGCGGGTTCCGACCGCGTCGAGGTGCGAGCCGCTGAACACCTTGCCATCGGGTTCCGGCTCGAAGCTGCCGTCTTCGTAGGGCGCGGCCATACGGTCGAGGTCGGCATCGGTGATGCCGTGCTTCGCCATGAAATCGTTCACGTTCATCAAAATCACCTCTCCAAGCCTAGTTCCCTGAGCGTCTTGCCGCTCGGCGGTGTCATCCCGTGGTAGACGAAGAAGTAGTCATCGTCGGCATCGTAGATGTAGACGAGCTCGACCAGCCTGCTGCGGGAGTCCGTGCCGACGGCAATCCACTCGCCCGATTCGCGCTGCTTGTAGCGAATCATCGACCGCATCGCCGCCATCACGTCCGCATCGCTCACCTCGGGGTGCCGCTCGCTGATTCTGGGGTGAACCCCTATCTGGCTCATGCCCGCTCTCCTCTCGATATGATATGAAATCATATCATATCTTTCTATCGGGAGAAATACGCCCGTATTTCAGGGGGCCTTTTTCTCTGGCTCTAGGTGTAAAATAAATCTATTGATAATATAACGTGCCTGTGAGGGCTTCCGGGATAGGTTGGTGAGTGGGTTGTCTCTTGAGTCCGTTCTTCTTGAGTACGGGGCTTTCGAGGTCTCGGCCATGGATGTCTACTCCGATATCTTTCAGCTCGGGTACGGGTTCATACAGACCGAAGGGGAGCCAAGCGGTGAGCACAAGGCGAACCCCATCATCGTCGGCTCGTTCGGCGGTCATTACGACGAGGACGGGAAGCTCGAAGGGGACAGGGTTCGCCGTCGCATCCTGTTCGAGGACACGTTCGAGGACACTCTTGCCGAGTTCAGCGATGCGAACTGGGCGATAACGAACGGTCTCACCTACTGGGGCAGGGCGAACACCGCCGATGCGCAGAGCAAGATGTGCGCCCTGATTTTCGACCTCGACGGTCAGGATGACGTTACTCTGCGGAACTTCTTTTACAACTGCCGCAGCGATTACCCCTACTATCCCGATCCGAACTACATCATCCTGAGCGGGCACAATATCCACCTGTACTACGTCCTCGAGGAACCCGCCGACCTTTACCCGAACACCAAAAGCCTGCTGAAGGACATGAAGTACCGCCTGACCGACCAGATGTGGAACAAGTACACATCGAGGGAATGGGAGCACCCGCAGCACCAGGGCATCAACCAAGGGTTCCGCATCATCGGCGGCAAGACCAAGGACGGCGGTACGGTGAGGGCATTCAGGGTCAACACGCATCCGTTCTCGCTCGAAGAGCTAAACGGGTTCCTTCCTCCAGACCAGCAAGTCGACCTATCCAAGAAGTGGAGGGAGACGAGGTACACGCTCGAACAGGCCAAGGAGAAGTTCCCCGAGTGGTACGAGAAGGTCATCGTCAACGGCGGTCATGCCGACGGCTCATGGGATGCCAAGGAAGACCTATACAACTGGTGGCTTCGGAAGATACGCGAGGGCGCATCATACAAGCACAGGTACTTCTGCCTGATGGCGCTTGCGATATACGCCGTGAAGTGC
>NZ_JAQLDU010000030.1 GCF_028209625.1 Collinsella aerofaciens | reverse complement strand
GGGCGCCAGGCAAAGCGCCCACAAACTAGCCTCTCTTCATGAGCCCCGCAGTCCGCTCCGACTGCGGGGCTTTTGCTGTTTGAGATGTGTGCAGGGGGTAAACAAGAACAAATTTGGTTAGATGCTCAGGTCATGGGATGCCTGAAACCAGACGATGACTCCGAGAATCCTGATTCGGCGTTTGTCCAGCACAATATCCGGTTCCGACGTGCGATATGAGTAGGATGACAGCATCACGGTGTTCGTGCCGGTGCTATATCGCCGTATGACCATTCTGGAATTATCGGCCAAGGCGAGGACGGAGCATCCGTTCCAGGGTTTCAGGTTGGGGTCCACTAGGAGAAGGGATCCTATCGGATAGCATTTGGACATGGCAGATGTGTCCATTTGAACAAAGAAGCACCCGCGATGGTTTTTGAATACGGATGAGGGGAGCGCCGTTGTTCCGGTCTGCTTGAGTCCCGTTCTGCCTCCATTCATCTGAATTTTAAATACATCACAAAGGGAGTCAGTAGTAGTTTCCTTGGATTCCCCCTTCCGCCCCTCGTGGTCGAGCTTTGCGGCAAGCCCTGCGGTTTCCGATGCGAGGTCGTCAAACTGCAGATTGAATTTCGAAACGATCTTGAGCAGTGTCGACCGGCGGATGGCATAGCGGTCCTTTTCCCAACGGCATACCGTTTCTTTGGAGACGCCGACGAGTGCCGCGAACTCCTCCTGCGTGAGCTGGTCGCGCTTGCGAAGCGCCTTTATGTTTTGACCCGTTCCCATGTTATGAAGCGCGGACGAGGGGAAGGCAGAGGCAGTTGGGGCCGCCAAAGCCGTTTGTCAGCTCAAAGATAGAGATGGGAACAAGTTCAATACCGGCCTGCTCCAGTGCCTTGTTAGTCTCGGTGTTCTCTTCGTATACGCAGACCTTGCCGGGCTCCAGGCAAAGGGTGCTTATGGCATTGTTGGTTCTTTCGACCTCTGCCGCTCCGGGATTTGAGCCGCCGCAAGGGATAAATTGCGGTGAACTTAAACCCAGGGCTAATCCCAGCGCTTCTTTTAGTCCGCCTTCGACATGACGCGCCCGGGTTGTCCTTTCCGATCTGCCTCGTGTAATGCAGTAGACTCGCGCTTGGTCCAGGAGCTCCCGGTCAATGAGGAATGTCTCATAGTTAACACGAGCAAAGTATGTGTCGAGATGAATGCAGAGATCATCGTAGGGAACCTCAATGGCCCATACGGACTCAATAGTCGAGTTCTCGTCCCAGAGCAAGTTATTCGCTAGGGTGTCTATAGCTGCTGGCTCGGTTCGTTGAGAGATGCCAACGGCTACATTTTCGCTGTTGAGGTTGTGAAGGTCGCCGCCTTCAATGTGGTAAGTCGATTCATGCTTGAAGAACTGAGGAGTCTCGCGGAAATCCGGATGATAGTTAAAAATCGTTTTATAGGCGATAACCTCACGGTTGCGCTCTGGCCAGTACATATGGTTGAGCGTGACACCTTCGCCGATGACGCTTGCTGGATCGCGCGTGAACCACATGGTGTTAAGGGGGGCTATGAGAAGGTCGTCGGGTGAGTATGCGTCTCCCGTCAGCTTTGAGAGGCTGAACACCTCCTTGTTCGTGTCGAAGACCTGGGAGTAGCGAACGCCGTTGACGGCTGCCTGGACCAGGTCGCGGGAACCTTCGATATGCTCAAGATACTCGCGAATGGCAGACTCGAGCTCAATGCCCCGCGCGCCGCATTCTGAAATGTAGCTATCGATAAAAGAGCGACGCGCTTGCTCTGTCGCATCAAGGGCTTCGGTAAGAAGGTTTTCAAGATAGAGAATCTCTACCCCTTCGTGCTCGAGCATCGCCGAGTAAGCATGATGCTCCCTAAGGGCTTTATCAAGATCGAATGAGCTGCTAGACGGACGCAACGTAAAGACCCGATTGAACTGCCCGTCGGGGTAGTTGCGCGTTTCGGGGCCGGGGCAGTGCAGGAGGGCCTTTTTTAGCTTTCCTATTTCGTTTTGAACATGTAGTGCGGACATAAGACCTCGCTTTGGCGATGAGTATTGATTGCTTCCATAGTGGCACATTACGAGTTCGATTCAATTTACATCATATCTGTCACAGGTGAATGGTACGAACCGGCTTAGTAATTGATGTTAAACATCAATCTAGAAAGCAAATTGACAAATTACGTCAATCTAAAGTCCGTTTACGGGTCGATGCGCTTCGTTGGCGGGCGAAGAGACGGAAGGGTGTTTTGCGCGATGACACAATGGCTTTGCCGGCAACGAAAAACCCCTGAATTAAGGAGGAGAGATGGCAGAGACAGAAAAGAAGCGCACTCTTCGAGTCCCGCACGTGTACACCATCATTCTCGTCTTGATGGCCGTATTTGCCGTTCTGACCTGGGTCGTGCCTTCGGGTTCGTTTGAGCGCCAGGAGGTTAACGGTCGCGAGGTAACGGTCTCGGGCACCTATGAGCCTGTCGATAAGGTCTATACGGACGAGGACGGCAACGAGGTCGATCTTCGCCAAGGCATCTTCGAAGTACTTGAGGCCCCTGCGATCGGCATCCAGCAAGCGGTCGAGGTCGTTGCATTCATTATGATTGTGGGAGGTTCCTTCCAGGTCATCACGGCGACCGGAGCCATCACGAGCGGCGTCGCCCGAGTGGTGAAGAAGTTCAAGAGCAAGGACGTCCTCATCATTCCGATCCTAATGGCGCTTTTTGCCTTGGGCGGCAGCACCTTTGGTATGGCAGAGGAGACGCTTCCGTTCTTTGCGATTCTTATGCCGATCATGATGGCCATGGGCTTCGACTCAATTACAGCGTTCATGACGGTGTTTGTGGGTGCCCGTATCGGATACATCGCATCTACCGTAAACCCGTTCAACGTCCTGATTTCCCAGGGCATCCTCGGTATCCAGGGCAACCCCCAGCTTTGGTTGCGTACTATCGCCCTTGTCGTGCTCACTGCAGTTGCCATCGCATGGGTTGTGATGTATGCCCTCAAGGTTAAGAAGAATCCCGAGGCATCCCCAGCTTTCCACGATGATATCGAGAAGCGCAAAGAGTTTGGTGCGGACGAGAATCTCCTCGATAGCGAGTTCACCGGTAGGCAGAAAGCCGTTATGGTTATTTTCGTGCTTGGACTTGCCGCCATCATTTGGGGCCTGGTGGCCCAGGGCTGGTACATGAACGAAATCTCTGCGATTTTCTTGGCCATGGCCCTTCTTTCGGGTGTAGTTTCCGGGATGAACGAGAAGGAGATCGCGGGAGAGTTCGTTAAGGGAATTGCAGACTTCGCGTTCTCGGCCATCGTTGTTGGCCTCGCCCGCGGAATCCTCGTAATCGCCAATGACGGCCTCATCATCGATACGATTCTCAACACGCTCGCCACGGCTCTCTCTGGAGTTCCGGCAGTTATCTTTACGAGCATTCTCTACGTCGTGGATAACCTTCTGTCGATCCTCGTTCCGAGCTCCTCGGGCATCGCTGCTCTTACGATTCCCATTTTCGGCCCGCTTGTTGAGCTGATGGGCTTAAACCCCGAGGCTGCAGTTACCGGCCTTTCCATGGGCAGTGCTGCCATGTCTCTCATTTCGCCGACAAGCGCGATGCTCGTTGCCGGTCTTGGCGTCTGTAAGATTCCGCTTGGCCAGTGGTGGAAGGTCGCTTGGAAATTCTTCCTGGTCGTAAGCGTTATCTGCATGGCATTCACTGCGGTTTCGGGTCTTATCCCCCTGCCGTAAATGCAAAACCCCACATACAAGTTGTGAGAAAGAAGGATAGAGATGAACAAAGGACTGAACGTTCATAGCGAGATTGGCGCCCTCAAGAAGGTGTGCGTCCATCGCCCCGGTATGGATCTTGTAAACATGAAGGCGGAGGATTTCGACCGCGTTTGGATTCACGACGCGTTCTATCTGGACTATGCCCAGAAAGAGCACGATCAGTTTACCGACCTTCTTCGCGGCGCTGGCGCCGAGGTCGTCTATATGGAAGAGCTGCTCGCTGAGACGTTTGACAAAGTCGAGGGCACTCGCGCAGAGTTCATGACGAAGTTCATGGGTGAGTCCGGCATCTCCAACGCGGCCCTTCGCCAGGCCGTTGTCGAGAAGCTTGATTCGATTAAGGACAACAAGGAGTTTGTCCTTGCTGCCATGGGCGGCCTCTACGTTCGCGACCTCGAGATCCCCAAGGTTGGCGGTTCTCTTGCCAGTATGGACGGCGAGGAGTTGAAGGCTGACGATATGGTGCTGTTCCCCATGCCGGCCTCGTATTTCTCCCGTGACCCTCTGGCTGTCGTGGGCAAGGGCGCTACCATGAACCGCATGTACTGGAATCAGCGCAACCGCGAGGTAATCTTCTACGAAACGGTGCTCCGCAACCATCCCGATTATGCCGGTAGCCCCATCTGGTACGACCACAACAGCGAGTGGCATATCGAGGGCGGCGATATCCTCAACATCAACGCCAAGACGCTCGCCATCGGTATTTCCGAGCGCACCCAGACTGCGGCCATCGATGAGCTCGCCAAGAATATGTTCTGGGGTTCCGATGAGGCCGAGATCGAGAACATCTATGCCATCAAGATCCCGCACGGCTACGCCTACATGCACCTCGACACCGTCTGCACGCAGGTCGATCGCGATAAGTTCACGGTCTATCCTGGCATCTACCAGACGCTTCGTGCCTACCGCCTGACCAAGGGCGATTCGGAGGGGGAGGTGCATATCGAGGAGCTCGAGGGCACCCTGCAGCATATTCTCGAGCTTGCGACGGGTATGGACCACATCACCATGATTGAGTGCGGTGGTGGCGATCCGATCGAGGCTTCCCGTGAGCAGTGGAACGATGGTTCCAACACTCTTGCGGTCGCACCGGGCAAGGTCTGCGTGTATGAGCGCAACGTTGTCACCAACGATGCTCTTTACAAGGCCGGCGTCGAGCTGCTCGTCGCCCCCTCCGAGGAGCTTTCTCGCGGTCGCGGCGGCCCGCGCTGCATGACCATGCCGTTCTGGCGTGAGGAAATCTAGTCAGCGTTAGCGTATCTGGGCGGCGCGTGTGCGTCTGCGCCGCCCATCCCTCCTTGTGTGTTCCAACAATCGAAAGGATTCAAATCATGGCTCTTAATCTTTCTGGTCGAAGCGTTCTTACCCTGCTTGACTTTACGTCCGAGGAAATCGAGTACATGCTCGACCTCTCAAAGAACTTCAAGGATATGAAGCGCGCCGGTTATCCGCACCGCTTTCTCGAGGGCAAGAACATTGTCCTGCTGTTTGAGAAGACCTCAACGCGCACGCGCTGTGCCTTCGAGGTCGGCGGTATGGACCTGGGTATGGGCGTGACCTACCTCGACCCCGGCTCGTCGCAGATGGGCAAGAAAGAGTCCATCGAGGATACCGCCCGCGTGCTCGGTCGCATGTATGACGGTATTGAGTATCGCGGCTCCGACCAGTCGATCGTCGAGGAGCTTGCCGCCAAGGCTGGCGTTCCCGTCTGGAACGGTCTGACCAACGAGTACCATCCCACCCAGGCCCTTGCCGACATTCTTACCATGCGTGAGGAGTTTGGCGACACGCGCGGCATGAAGCTCACCTATATGGGTAAGGAGCAGGGCAACGTCAGCGACTCCCTGATGGTTATCTGCGCCAAGCTCGGCATTAACTTCTGCTCCTGCGGACCCAAGGGCGATGTCGAGGGCGCCACGCACTTCGATCCCGAGCTTCTTGAGCGCTGCCAGGAGATCGCCGCTCAGAATGGCTGCACGATCCAGCTCACTGAGGATATCGATGAGGGCGTCAAGGATGCAGATGTTATCTATACGGACGTTTGGGTCGGTATGGGCCAGGCTGAGGAGCTGTGGAAGAGCCGAATCGATCTTCTCTCTCCCTATCGAGTAACGCCCGAGGTCATGGCCAAGGCAAACCCCGGCGCCATCTTTATGCACTGCCTGCCGAGCTTCCACGATACGCAGACCACCATCGGCGCCGAGATTGCTGAGAAGTTCGGCGTGACCGAGATGGAGGTTTCCGACGAGGTCTTTGAGAGCGCGCAGTCTCGTGTGTTCCAGGAGGCCGAGAACCGCATGCATACCATTAAGGCCATGATGTACGCGACGCTTCGCTAGTAGCTGGGAAGTGAACGAACACTATGAGTAAACCGTACGGTAAGCCCGATCGTATTGTCGTCGCCCTTGGCGGCAACGCCCTCGGCAACAACCCCGTCGAGCAGATCCAGGCCGTGAG
>NZ_JAQLDU010000002.1 GCF_028209625.1 Collinsella aerofaciens | reverse complement strand
ATCAGTCGTCCGGAGCGGCGAGCGCCCCCGGTGGCAACACCCCCCGGGCCCTCTACGGGGCAGGGGCAGACGGCCATTCGGAGGCGCCCGATCGGCGGCCCCTCGGGGCTTGCCCGTATCGTAGGCAATGCGCCGAATGCTCGCCATCGAAATTTATCGGTGGCCCACTTCAGACTGTAATGGGCTGCCGAAATGTCTCGATCTGTAACAACTAGGGATGGAAATTGGGCCTAGGTGTTACAGATCGAGACAGGAAGAAATGGTCCTATGGAATGTCTCGATCTGTAACAGTTTGCCGCCAAAACCGGCCCTTCGTGTTACAGATCGAGACATTCGGAACTGTCTCTCGAAAACATCTCAATCTGTAACAGTTAGTCGTCGTAATTGGGCCTTCCTGTTACAGATTGAGATGTTTGAAGTGGTGAGCTAACAGGCCGAACTTGGGGCCTATGTTGTCGCCCTTGAGGTCGGCGGTGTCCACTCGTGGGGCGTGCGTTACGCGATTGTTTCGAAACGGGCGGGAAACACAACGACGCCCCGATGCCCCTACTATGCCTATTCAACTGACTGTCTAAATATCTAGGGGAGGATCGCGATGCAGGCAGATTCCGCTCAGCAGCAGGGCCTTTATCGCCCCGAATTCGACCACGATGCATGTGGCATCGGCGCGCTTGCCGATATCAACGGTGAGCGCCATCACCAGATTCTGGACGATGCACTGTCCATTCTGGTCAACTTGGAGCACCGCGGCGGTACGGGACTCGAGAAGAACACCGGCGACGGTGCCGGTATCCTGTTCCAGGTTCCGCATCACTTTTTCCGCAAAGAGGCTCAAAAGTGCGGCCAGATTCTGCCGGCAGAGGGCGACTATGGCGTGGCCATGCTGTTCTTCCCGCAGGACGACAAGGGCGTAGAGGATGCCCGTCGCGTGTTTGAGGAGGGCTGCGCCGAGGCCGGCGTGCCGCTGCTCTTTTGGCGCGAGGTGCCCGTCGACCCGCACGACTTGGGCGAGACGGCACGCGCCTGCATGCCCACCATCTTGCAGGCCTTCCTGGGCCGTCCGGACGACACGCCCGCCGGCGATACCTTTGAGCGTCGCCTGTACGTGTGCCGTCGCACCATCGAAAAGAAGGCCGACACCGAGTTTGCCCTGCGCGACAAGATCTTCTACGTCTGCTCCATGAGCTCGCGCACTATCGTGTACAAGGGCATGCTCGTCGCCACGCAGATGCGCCGCTTCTTCATCGACCTCAACGACGCCGCCGTCAAGACGGCCGTGGCGCTCGTCCACTCGCGCTACTCCACCAACACCACGCCCAGCTGGGAGCGCGCGCACCCCAACCGCTTTATCATCCATAACGGCGAGATCAACACCCTCAAGGGCAACGTCAACTGGATTCGCGCCCGCGAGCCCAACCTGTACAGCCCCGTGCTGCAGCACGATCTTGAGCGCGTGATGCCTATCATCAACCGCGAGGGATCCGATTCCGCGATTCTGGACAACGTGCTCGAGTTCCTGGTCATGAACGGTCGCCCGCTCACGCGTGCCGCGTCCATGTTGCTGCCCGAGCCGTGGGACCACAACGACAGCCTGAGTGAGGAGCGCCGCGCCTACGACGCCTACCAGTCCATGCTCATGGAGCCGTGGGACGGCCCGGCGGCCATCGCCTTTACCGACGGCCGTACCCTGGGCGCCGCCCTCGATCGCAACGGCCTGCGCCCCGCTCGTTACTACGTGACGCGCGACGGTCGCTTTATGCTGGCAAGCGAGGTGGGCACCATCGAGGTGAGCCCCGAGAACATCGTGACGAGCGGCTGTCTGGGGCCGGGCCAGATGCTCGAGGTCGACTTTGCCCGCGGGCGCGTCATCTACAATGACGAGCTGCGCGCCCGTTACGCCAAGGAAAAGCCCTACCGTGATTGGATTGCCGAGGAGACGCTGACCGTCGACGCGCTCGATGAGCCCGCCGCGCCCGCGTCCGCCGAGGACGCCGAGGTGCCCGCCGCCGTGCGTATGGCCAAGCTCGGCTACCACTGGGATGACGTCGACGAGGTCGTGCGTCCCATGGCCCAGCAGGGCAAGGCCCCGCTCGCCTCGATGGGCATCGACGCACCGCTGGCCTGCCTGTCCAAGAAGACGCGTTCGTTCTTTGACTACTTCTATCAGCTGTTCGCTCAGGTCACGAATCCTCCGATCGATGCCCTGCGCGAGCACATGGTGACTTCGACCACGCTCTACCTGGGCAACCACGGCAACCTGCTCGAGGATTCCCGCACGGCCTGTCAGCTGGTGCGCTTGGAGCGCCCATTGCTCAACGATGAAGAGTTCGAGCATATCTGTGCCATCGACCGTGTTGGCTTTAAGACCCGTCGCTTCCGTGCCGTCTACCGCCGCGATGCCGGCGAGGGCGCGCTGCAGGCTGCGCTCAAACAGCTTGCAGAGGACGTTGAGGCTGCGGTCCGCGATGGCGTGAACATCGTGGTGTTGAGCGATCGTGCCGCTGCGGGCGAGGTGCCCGTGCCGTCGCTGCTCGCTGTGGGCTGCGTGCATAACCACCTGATCCGCGCCGGCGTGCGTACCTTTGCCGACATCGTGGTGGAGTGCGGCGACGCCGTGTCTCCGCACGACTTTGCGGCACTGGTGGGCTACTCCGCGAGCGGCATCTATCCGTACAGCGCACATGCGTGCGTCCGCGATCTGGCGGCACACGGCGACCTGGACGTGACGGCCGAGCAGGGCATCGCCAACTACAACAAGGCTGCGACCGCCGGCATCGTCTCCATCATGTCCAAGATGGGCATCTCCACGGTGCAGAGCTACCATTCGGCGCAGATCTTCGAGGCCGTGGGCTTTACGCCGGAGTTCGTCAACGCGTACTTCGCCGGCACGGTGAGCCGTGTGGGCGGTATGGGTGTCGAGGACGTTGAGCGCGAGCAAAACGAGCGCTACGACGCCGCGCTCGCCATCCTTAAGAGCCCGGCTCCCGATCAGCTGCCCACGCTGGGTCTGACCAAGTGGCGCCCGATCGGCGGCGAGGATCACCTGATCGACCCTCAGACTGTCTACTTGCTGCAGACCGCCTGCCGTGAGGACAGCTACGACACCTTTAAGGAGTACAGCGCCCGTCTGCACCGTACCGGCCGTGCCGTGCGCCTGCGCGACTTGCTCGACTTTGATGCCAGCGGCCGCACGCCGGTTTCGCTCGACGAGGTCGAGCCCGCGCTCAACATCGTCCGCCGCTTTAACACCGGCGCCATGTCGTACGGCTCCATCAGCAAGGAAGCACACGAGTGCATGGCCATCGCCATGAACCGCCTGCACGGCCGTTCCAACTCGGGCGAGGGCGGCGAGGACCCGCGTCGCGAGACCCCGCTGGCCAACGGCGACTCCAAGAACTCCGCGATCAAGCAGGTGGCAAGCGCGCGCTTTGGCGTGACGAGCCGCTATCTTTGCAGCGCCTTCGAGATTCAGATTAAGATGGCCCAGGGCGCCAAGCCCGGCGAGGGCGGTCACCTGCCCGGCAAGAAGGTCTACCCCTGGATTGCCGAGGTCCGTCAGTCCACGCCCGGCATCGGCCTGATCTCGCCTCCTCCGCACCACGACATCTACTCTATCGAGGACCTGGCCGAGCTCATCTTCGACCTTAAGAACGCCAACCCCGGCGCGCGCGTGTCGGTCAAGCTGGTCAGCGAGGCCGGCGTCGGTACCATCGCCACCGGTGTGGCCAAGGGTGCTGCCGACAAGATCTTGATCAGCGGCCACAACGGCGGCTCGGGTGCCGCTGCGCGCGACTCTATCTGGCACGCCGGTCTGCCGCTGGAGCTCGGTCTTGCCGAGGCCCAGCAGACGCTGCTGCAAAACGGCCTGCGCTCGCGCGTGGTGCTCGAGGCCGACGGCAAGCTCATGGACGGCACCGATGTTGCCGTTGCCTGCCTGCTGGGCGCCGAGGAGTTTGGCTTTGCGACCATGCCGCTCATCTCGATGGGCTGCCTCATGCAGCGCGACTGCCAGCAGGATACCTGCCCCGCCGGCATCGCCACGCAAAACTGCCGCCTGCGTCGCGGCTTCCGCGGCAAGCCCGAGCACGTCGAGCGCTTTATGCTCTTTGTTGCCGAGCAACTGCGCGAGGTCATGGCGAGCCTGGGCTTCCGCACCGTCGACGAGATGGTCGGCCATCCCGAGTGCTTGCGCCAGATCGAGGTCCCGGGCAATCGCAAAGCTAACCTGCTGGATCTGTCGCCCGTACTGGCAAGCGCGACCTGTGAGTTTGGTGCCCATATCCCGGGTGCCGACGGTCGTCACTTCCTGCCGCAGATGGCTGCGGACAGCGAGCTCAACAAGACGCTCGACTCCACGCTGTTCGTGCCCTATACGGCCGATGCCCGTGCCCACTTGCGTCCGATTCGCTTCCGCGCTGATATCGCCAACGTCAACCGTTGCGTGGGCACCATCCTGGGTAACGCGGTGACCAAGGCACATCCCGAGGGCCTGCCCGCCGGCTCCATCACCATCGATTGCGATGGATCGGCCGGTCAGAGCTTTGGCGCCTTCCTGCCGCGCGGCATTACGCTCAACGTGTGCGGCGACGCCAACGACTACTTTGGCAAGGGCCTTTCGGGCGGCGAGGTGTCGGTGCGCCCCAACCCGCATGCGACCTATAAGTTCGACGAAAACATCATCGTGGGCAACGTTGCGTTCTTTGGCGCCACGAGCGGCCGTGGCTTCATCAACGGCCTGGCCGGCCAGCGCTTTGGCGTACGCAACTCCGGTGCCACCGTGGTGGTCGAGGGTTGCGGCAACCACGGTTGCGAGTACATGACGGGTGGCCTGGCGCTCATCCTGGGCGAGGTCGGGCAGAACTTCGCTGCCGGCATGACGGGTGGCGTGGCTTATGTCTTTGACCAGTACGGCACGCTCGATGCCCGCGTGAACCACGAGAGCGTTGAGCTCAAGGCCCCGACGGCCGGCGAGCTGGCGCAGATTCGTGCGCTCATCCAAGAGCACGTGGACGCGACGCAGAGCCCGCGCGGCATTAAGCTGCTCTATAGCTTCGGCTCGATGAGCAAGCACTTTGTGAAGGTCATTCCGACCGAGTACGAGCGCGTGCTGGCGATTGTCGCTGCGGCCGAGGCCGTGGGCAAGACGCGTGCGCAGGCCGAGGAGTTGGCGTTTGACATCGTGACCGGTCGCGCGAGCGCCGCGGATGTCGCTCGCTTCGATATTGCGGGCGGTGCTGCGGGTGCTGCGTCCGCGGCCGCCAGCTCTGTTGCTTCGACCAAGAAGGAGGCGTAAGTGCCATGGGTAAGCCCGGTGCTTTTCTTGATATCGATCGCGTGACCCACGAGCTTCGCCCCGTGGAGGAGCGCAGCCGTGATTTCGATCCGCTGTACGTGGAGCTCGACGACGACGCACGTCGCGCCCAGGCGAGCCGCTGCATGATGTGCGGCGTGGCGTTTTGCCAGATGGGCGCGAGCTTTGGCAAGGCACGTCCGAGCGGCTGCCCGCTGCACAACTTGATTCCCGAGTGGAACGAGCTGGTGTACCGCGGCCGCTGGGATGAGGCTGCCGAGCGCCTGTCGCTCACCTCGCCCATGCCTGAGTTCACGAGCCGCGTGTGCCCGGCGCTGTGCGAGGCCGCGTGCAACCTGGGCTCGGTCGACGGCCAACCCACGACGATTCACGATAACGAGCGTGCGATCAGCGACCATGAGTGGGGAAACGGCGGCCCACGTCGCTTTGAGCCGGCAGGGGAGGACGCGCCCTCGGTCGCCGTGGTTGGTTCCGGCCCGGCTGGCCTGGTGGCAGCATGGGAGCTTGCGCGTCGCGGTGCTCGCGTGACGGTGTTTGAGCGCGACGACCGCCCCGGCGGCCTACTCATGTACGGCATTCCCAACATGAAGCTCGAGAAGTCTGTGGTCGAGCGTCGCGTGGCGCTCATGCGCGAGCTGGGTGTTGTGTTCGAGCTGGGCGCCGACGTGAGCGATCCCAAGGTTACCGCCAGGCTCGACGACTTTGACGCCGTCGTGGTGGCTGCCGGCGCCCGTGCTCCGCGTGGGCTTTCGGCTGCGAACATTGATGCCCCGGGCGTGGTGTATGCCGTGGACTACCTGACGGCTTCGACCGTCTCGGTGCTCGATGGCGGTGAGCCTGCTATTGACGCACGCGGCCTGGACGTCGTGGTCATTGGCGGTGGCGATACCGGCAACGACTGCGTGGGTACCGCGGTGCGTCAGGGCGCGCGCAGCGTGCGCCAGTTTGAGTTCTTGCCGGCTGCGCCCGATAAGCGCGCGGCAGGTAACCCCTGGCCGCAGTGGCCCAACGTTAAGAAGACCGATTACGGCCAGCAGGAGGCTATCGCTGCGATGGGTGGCGAGATGCGTGCCTGGGCCGTGGATACACTCGAGGTGCTGCTGGACAAGAAGGGTGCGGCTGCGGGTCTGCGCGTGGTCGATCTGGACTGGTCGGCGGGAAAGCCCGAGCGCATCGCGGGCTCCGAGCACGAGGTGCCAGCGCAGCTGGTGCTCATCGCCTGCGGCTTTACGGGTCCGGAGTACGGTGTGTTCGATGCGGTGAGCGTGCCTGTTGCCATCGCTGGTCGTCCGCTGCCGGTGATGGCTGTCGAGGGCTCGCATCTCGCGGCTCGCACGGAGGGCGTCGCCGCGGATGCCGCGCCGGTGTATGTGGCGGGTGATGCCCGCAACGGCAGCTCGCTCGTGGTGAGTGCCATGGCCGATGCCCTGGCCTGCGCAGCCGAAGTCGCCGAGGCGCTGGAGCTGTAAAGTAGTCATTTAAGAACGTCCCCAATGACTAGCCTTTTTTGTCTAGTCGTTGGGGACACTCTTTGCGAGCAGTTTGCGCGTTTGTCGACGTAAGGATGTTCATTTGTCGACTTCTTGGGCTGTGGTCACCTGTTGTTTCTGTGGTGGCTGCAGGCATCTGGCTCAAAAGGGCGGGTTGGCCGTCTATGTTTGCCTGCGGTTTTGTTGCGGTGCGCATTTTCGGTCAAGCTTTTCGTCAAGTGTTTGGTCAGCATCTGGTTTGCAGCCGGAGGCCTATTTTGCCCGCGCTGGTCGTGGCTGCCCACCCTCCTCGTAAGCTCAAATTGAGGTCCATCAGTTTGAGGAGGATGCCATGACTGACCACGCTTTTGACCGAGCAGAGCTGGCTGAAGCCGTCGGCAACGATATTGCCGACATGGCTCACTTTTGGATGCTGCGGAAGTTTCAATTCCTGGAGCCGGCACGCGAACAGTTCGAGGTCATTGTCGACCCGTGGCTCAGCTATTGCGAGGGGCCTTCTCAAAACGAAATCATGGCCTACAACATGGCGTTTACCGATTGGCTGCTCTTCGAGCGCCCCTATCGCCATGGCAAAACGCTGCTCGAGCTATATGTTGACGAGCCGCCGGCATCGCTTTCGCCTGCCTCGCTCAAGCGGCTCGAGCAGGTACGCGACACGCAGTATTTCTCGCGCTTTGGCATTTTGGACAAGAATCCTGCGTCCGGCATGGTCGTGCTGAAGGACACGCGCACCGATCATCGCTTTGATGTCTACGACCCGCATATCGTGCAGAAGGAGCATTGGAACGACGGCGCGATTGCGGTGCGCCTTGCCTGCGTCGACGATGCCTGGCTTACGGCGGGACAGCTCTACCTGTATGACATCGCGCGCCTGAACGACACGGCGGTCGATGGGCCGGGTGCGGTGCATCCCGAGGACCTGCAGGACGGCTTTGACACCTCGTGCATCAGCTTTTTCTTGCGTCTGGTCCGCGACATCATGGGCGCCCAGGGGCGTTACGTAAAGTCGCTCAATATTTACGAGCAAGAATGGGAGTAGGGGATGGGCGGTTGTCGCCTGCCTCGCCTTCTGCCTTTATGTGTCGATCTGTAACGTTTGGGGACAAAAAACCGGTCTACCTGTTACGGATCGAGACGAATGCTTGGGCGCCGCTGGTTTGTCTCAATCTGTAACGTTTAGGGGTCTGGAGAACGTCTTACTGTTACAGATCGAGACGTTTGGCACCTGGCTGGGGGGAATGTCTCAATCTGTAACATCTACAGTCCAAAAATCGGTCTTCTTGTTACAGATCAAGACGTTTGTCGGTGGAGGCAACGGTGACGATGGTCCATTTGTCCGATGTGGTGGTGATGGAAGTGTCTAATACCGTTTTCAAGCACAAGCATACGACTCGCAACACGTTGGCGCGGAATAGGATGCTCGCGCGACTCACGGAGGCGACCGAGCAAGGTGCGCTGCTCGCAACGCATGACAATGCCGAGCTCATGTGGCTGCGGCGTCATGTTGGAACCGACGATATCGCGGAACCCGAGCCGTATTTGTTCTGCTTTCAACATGATTGGGGTGTGCTGACGCCGGCGGAGCGAACGCTGCGTACCATCAAAGGGCTTGCAGAGTTTCATCCCGATTGGGCGTTTTGGGGCTATGACGCGGCGCTTTTGTGGGGTCTGGAGGTGCCGAATGATCTGCTTGGGTCGCGTTTTCTTGTTAAGACGGGTTGTTCGGTGACGTTGAGCGGCGGGTGCAGGTTGTTGCGTCCGCAGATGGCGGGCGCACTCGAGCATGTTGATGGCGTGCGGGTGACGTCGTTTTGGCGCACGGTGGAGGATTGCCTACTGCGTGCGCCGTTCTCCTATGGGTTGGCGATTGCCGATTCTGCACTGCGGGCGAAAGGCGTATCACGTGGGGATTTGTGCGAGCGCCTCCGCGCCGATTGCGAGGGCAGGCGAGGGTATCGCAGGGCACAGGTGATTGCGTCGTATGCGGACGGGCTGCCTGAAAACGGCGGCGAGTCTCGGTTCCGAGCATTCTTTATTGCGTACGGCTTTCCGGTTCCGGAGCTGCAGGTGGAGTTTCGCGACCCGCTCGATCCGAGCCAGGTGTTTCGCGTCGACTATTTTTGGCGGCTCGAGGACGGGACGTGTGTCATCGGCGAGCTCGACGGAAAGGGGAAGTACACCTTGCAGAGCGGCGAGGGTCGGGAGTCGGTTGACCCATTCGTGGCAGAACGTCAGCGAGAGTCTCATCTGACGATGCTCGGACACAAGGTGCTTCGGTTTACGTTTGATGAACTCAAGAACCCGGGGAACCTGGCTGAAAAGATGAGACTGGCGGGAATTCCACAGCGGGCCGATCTGGCTGAGGAATGGAGACGCCAGTGGTATGGGCGCTGAGAGGTTTTGTCTCGATCTGTAACGTTTAGAGGCTGTTTGAGCTCGTAATTGTTACAGATCGAGACATTTCCCTGGTGTCGCTGGGGTGGGACTGCAACGTGTTCCGTCTCCCCACATCCCCTCTTTCTTCCGTTAACCGATGCGTCTGCAGCAATCCAGCGGGACTAGGTGATAATGGACAAATGTTCAAGTTAATCGTGAGGGAGGAGCTCGATATGGCATCTGCCGATCGTTCCACGTTGTTTATCAATGCGACCATTCTGGATGGTTCGGAGCATATGGAGCCGCAGCCCGATATGGCCGTGACTGTTGAGCGCGGCATCATCACCTGGATGGGGCCGAGTGCTGTGGCGCAGGCGCCCGCGGGCGCCGAGGTTATCGACCTGGGTGGTGCGTATCTCATGCCCGGTCTCATCAATATGCACGTGCACCTGTGCGGCTCGGGCAAGCCTGTCTCGGCCGGCGATGCGGGAGCGCTGATGAAGAAACTCGATAATCCCGTGGGCCGTGCCATCGTCCGCCGCATCCTCAAGGGCAGTGCCCAGCAGCAGCTGGCAAGCGGCGTGACCACGGTGCGCGGCGCGGGCGACCCGTTGTTTGCCGACATTGCCGTGCGCGACGCTATCGACGCCGGCAAGTATCAGGGCCCGCGCCTGGTAGCGCCGGGAACGGGCGTCACGGTGCCGGGCGGCCATGGCGCGGGCTTGTTCGCCCAGGTGGCCAACAGCCCCGTCGAGGCAGCCGAGCAGGTGCGAGACCTGTATGCGCGCGGCGCCGACGTCATTAAGCTGTTCGTGACGGGCGGTGTGTTCGATGCGACCGAGGTGGGCGAGCCGGGCGTGCTGCGTATGCCGGTGGAGGTTGCCGCGGCGGCGTGCAAGGCGGCGCACGAGGTGGGCCTGCCGGTTATGGCTCATGTCGAGAGCACCGAGGGCGTGAAGGCCGCGCTTGAGGCCGGGGTCGACACGATCGAGCACGGTGCCCCGATGACGCCCGAGATCCTGGAGCTGTACCGTGGCGCCGCGGGCACGCAGCTCGAGGGACGTGCGCCCAGCGTTACCTGCACTATCAGCCCGGCGCTGCCGTTTGTGTTGCTCGATCCGGAGAAGACCCATTCGACTGACACGCAAAAGAAGAACGGCGACATCGTGTGCTCGGGCATTATCGAGAGTGCTCGTGCGGCGCTGGATGCCGGCGTTAAGGTGGGCTTGGGCACGGACTCAAGCTGCCCGTTCGTGACGCAGTACGACATGTGGCGTGAGGTTGCCTATTTTGCCAAGTATGTCGGTGTGAGCAACGCCTTCGCGCTGCATACGGCTACGCAAGTCAACGCCGAGCTGCTGGGGCTGGGCGGCGAGACCGGTACGATCGAGTGCGGCAAGGCCGCCGATATCCTGGTGACGCGCAAGAATCCGCTCGATGACCTGTGCGCTCTGCGTGAGCCGACGCATGTGATGTGTCGCGGTGATTTGGTACGCAAGCTCAAGGTGAAGCGTATTCCCGAGGTGGACGCCGAGCTCGACGCGATTATGGCCATGCCTGCCGAAGCGCTGGCTGAGGAGCTGGCCCGCGACGGTGTGGCGTAGATGTGACAAAGGGGCAGCTCCGTTGCCGCATGCAAAAAGCCGAGGTCTCAACACGAGGCCTCGGCTTTTTTATCGAACAAATACTTAAGATTTGGGACAAACAAACCTGATTAATTTGTCCCGCGTGCGGGCGCTAGGAGCGGGTTTCCATCTTGGCGTGGCACTTGGGGCAGGTGACGCGGATCTTGCCTTTGCCCTTGGGGACGGAGAGCATCTGGCCGCAGTTGGGGCACTTGAGGTATGCCGTGGTCTTGCGACCCTTCCACATCTTCTTGGCCGTGCGCTTGGCACGCTCAAAGTCTTCCTTGCTGGTACCGGCCGTGCGCGAGGCGTTGGCAGCCGCGGCGCCGCTACCCAAGCTCGCTACGAACTTGCCCAGGCCGGGGACGTTAGCGGTCGCGGCGACAAAGGCCGCGTTTTCCTTGCGACGTGCGTCGATGTTTTTGGACAGGCCGCGCAGCACGCCAATCACGATTACGGCGATGGCAATCCAGCTGAGCCACTGGATATGGGCTATCGATCCGATCATCGCGATGACGATGCCGACAAAGCCCATAACGATGGTGAGCTCATCGGCGCCATTGCGGCCCTTCATAAAGTCATTCATGCAAATTGCCTTTCGTTCGATATGCTGCACGCCTTTATACCCGATTTAGAGCAAGGGGGACAGGTCAATCTGCACCAAGGTGGTGCAAACATACCTGTCCCCGATGCACCAAGAAGGTGCAAAGCAGTCCGTCCCCAATGCCCCAATTACTTGGAGAGCTTGTCGACGACGCGTTCGATCTCGGCGAGCTTGGCGGCTTTGAGGTCTTCGTCGCCCGATTCGATTGCCGAAGTCACGCAGCCCTCGATATGCGCCTTGAGCACATCGGCGTTGATGCGCGCAATGAGCGCCTGCGTTGCCATGAGCTGCGTGGAAATATCGACGCAGTAGCGGTCCTCATCGACCATCCGCAAGATGCCGTCGATCTGGCCGCGTGCCGTCTTGAGCATGCGGGTCACCGATTTGTGGTCTGCCATCATGGCGGGTCCTCGTTTCTGGTCGGGGTGCGCGTGGGTCGTTACGCGGCGGTTACGGACAGGGCGTGGAACTTCTCGCCGGCGCCCTCGACGGCGGCGGCGAGCTGCTCGGCGGTCACGGTGTCGGCGCACTCCACCTGGACGGTCTGGGTCTCGTGATCGGCGTCGGCGTCGGTCACGCCGGCCACGTTGAGCAGTGCCGTCTCGACAGCAGCGTCGCAGTGGCCGCACATGAGGCCGGAAGTCTTGATTGTGTAACGCATGGGTATTCCTCTCTGTTGTGTCGGCTTTCCCAGGCACCCGACCTTGACCTTCAAGCCGTCGCTCGCGTACCAAAGTACGCGTCGCTCCTCTTTCAGGTCAATCTCTGGCACCTGGAAAACCCGTTCTAAATGGACGTAATAGTGAGCCTATTTTGCCACTTTAGGCTTAAAGGTTCGCAGGCGCAGCGCATTGCTTACGACGCACACGCTCGACAGGCTCATGGCCGCGGCGCCAAACATCGGCGAGAGCTGCCAACCGGTGAGGGGGAAGAACACACCGGCCGCCAGCGGAATGCCGATGCCGTTGTAGAACAGCGCCCAGAACAGGTCCTGCTTGATGTTGCGGATTGTGGCACGTGACAGCTCGATGGCACGGGCGACGTCCATGAGATCGCTGCGCATGAGTACCACGTCGGCGCCCTCCTTGGCGATGTCGGCGCCGGTGCCGATAGCAAGGCCCACGTCGGCGCGCGCCAGGGCGGGGGAGTCGTTGATGCCGTCGCCCACCATGGCGACCTTGCTGCCCGCATCCTGCAGTTCGCGCACGTGGCGCTCCTTGTCGGCGGGGAGGACGTCGGCGATGACCTGTTCGCTGCTCAGCCCCACGCGGCGGGCGATGGCCTCGGCCGTCACGCGGTTGTCGCCGGTGAGCATGCGCACGTCGACGCCGAGCGAACGCAGCGCGGCGATGGCCTCGGCGCTCGTCTCTTTGACCTCGTCAGCCACGGCGATGGTACCGACAAGCTCGCTGTTCTTGGCAAAGAACAGCGGTGTCTTGCCTTCGGCGGCGAGCTGTTCGGCAAGGCCCGCGGGCACGGTAACGCCCAGCTCGTCCATCAGACGCACGTTGCCGGCTGCGATGACATTTTGTCCCTCGCGCGCCGTAACGCCACGACCGGGCACGGCGGCAAAGTCCTCGACCATGCGCGCGACAATTCCGCGTGCCTCGCACTCGGCCATAATCGCCTCGGCCAGCGGGTGCTCGCTCGAGCGCTCCAACGCGGCGGCCAGCTTGAGCAGCGACTTTTCGCTCATGGCGGGCGAGCCGTCAGCACGCGTGGCTACTACGATATCGGTCACGGCAGGCTTGCCGCGGGTGACCGTGCCCGTCTTGTCGAGCACCACGGTGCCCACACTGCGCAGATTCTCCAGCGCCTCGGCACTCTTGAACAGAATGCCCATCTCGGCGCCCTTGCCGGTACCCACCATAATGGCGACGGGCGTGGCCAGACCCAGTGCGCACGGGCAGCTGATCACCAGCACGGCCACGGCGGAGGTGAGCGCCTCGTTCATGCTGCCGGTCAGTGCCATCCACACTACAAAGGTCACGACCGAGATTACAAACACCACGGGCACGAACACGCCGGCGACCTTGTCGGCCATGCGGGCGATGGGCGCCTTGGTGGCGTTGGCGTCCTCGACGAGCTGGATAATCTTGGCGAGCGACGTGTCGGCGCCCACACGCGTGGCGCGGAAGGTAAACGAGCCCGTGCGGTTGACCGTGGCCGCGTTGACGGTGGCACCGGCGGTCTTTTCCACGGGGATGGACTCGCCGGTGAGCGCACTCTCGTCCACGGCCGAGCTGCCCTCGAGCACCACGCCATCGACGGGGATGGACTCTCCGGGGCGTACGCGCAGGACCTGGCCGGGAAGGATGCTGTCGACGTCGACGGTGGTCTCGGTGCCGTCCTCTGCCACGACGGTCGCGCTCTTGGGCGCCAGGTCGATGAGCGCCTCGATGGCGCCGCCGGTCTTGGATTTGCTGCGTGTCTCGAGGTATTTGCCCACGGTGACGAGCGACAGGATCGTGCCCGCACTCTCAAAATACAGGTTGCCCATGCTCGTCATCATGGCCTCGTGGATTTGCCCGGCGGCCAGCTGGTCGGCCATGATAAACATGGCATAGAACGACCAGGCGACGGAAGCGGTGGCGCCCACGGCAATAAGGGCGTCCATGGTGGGCGCGCCGTGCGCGAGCGATTTAAACCCGTTGATAAAGTACGCGTCGTTGACATAGACGATGGGGATAAGCAGGACGAGCTCGGTGAGGGCGAGCGTCATGCTGTGGGTATGGTCGGTGAAAATGCCGGGCAGTGGCCAGCCAAGCATGTGCCCCATGCCTATGTAGAACAGTGGGATGAGGAATACGATCGAGACGATGAGACGAGTGCGCATGGCAGAGGCGGCGGCCTCCAGTTTTTTGGTGGGCGACTCCATATGGGCGGCGCCGGACCTGGCTTGCGTACTGCCGCTTTGGGCGGCGTCGGTGCCCGTGCTGACGGGTGAGGCCGAGTAGCCAGCGCGATCGACGGCGGTGCAGATGTCGTCGGGGGTGACCTGCGCGGGGTCGTAGTCCACCAGCATAGAGCCGGCGAGCAGATTGACCGCGACGCTCTCGACGCCGTCGAGCTTGCTCACGGCACGATCCACGTGCGCCTGGCAGGCGGCGCATGTCATGCCACCCACGTCGAACTTATCTTGAGCCATGGCTTCTCCTTTCTGTGGTTCGCTGTTGGAATTGTTAACCTGCTGATACTATACACCCATACCCCCTGGGGGTGTCCAGTAATGGTTGGAATGTATGACTTTTCATTACAGATGAGGGTGGCTGCTCAATCGGTGGCCGTCCCAACCAATCATCTCAATCTGTAACATCTAGAGAAGTTTTAACCCCTTACTGTTACAGATTGAGATGTTGTCTCGCGGGGTTGGGGTTTTGTCTCGTTCCGTAACATCTAGACCTGTATCTGCCGAGCTGGTGTTACAGATCGAGACAATTGCCGGGGAGGGGTCCCGTCACGGCAAGACGCCCGCTCCCTAGATGCAGAACCCGGGGATCACGCAGGTTCGCTTGCTTGGCTTTTCCGCAGGCGTTGCGTACGTAAAGACGTCGCCGTCGTAGCCCACACGGTTCATATAGAGCGTGCCTTCGCTCTCCGATGTGTCGGGGCTCACCGTTCGTTCCCACCAGCAGGTGTCCTTGCCCTTCCACTGGCGGACCATCGTCTCGTTCGTGGAATACGGGCTCACCTTGAGCTCGCGGAAGAGCTGATACTCCTTGCCCTCGCCGTTGTAGATGTCTGCCAGGTAGTGATAGCCCTCGGCAAACGAATCGGGCGGTTGCGTACCGCACAGCTCGACCATGGCGGGCAGCCAAAGGGTTGCGGGCAACTCGCTCAGACACGATGCACTGTTGGCGGCGCCCACATTGTTCGAGACCTTCTTGACCCCTTTAATGAGCGCGCGCAACTCGTTGGGCAGCAGCTTAAGGCCGTCGCCGTCGAGCCATTCCCGCAGCTCGCAATCTGCCCAGCCGGCGCTCGGCGGTTCAGTCGCAGCATCGCGCTCGGCAATACCCGCGTCGAACATAAACGTCAGCCCGGCCTTGCCCGTCCCGTCCAGAAGCTCATCGTGGCGGATGCCCACAAGCTGAGCGCCGACCTCCAGCCCGTTGGCGAGCTTCACACGCTTGGTGCACGGATAGGGGATATGCCCATCAACGTCGAGCAGGTGGTAGCGCTTGGCAATCTCGTGTGCCTCGCTACGGGTCTCGGCGGCCTTAATCTTGAGCGAAATCTCCTGCAGCTGAGCCCAGGTGTAGTCGTCAAGCGAACCGCGGATGCCGTCCAGGTAGTCGGGGATGCCAAAGCCATGGGTTGCCGCCCCGATAACGCCGAGCCCCGCAACGGCTGCAACGACGCCGCCGATGACAAAGCGACGGCGTGTCATGGCGTCGTGCCGGGCCTGCTCCAAAATCTCTCGCGTGCGCTCGCCGGCGACGTCGACCTTAAGGTGCGTGCCAGAATCGATATCAATTGCGGCCTCGTCTCCTGCACCCTCGTGGTCCTCAGATTCTGCAGCGGGGAGGTATGTCGAGAGCACCTCGAGCATCTGCTGCTCGGTAGGGCGATCGCCCTGTTCGACCGAGATGCCTTTCATGATGATCTGGACAAGCGCTTTGTCGCCCTCGCAGCGCGGCTCGAGCGGCGCCGGTTTGGTCTTGGTCTTTATGAGGTAGAACGAGCCGGTCGCCGCGGCACCCGTCGACTCGACATCGAACGGTTTGCGACCGCTGTAGAGCTGGTACAGAATGCTCGAAAGCGCATAGACGTCGATCGCGGGCGAGCGGCGAAGGGCCGCGATGCCTTCGATATCCTGCGTGAGCATTTCGGGCGCGGCGTATGCGGGCGTGGCAAAGCGCCAGATGTCGGCGCGCCGGGTGATCGTGTCGTCGCCGAGGGCCATGGTCGCGGAGCCCATGTCGATGAGACAGGGGTCAAAGGAGCAATCGGCAATCTGCTGCTTGAGCGTTCGGCTGGTGGTGCGGAACATGATATTGGCAGGCGACAGGTCGCGATGGATGACCGGATTCACGAGGCCTTGGGTCATCAAGAGCGCGCGAAGCACGGCGTTTCCGACGGCGGCGACCATCTGGGTGGTCAGCCCGCCCGAGGCGTCGTGCGGAAGCAAGGGCAGCGCCTGCTTGAGCGAGGTGCCCTCGACCCACTCCATGAGGATGAGTGGGTCATCCTCGCACGATCCGTAGCCATAGACGCGCGGAAATCCGCGCAGGTGCGAGACGGTACACAGATGACGGTACTCCTCGAACAGCGCGGCGGTGTTGGCCAGGTGAGCGGCCGATTGCTCGGCGGAGCGGTCGGGGGCTTGGCCGGAAAGGATGGCGTTGTCCTTGAGTAGCTTGACGGCAAAGACCTCGCCGCTCGTGTTGGTCGCGCGCAGCACGTGCCCGATGTTGCCGTTGTTGCGGTGGGCCGTCTGGAGAATAAGCGTCATAAACCGACGCTTGGCGTCGTCCTCGGCGCTGGGGTCGACCGCCACGGCGGTGTCGAACGTGTCAAGACGGATGAGTTTGTCGCCATAGGCGCTATCGGTAGTATCCATGGCGTTCCTTTGTCTAGCATGGGTTGCTGCGCGTATACGTGGGCAGTGTGGATATCGGTAAAGTACCATGATAGCCACACTGCCCACGTATACCGCTGAGTATTGTCGTTTACGACGCAGAAGGTAGAAGACGAAAGACGGACGGCGACCGTCTTTCGATCGCCGTCCGCGCTAGTCCACAATGACAAGGAATGTCGTGTAGAGACCCAGATGGAGCCTGTCGCTGTTTTCGATTTCCACCGGGGGATAGACTTTGCCGGGCTCGCGTTGGTCGCGCGGCGGCTCGATTACGATATCGCCGTCGCCCGCGCCCGATTCGAGCACTGTGCCGTTGGTCGACCCAAGGCCCTGGGCGTACCAGTGTCCGCCTTCGAGCCAAATGCGGAGATGCTCGCGCGATGCATCAGCGCCTACATCGGTGATGCTGGGCGAGGTTTTGGGCAAGGACCCAATTACCGTGCCGCGCGGATCGCGTGTGAGGGGATGGATTTGCATGTCGGCGCAGTTGTCGGCATGGGTTCTGAGCAGACCGAGGTTGGGGGCGACAGTGCGCGGCTGCTCCAGGCTGCTCATAAAGCCACGTCCGACGGTAGTTTCGGTGGTGCCAAAGTGCCCGCCTGTCTTGCTGTCGCAAAAGCGCTCGACGGTGGCCACGCCTTGGATGGGGTCAGCGAGCGCCCCCGTTGCCACAAAGAGCATAAGGTAAAGCGTACTCTTCTCGCGCACGGCATTGCCGTCAAAGTTGTCGATGTGATTGAGGGCATTTGCATATAGGCGGCTGTCCAGCTTGTAGCTGGCGAGAGCCGACATCATTTCGTTGGCGGCCGGGCCGCGATAGTGCTCGGCGATTGCCTGATAGGCGGACTCGCCGCCGAGCTTGCTGCAGATTGCCGCGGAAAGATTGAGCGTGGTGACGGCAAAGTCGCTGTAGATGGCGGGCGCGCACTGGTCAGGCTCGCGATGGACGATGTAACGGGTGAGATACGAGCGGTTGGAAGAGCATTTCTCGAGCAGGGTACTGCCGAGATAAGAGTTTCCATTGATGAGCATTCGGGCGATCTCGAGATGTTTAAGACCGCCGAACGAGCGAATATCGTTATAGAGGACCGAGCAAGGCGTCTCTGCTGCCACGGATACCTCCTTTGATTGCTTCCTAGCCAATAAGGCGATAGGAATTAATGGCCCCCGGTGGGCGACGTATTAAATGGCTGCGCAATATGTAGCGTAACCAAAGCAACATTATAGGCCACATGTTCGAAATTGCAGGAAGACTGAGAGATTTGGTTTGGACCGGACGGAAATCCCCCTCTGTCTTGATCTATAACAATTAGGACCGATTTTACTCGGTAACTGTTACAGATTGAGACGTTTGTGAACCGTGTCGACCGTTTGTCTCGATCTGTAACACGTAGAGGAAGATTTGCCCTGTTGATGTTACAGATTGAGACAATTGGCCCAGACCTGCTCCGTCATCTGTGGTTTACGTGGGGGCATACGGAGTACGGGTATACTAACCCGCGGCGAATCTGCTCCATCGCTTAGAGCTGCTGCGTCTGGACGGCGCGCGATAGGGCTGCCAAAGCGATCGCCAGCGTGCTGAGCAACGTCCTCTCTGTGCGCACCCGTTTTTGTATGTATTGGCGCACTACCAAGCACGCCCGCGCGGCCGCATGCCGTGCCCATTGCGCGTGCAGATAAGGAACAACAACATATGCGTAATTCTGTATCCGACGTCACCGACGCCGAGATCCTGGACGAGACCCGCGAGGCCATGACCCAGGCTGCCTTCGATGCCGCCGATGAGGCCAATGCTGCCCAGGCCGTCGAGTCCGCTACCAAGAGCCTGCCCGCCTTTGACGAGCTGGGCCTTTCTGACGAGATGCTTCGTGCTATCGAGAACCTGGGCTACACGGCGCCGACGCCCGTGCAGGCCGGCTCGATCCCCGTGGTGCTCGAAGGCCGCGACCTGCTTGCCGCCGCTCAGACCGGCACCGGCAAGACGGCCGCCTTTTTGCTGCCGACCATGAACAACCTGGAGCACATCGCTCCGCCCAAGCCTGTGCGCGAGCGCAGCGGCCGCAACCGTCGTCGCGGTGCTAAAAAGCCCGAGGGCAACGGCCGCGGCCCCGTGATGCTCGTCATCACCCCTACGCGCGAGCTTGCCCAGCAGATCGACGAGGTCGCGAGCAAAATCGCCGACGTCACCGGCCATGTTGCCGTGACCGTCGTGGGCGGCGTGAGCTACAAGCCCCAGACCGCTGCCCTCAAGTACGGTTGCGACATCCTGGTCGCAACGCCGGGCCGTCTGGTCGATCTGATCGAGCAGGGTGCCTGCCACCTGGGCGAGGTCAAAGTGCTGGTACTCGACGAGGCCGACCGCATGCTCGACATGGGCTTTTTGCCCGCCGTCCGCCGCATTGTGCGCGAGACGCCGGCCGAGCGCCAGACGCTGCTGTTCTCGGCGACGCTCGACGAGGAGGCCGTGGGCGAGATCACCGACCTGGTGAGCGACCCGGCTCGCGTGGAGATCGCGCCCGCCACGTCGACCGCCGACACCGTCGACCAGTTTGTGTTCCCGGTGTCCATAGAGGCCAAGAACAACCTGCTGCCCGAGTTCCTCAAGAAGGAGGGTCCGGAGCGCACTATCGTCTTTATGCGCACCAAGCACCGCGCCGACAGCTGCTGCCGTCGTCTGGAGCGTAAGGGCATCAAGGCCGCCGCGATTCACGGCAACCGCAGCCAGGCCCAGCGCGAGCGTGCCCTTTCGGCCTTCCGCGACGGCACCGTCGACGTGCTGGTGGCAACCGACGTGCTCGCCCGCGGCATCGACATTAGCGACGTGCGCTACGTTGTGAATTTTGACGTGCCGGCCGAGCCGACTGACTATATCCACCGCATTGGCCGTACGGGCCGCGCCGGCGAACTGGGCTGGGCCATCACGTTTGTGACCGAGCAGGACGTGGACGAGTTCTACGAGATCGAGAAGCTCATGGACAAGACCGCCGACATCTACGAGGCCGGCGACCTGCACGTGGGTCCCAACCCGCCCGCGGTTGATCCCGAGCGCGACCCTGCGGCCTTTAAGGCGAAGAAGAAGACCAAGCGCGGCAAGTCCAAGAGCAAGAAGAAGCTTGAGCAGGCGCGTCGCGACGGCAAGCGCAACGGCGACGATTACGGCGATGTTGCCGGTCATTCCAACCGCGGTCGCGACGAGCGCCGCGGCGACGGCGAGCGTCCGAGCCGTCCCAAGCGCGGCGGCAAGACCCGCGTGCGCGAGGGCGTTCAGGCTCGCGTAGACGAGGCTGTTGAGAGCGTGGCCCGCGAGGTAGCTGCCGAGGAGCGCGGCGGTGCCGCTGCCGTCGAGCAGGCCCCGCGCGGTAACCGTGCCGAGCGTCGTGCCAAGCAGTTCCAGGGCGAGGCGCATCGCCGCCGTCGCGAGGATGGGGATCGCGGTGGCCGTCGTCGTGTCGAGCGCGAGGACGAGGGCCGCGGTTCGCGCGGTGGCAAGCGCGGTGCGGGCGACCACCGTCGTTCCGGTCGTGATGACGAGCGCGGTGGCCGTGACGAGCGCCGCGGCGGCGAGGGCCGTGGTGAGCGTAGCACCCGCGGCGGCGAGTCCCGTGGCGGCAAGCGCTTTGAAGAGCGCGGTAGCCGCGGCGGCGAGCGTCGCGAGGGTGCTCGCGGCAATGGCGGCCGCGGCGGCGCTGGTCGTTCTAACGAGTCGCGCGATCGTCGTGACCCGCGTGCCAGCCGCGATCGTCGCGATGACTGGCGCAACTACGACGATACCCGCGAAGAGCGTCGCGGCGGCTACCGTGGTGGTCGCGGCGGCAACCAGGCCGGTTCCCGTGGCGGTCGTGCCGGCGGTCGCGATAACCGTGGCAGCTATGGCAATAGTCGTGGTGGCAAGCGCGGTAGCAGCTCCCGTCGCCCCGGTGACGGCGGCGGCAAGCGCAAGTAACATACGCGTCGCACGCTAGTGTGAGGCAAGCTAAGGGCCCCGAGCAACTACGCTCGGGGCCCTTTTTGGTGCAAAGGGGCCAGAGCAAGGAGTGTCCCTGGGTGCCGGCAGAAAAGGAACGCCCCTAAGTGCCGCCTAAATACCGTTTATCGAAGAAAAAATACCGCTCACCGGTCATAATGATTGTTCTGGCTTTGGGCTTGTCTACAATAACTCCCGTAAAAAGAAATGCGGAAGGTTACCGAGTCCCTCGGACGTGGGCCTAACCAAAGTCTTTGAACGGATGTGTCTCTATGGACGCATTCGCTTGATTTTGGTTGGGCTATATTTATGAAGGGACATGCCACCATGGGTTTCTTTTCTCGCCTGATGGGCGGTTCGGATGAGCAGAAGACTGCAACTTCCGAGTTCGAAATCCTCGCTCCTGTTTCCGGCGAGCTTGTTCATCTAGAAAATACCAATGACCCCGCTTTTAGCAGCCGTGCCGTGGGCGATGGCGTTGCCGTGGTTCCCCAAGAGGGAACGGTGTGCGCTCCTGTTTCCGGCACCGTCGCCGCGCTGTTTCCGACTGAGCACGCGCTGGGCATCATGTCCGACGACAGCTCTGCTCAGGTGATGCTGCATATCGGAATCGATACTGTTAAGCTTGAGGGCAAGGGCTTCCATGCGCTCGTTGCCCAGGGCGATCATGTCGACGCGGGCCAGCCCCTCGTCGAGGTCGATTTCGACGCGGTCCGCGCCGCCGGCTTCGATCCCACGGTCTTCGTTATCGTGTGCGAGCGCTCGGAGAACTCGACTCTTCGTGAGCATGCTTCCGGCCCTGTTGCTGTTAAAGAGCCTGTCGTCTGGCTTTCCGAGTAAATTCTTGTGGTGGGTACCGTGGTTATCAAGCGAGTTTTTAACAACAACGTCGCAATGGTCACTTCGGACGATGGCTCCGAGCTCATCGTCATCGGTCGAGGCCTCTGCTTTGGCCGTCATGCCGGCGATGCCATCGACGAGGCGTCAGTCGAAAAGACCTACGCGTTGCAGGAGGGAACTTCTCAGGATTCGCGTACGATTGACCGCTTGGCTCATCTTTTGGAGTCCATCCCCACCGTCAACCTCGTGATTTCCGAGGAAATCGTTCAGATGCTTCGTCGAGAGCTCAATGTCGACATCAACGATAAGATTCTCATTGCTCTCGCAGACCATATCAGCCTTGCCTTGGAGCGCGAGCGCAAGGGCGTTCCCTGCGAGAACCCGCTGCTGCTCGAGATCCAGCAGTTCTATCGCAAGGAGTATGCGCTTGCGGGCCGTGCGCTGCAGATTATCAAGGAGTATATGGGCATCCAGATGAGCGAAGAAGAGCAGGGTTTTATTACGCTGCATATCGTCAACGCCACTATGCCGCAGCGCTCTGACCGTCTGATTGTTTCGGTCCAGCTTGTTCGCGACGTGCTCGCGATTGTTTCCGAGCACTATGCCACGACCCTTGACGTCACCTCGTTGCCGTACGAGCGTTTCGTTCGCCATCTGCAGTTTTTTGCGCAGCGAGCGCTCGATCCCGCGGCGGGGCAGGTCAATGGCGACGCGCTGTTCCGTATCGATGAAACGGCGTATCCGAGGGCGTTCTCGTGTGCGGAGTCAATTGCCGACCACTTAGCGTCTACCTATAACGTTGTCGTTACCGATGCCGAGAAGAGTTATCTCGCATATCACATTGTTAACCTGCTTGGAGAACCTGGTCTCTAGGCATAACGTGCCCACACATCGATTGATATAAGGCAAGGCTCACGGTCTTGCCCAGGGCACATCTGTCTTAATTTGCGGAAAAGGAAGGGGAGTACCGCTATGACCGCAAAAAAGAAGTTCAATTTCAAAGCGCCGTTGGAGGTGTTCGCGAAGTCAATCGTTCAGCCGATGATGTATCTCTCGGTTGCCGGCATTCTGCTCATCGTGGGCATTATTCTGACCAACAAGACCATCTGCGCCGTGATTCCTGTGCTGGGCTCCGGTCCGTTCCAGCTTGTGGGCGCCGTTGTCTATCAGTCGCTGATGTTTATCATCAACAACCTCTCGATTCTGTTCTGCGTGGGCATCGCCGGCGCCATGGCAAAGAAGAACAAGGGCCATGCTTCGCTGATCGCCCTGATGTCGTTCTTCCTGTTCCTGCAGGCCAATAACATCGTGCTCAACGCCACCGGCTCTCTTGCCGAAGCGAGCGGCATGCTCGGCCTTACCGGAACCGGCCAGGCCACCGTTATGGGCATCCAGGTGCTCGATACCGGCGTGTTTGGCGGCATCATCCTGGGCTGCATCACCGGTGCTGTGTTCAACAAGTACTCGAACAAGCAGTTCCCCATTGCCCTTTCGATGTTCTCGGGCGTTCGCTTTCCGTTCCTGATCATGATCATCATTTCCTGGATTATGGGCGCTGGCTTCTGCATCGTTTGGCCTCCGGTTCAGGGTGCCATCTCCTCCGTTGCCGGCATCATTAAGGAGTCGGGCAACATCGGTCTGTTTATCTACGGCATGCTCAACAAGCTGCTCGTTCCCACCGGTCTGCACCACCTCATCTACACCCCGTTCCAGTTCTCCGATGTGGGTGGCACCCTGACGCTGGGTGATCAGGTTATCGCCGGCGCCTATCCCATCCGTGTTGCCGAGATGGCAATGACGGGCCAGCCCTTCTCCGATAGCACGTATTTCAACAGCTACACCTTCAACAACCTGTGGCCCTACATCGGTATCGGTCTCGCCTTTATCTTCACCGCTTACAAGGGGAACAAGGATAAGACCAAGGCCGTTATCATCCCGCTGATTATCACCGCCGTGCTCTCCTGTGTCACCGAGCCCATGGACTTCCTCTTTGTCTTTGCCGCTCCCGTGCTCTTTGTCGTTCACTCGGTTCTTTCCGGCATCTTCCTGGTTCTGCTCAAGGTCCTCTCCGTGCCCGCTTCGACTGCAGGCGGTATCATCAACATCGTGGTTTCCAACCTGGTCCTCGGTGTCGACAAGACCAACTGGCCGATGATGCTGGTGCTTGGAGTCGTCAACGCCGCTCTGTACTTCTTCCTCTTCACCTTCCTTATTAAGAAGCTCAACCTCCACACGCCTGGCCGCGAGGAGGAGTCCGAGCTCGCCGAGTCCGTTGCCGAGGGCGAGGCCGCCGCGTCTGTCGCGGTGAAGCAGGGCGCTGTTGCCGCAGCTCCCGCAGAGGGCGTCGATGCAGGTATTGCCGACCTGGTCGCAGGTCTTGGCGGCAAGGACAACATCGAGGAGCTCGAGAACTGCTTTACGCGTCTTCGCGTGAACGTTAAGAACCCGGACCTCATCGATGAGAACCTCATCAACCACGTGCCCAACAGCGGCATCAACCGCAACGGCAACAATATCCAGATCATCTTTGGCATGAAGGTCGCCGAGATGCGCGACAAGGTCGAAAACGCAATTGAGAAGGAGCAGTAAACAATGATCATTACTCTGTGTGGTGGCGGATCCACCTTTACCCCCGGCATCGTCAAGTCCATCGCCCTGCGCAAGGACGAGCTCGACGTTGACGAGATTCGTCTGTACGACATCAACGAGGAGCGTCAGCGCAAGATCGGCGTGCTCGTGGACTGGATTTTGCACGAGGACCTTGGCCTGGACATCAAGCTTACGGTGACCACCGACAAAAAGACGGCTTTTACCGACGCGAGCTTCGTGTTTGCCCAGATGCGCGTGGGCGGCTACGCCATGCGCGAGCAGGACGAGAAGATTCCGCTGCGCCACGGTTGCGTGGGTCAGGAGACCTGCGGCTGCGGCGGCCTTGCCTACGGCATGCGCACCATCTTCCCCATGGTCGAGATGATCGATGACGTTGAGAAGTACGCCAAGAAGGACTACTGGATTCTCAACTACTCCAACCCTGCTGCCATCGTGTCCGAGGGCTGCCGCGTGCTGCGTCCCAACGCTCGCATCATCAACATCTGCGACATGCCGATCGCGATCATCGACGTGGTTTGCGCCGCACTCGATATCGACAAGAAGGATGTCGAGTACGATTACTTTGGCCTCAACCACTTTGGTTGGTTCACCTCGATCCGCCACAAGGGCGAGGAGGTGCTCCCGCAGCTGCGCGAGTACATCAAGGAGCATGAGATTCTGCTGCCCGACTCCTACCTCAAGGGCATGGGCTCGCTCATGGCAAAGAAGCCCGAGGAGGCCACTGACGAGCACCCCGAGCAGAACCGCCACACCAAGGGCAGCTGGTACTACGTCTGGAAGGGCGAGTACGAGATCATGGAGTGCTTCCCGGAGTACCTGCCCAACACGTATCTGAACTACTACCTGCAGCAGAAGGAGTTCGTCGAGCATTCCAACCCCGAGCGCACCCGTGCTAACGAGGTTGAGGAGACGCGTGAGAAGAACCTCTTCGACGGCATCGACCACTACGAGAAGACGGGCGAGATCGACGAGAGCACGTTCTATGCGGGCAGCCACGGCGACTGGATTGCCGATTTGGCTATCGCTCTGAAGAACGACACCAAGCAGCGCTTCCTGGTCATTTGCGAGAACAAGGGCGCTATCCCCAACATGCCCTACGACGCTATGGTCGAGCTGCCTGCCTACATTGGCAAGAATGGCCCCGAGGTCATCAGCCGCGACAACATTCCTCTGTTCCAGCAGGGCCTCATGATGCAGCAGCTGAACTCCGAGAAGCTCGTGGTCGAGGCTACGATCGAGGGTTCTTACGAGAAGGCGCTCAAGGCCTTTACGCTGAACAAGACCGTGCCTTCGATGAAGGTCGCCAAGGAGGTTCTCGACGACATGATCGAGGCCAACAAGGGTTACTGGCCCGAGCTTAAGTAAAAGCAACAGGGTCGCTGGCCGCATACCTGGAGCAATGCCCCGTCCACGTGATTGCGTGGGCGGGGCATTGTCATTTGGTAACGCGTTTTACCAAATATGGCATTTATCTGCGGTAATGTTCTATTTCACCGCCGAGGGTGACATTTCATACCGCCTGCCGAACTGCGTGGAGACCTAACAACTTTTTAGGTCAGTGTTGTGCGTGTAGCAACTTCGCCCGGCCTCGCCTCCGGGCTGCCATGTGAGAGGGGATCTTATGGCTCGACTGCACGTAATGGAACGCAGCCACGCTCAGGCCGTCATGGACGACCTGCACGATGCGCTCGGACGTCGTCTGGCGGTGAGTTCGCTCGCCCCGTGCCCCGTTGAGTTTACGGCAGCGCTCGTCAATCTGTGCTCCACCCAGAGCTGCGGCAAGTGCACGCCCTGCCGCGTGGGCCTGAGCGCGCTGAGCGACCTGCTCGCCGATGTGCTCGAAGGGCGCGCCGATGAGTCCACGCTCAACTTGATTGAGCGCACCGCCCGCACCATCTATCTTTCGAGCGATTGCGCCATCGGCTACGAAGCTGGCGCCATGGCACTCACGGCCATTCGCGGCTTCCGCGACGATTTTGAGCATCACATCCGCGAGCGCTCCTGCGGCTTTGACCGCGAGGCCCGCGTCCCGTGCGTTTCGGGCTGCCCGGCGCACGTCGACATTCCCGGGTACATTTCGCTGGTCGAGGCCGGCCGCTATGCCGACGCCGTCAAGGTCATCCGCAAGAACAATCCGCTGCCGCTCGTCTGCGGCCTGGTGTGCGAGCATCCCTGCGAGATGCACTGCCGCCGTGGCATGGTCGACGACCCCATGAACATCCTTGCCCTCAAGCGTTTTGCCGTCGAGCACAGTGACCTCAACGACCACAAGCCGCATGTAGTGGACAACACCGGCAAGCGCGTCGCCGTGATCGGCGGCGGCCCGGCCGGCCTTTCCTGCGCCTACTACCTGGCCGTGATGGGCCATAAGGTGACCATCTTTGAGCAGCGCCACCACCTGGGCGGCATGCTGCGCTATGGCATCCCCAGCTACCGTCTGCCGCGCGAGCGCCTGCAGGCCGAGATCGACTGGATCTTGAGCGCCGGCATCGACGTGGAACTCGACCACTCCGTCAACGGCGAGGAGCTTGCCCTCCTGCGCGACGAGTTCGATGCCGTCTACCTGGCCATTGGCGCCCACAGCGATAAGAAGCTCGGCCTTCCGGGCGAAGAGGCGCTCGGCGTGGAGTCGGCCGTCAAGATGCTGCGCGCCATCGGCGACGACGAACTGCCCGACCTGAGCGGCCAGCGCGTGTGCGTCATCGGCGGCGGCAATGTGGCCATGGACGTGGCGCGCTTCGCCGTGCGCTGCGGTGCCGAAAAGGTGAGCATCGTCTACCGCCGTCGCATCTGCGATATGACGGCTCAGGATGCCGAGATTGCCGGCGCCCAGGCCGAGGGCTGCGAGGTTCTGGAGCTGACGGCGCCGCTCGCTATCGAGACGGGCGAGGACGGTCGCGTGAGCGGCCTGCGCGTGCAGCCGCAGATTATCGGTGAGCCCCGTCGTGGACGTCCGGCCCCGCGTGCCGCCGCCACGCCCGAGCGCGTCATTCCCTGCGAGCGCGTGTTTGTGGCCATTGGCCAGGACATCGATTCCAAGCCGTTTGAGGACATGGGCATCGCTTGCAAGTGGGGTCGCGTCGTCACCGATTCGGATGGCGCCGTGCCCAACTTCGATGGCCTCTTTAGCGGCGGCGACTGCCAGACCGGCCCCGCCACTGTCATCCGTGCCATCAACGCCGGCCGCGTTGCTTCGGCAAATATCGACCGCTATCTGGGCTTTGACCACAAGATCAAGCTCGACGTTGGGCTGCCGACCGTGCAGTTTAAGGGCAAGCACGAGTGCGGCCGCTGCGAGCTGGGCGAGCGCGAGGCCGGCGAGCGCATTCACGATTGGAATCTGGTTGAGCAGGGCCTTACCGAGGAGGAGGCGCGCCAGGAGGCGAGCCGCTGCCTGCGTTGCGACCACTTTGGCTTTGGCGCGTTCCGCGGAGGGAGGAACCTGGAATGGTAGAGCCCAACAAAACCACTGTCAGCGACAACACAAAAAACGGAGCGCATAACATGGTCAAGCTCACTATCGATAATTGCGAGGTTGTGGTTCCCGAGCACACCACGATCCTGGACGCGGCTAAGTCCGTCGGCATCCAGATTCCCACCCTGTGCTATCTGCGCGATCTGAACGAGATCGGCGGCTGCCGCGTGTGCGTGGTCGAGGTCGAGGGCTGCGACCAGCTGGTTGCCGCCTGCAACAACTACGTGCTCGACGGCATGGTGGTCCACACCAACAGCCCCAAGGCCCGCGAGGCCCGTCGCACCAACGTGCAGCTGCTGCTGTCGCAGCACGATGCGCAGTGTGCGAGCTGCGTGCGCAGCGGCAACTGCAACTTGCAGACCATCGCCAACGACCTGGGTATTTTCTACCTGCCGTATCAAAAGCACTTGACGGGTGAGGACTGGGACTTCGATTTCCCCATCATTCGCGACAACGACAAGTGCATTAAATGCATGCGCTGCATCAAGGTATGCGAGAGCGTGCAGGGCTTAGGGATTTGGGACCTGACCAACCGCGCCACGCATACCGCCGTGGGCACCCGCGGGCGTGCGCCGATCGGCAAGACCGATTGCGTCGCGTGCGGTCAGTGCATCACGCATTGCCCGACGGGCGCCCTGCGCGAGCGTGACGATACCGAGACCGTGTTCGACGCCATCGCCGATCCCGACAAGATCGTACTGGTGCAGATTGCGCCGGCCGTGCGTAGCGCCTGGGGCGAGGAGCTCGGCATTCCGCGCGAGGAGGCCACCGTCGAGCGCCTGGCTTGCGCCCTGCGCCGCGTTGGCTTTGAGTACGTGTTCGACACCGATTTCTCGGCCGACCTCACCATTATGGAGGAGGGCTCCGAACTGCTCGAGCGCCTGGGCGCCGCCGCCAAGGGCGAAGGTGACAGCCGCGGCTGGCCCATGTTTACGAGCTGCTGCCCGGGTTGGGTTCGCTTTGTGAAGGCGCGTTATCCGGAGTTTGTCGACAGCCTGTCCACGTCCAAGTCGCCGCAGCAGATGTTCGGCGCCATCGCCAAGACCTACTACGCCAAGGTGCTGGGCGTGGAGCCCGAGCGTCTGTTCGTGGTGTCCGTTATGCCGTGCACGGCCAAGAAGGCCGAGTGTGCGCTGCCGAGCATGATGGGCGAGGGCGGCGCGCCCGACGTGGACGTTGCGCTGACGGTGCGCGAGATGGTGCGCATGATCCGCGCGAGCCACGTGAGCGTGGACACGCTGGTTGAGGAGCCGCTCGATACGCCGCTGGGCTTTGGCACGGGCGCGGGCGTGATCTTTGGCGCCACGGGCGGCGTGATGGAGGCCGCCGTGCGCTCGGCCTATTACCTGGTGACGGGCAAGAACCCCGACGCCGACTTCTTTACCGACGTGCGCGGCCTGGACGGCTGGAAGGAAGCCGTGGCCGATATCGATGGCACCAAGGTGCGCGTCGCCGTGGCGCACGGGCTGGGCAACGCCGCCCGTCTGCTCGACGCGATTCGCGACGGTCGCGTGAGCTATGACTTCGTTGAGGTCATGGCGTGCCCGGGCGGCTGCGTCGGTGGCGGCGGTCAGCCCATTCACGACGGCTGCGAGCTGGCAGCTGAGCGCGGCCAGGTGCTGTGGGGCCTGGATGCGAAGGCGGACATTCGCTTCTCGCACGAGAACCCCGATGTCCAGGCATGCTACCGCGAGTTTTTGGGCGAGCCGCTCTCGCCGCTGGCCGAGGAGCTGCTGCATACCGACCATCACGCATGGACGATGCCCAACGAGGGGGCGTGCTAGCGATGCGCACGTTTGATGTTGAGATGACGCGCCGAGGATTTGCCTCGGCGCTTGCCGCGGGCGCGTTGTCGCTCGCGCTGGCTGGCTGCGGCGGCGGAGCTGTGGGGGCGGGGTCTGCAGCGGGTTCGGCTGCCGGGAAGGCCGCCGACGGTGCCGCTGCCGAGCCGGTTGAGGTGCACGTCGCGTCGCTCAAGGGCCCGACGTCGATTGGGCTGGTGCAGTTTATGGACCAGGCGGCCGATGGCGAGACGGACAATGAGTTCGACTTTGCGATCAACACTGCCGCCGACGAGATTGTGCCCAAGGTCATTCAGGGCGATATCGACATTGCCCTGGTGCCCGCCAATGTGGCGAGCGTGCTCTACAACAAGACCGAGGGCGCGGTGCAGGTCATCGACATCAACACGCTGGGCGTGCTGAGCGTGGTGACGGGCGACGCGGGCGTGATCTCGTTTGGCGACCTGGCGGGCCGCACCGTCTATATGACGGGTAAGGGCACCACGCCGGAGTACGTCATGAACTACCTGCTGGAGCGCGCAGGTCTGACTGGCCAGGTGGCGCTTGAGTTTAAGAGCGAACCCACCGAGGTGCTGTCGGCCCTGCTTGCCGACCCGTCCGCCGTGGGCGTGCTGCCGGAGCCATTCAAGACCGCTGCCATCGCCAAGAGCGAGGGCAAGCTGTCGGCACCGGTGAGCCTGACCGATGTGTGGGACGAGCTCGCGGATAACACGGGCTCCCGTTTGCTGACGGGCGTGACCGTGGTGCGCCGTGCCTTTGCCGAGGAGCATCCCGAGGCTGTGGCGGAGTTCTTAAGCTGCCATGCGGCGAGCGTTGAGGCCGTAAACGCGGCACCGGCGGACTGGGCTCAGGCGGTGGTCGATGCGGGTATCGTCGATAACGCCACGATTGCCGAAAAGGCGATTCCCGGGTGCATGCTCGTGTGCCAGACGGGGAAAGATATGAAGGCGGCGCTCGGTGGGTACCTGCAGGTGCTGGCCGATGCGGACGCGAGTGCCGTGGGCGGTAAGCTCCCGGCTGACGATTTTTACTACATGGAGTAGCCCGTGCGTGCGTTTGCTCGACACATGACTGAGCGTGCGAAGGCGGTGGCGGCAGTGGGTGCCGTCGCCGCCTTTTGGCTTGCCGTGTGGATCTTTGCGGCGTCGCTGGTGGCGCAGCCGCTGATCTTGCCGGGGCCGGGTGCTGTTGCCTTGGCGCTTCTGCGCCTGGTGTGCGATGGCGGTACCTGGGCGATTTTGGCGGGCTCGGGCGCGCGGATACTGGGCGGGCTGGCGCTTGCCGCGGTGTGTGGTGGTGTGCTTGCCGGGATTTCGTCACGTTCGCGGGCGTTTGCGCACCTGGTGGCTCCGGCGCTGTCGTTTGTAAAGGCGACACCGGTCGCCTGCGTGGTGGTCCTGTTGCTAATCTGGCTGGGGTCGGCGCGCGTGAGCATCGCGGCAGTCTTTTTGATGGCGCTGCCGGGCGTGTATTTTTCGCTGGCCGAGGGCTTGGCACAGGTGAATAAACCGCTGGAGCAGATGTTCCGTCTGCATGGCGTGCGCGGCTGGCGACTGTTTTGCGCCCATACCTGGCGCGAAGTCCTGCCGTTTGTGCTTTCGTGTGCGCGTGCCGTGATTGGCATGAGCTGGAAGGCCGGCGTGGCAGCCGAGCTCATCGGCATGGCGGTGGGCACCGTGGGTGAGCGCATCTATCAGGCGAAGCTTTTGATCGAGACAGCTGATCTGCTGGCGTGGACCGTGCTGGTCGTTGCCGCCTCGTGGGCGTGTGAGCGCGTGCTGGTGTGGCTGCTGCGGGTTTCGGGACCCGTGGCGTGGCGCGTGGCCGTGCGGGCGCATGGGCGCGGCGCTCGCGGGCGTGCGGGGGCTGCCGGGGGCGGCGCTGCGGCGGAGCTTGCGCTCGCCGTGGGCGAGCGGGCGCCCTGGGCTCCGGCGCTCGACGGACTGACACTCCGTGTGCCCGCCGGTGGGCGCGCCTGCGTGATGGGCGCCTCGGGTGTGGGCAAGTCGACGTTGCTTGCGCTGGCTGCGGGGGAGTGCGCGCCGTGCTCCATGGTGTTTCAGGACGTGCGCTTGGTTGAGGACGTTTCGGCTTTGGAAAACGTGCTGGTGTGCGCCGACGCGCGCGTGGACGCCTCGGGTGCCGCGGCCCTGCTGCGCCTGTTGGTGCCGGGGGTCGATTTGCATGCTCGCGTGGCCGAGCTCTCGGGTGGGCAGCGTCGTCGCGTCGAGATTGCCCGAGCACTGCTGTGCCCGGGCGGCGCGGTGATTCTGGACGAGCCCTTTACCGGCCTGGATGTCGTCGCGCGCGATGCGACGGCCGAGGTCGTGCTCGATCTGCTCGACGGTCGCACGCTCCTACTCGCCACACACGATGCCGCTGACGCTCGGGCCCTCAATATCTCGGACATCATCACGCTCTAAATACTTACTCAGCAACAAAATAATCCGTTTTTCTCCGTCCCCATGGGGCGGGTGTGGTATTCTATCTGCGGGGTAATACTTAGGAATACCAAGTAATACCAATGCCGTAGAAACAAACTCAGGATGCGGGCCAATCGGGTTGCCTTCACAGCCCGTCGCCCAGCCGCGTGGCCCGCATCTATCCGCACCACCGTCGTTTCAAAAAGGAAGCGCCATGGCAGAACACATGACCCCGGTTGTCGCGAAGGTCTTGCCCGAGGAAAAGGCGGCCTTCGCGGCGGCAACTCAGCTCGTGGGCACCACGCCGTCCAACGCCATCCGCATGTTTATCGCTGCGTTCAATCGCTGCGGCACCTTCCCGTTCGACATCTCGCCGAGCGGGGCTTTTGGCACTGCGCCCGATTCTCATCAACAATGACTGTCCCAAACTGCCGGCACTTGGGGACGTTCCTTTTCTGCCGGCAGTTAAGGAACGTCCCCAAGTGCCGGGTTTTGAGGAGGTTGGCATGCTCAATGCGCTGGTTTGGGCGCTTGCTTGTTTTGGCGTCGTCGCTGCCGATATTGCCCTGAGCATCGTTTTGTTCTCCGCGCTGGACATCGTGTCGGCACTGACGGGTTTCCCGATCGACAACCTCGATATTCAATGGTTTCAGGCCGCCGCTCAGACGGCGTCGTTTTTGATGGCGCTGCTGTGGTGGCGCTATCTGTGGCCCCGCTCCTTCATGGCGCGCCGGCAAGGTGAGCGCCCGCTCGGCGGGGGAGCAAATGCTGCATGGAAGCGCATCGCATGCGTTGTCGTGATCGGCCTATCCATGCAGGTGGTCATTAGCTACCTATGCGACGGCGTGCTGTCGCTGCTGCCCGAGGTTGCGGCAGACTATAGCGAGCTCGTCGAGGAAACAGGCATGGGCGATACCAACCTTCTTGCCGTCCTGACCACGGTGCTTGGTGCGCCGTTTTGTGAAGAGCTCCTGGTACGCGGCGTCATCTTTGAGTTTTCACTCCGGGCGTTTAACTCCCAATGTCGCCCACTTTGGAAGCGGCGGCGTCGTGCGAGCGCGCAGGACGGCGCCATGGTGCCCTGGGCGGCCCCGAGCACGCGGGGTATCGCCGCGGCGGTCGTGCTGCAGGCGGCGATCTTCGGTTTTATGCACATGAACTGGGTGCAGGGCTGTTATGCAGGTGCCGCCGGCCTCATCTTTGGCTGGGTGCTTGTGACCACCGGAAAGCTCCGCTACACGATCCTGCTGCACTTTGCTTTTAACGCCGGGTCGTACCTGATGGGTCTGTTGTGGTTTGTGAACACACCGCTCGACGTGGTAATCACGGTCACCATAGCCGGCATCGTCCTCGTGGAGGCGATGCGCTCGCTGCGCCGCGCGTGTGGGATGGATGCAGCGAGCGCACCGCTGCCCTAGTTGCGGCGTCCGCCTCCGTTGGCGCCTTGACGTCCCTGAGCTGCACGGTTGCGCCCGGCAGTGTTTTGCGCGCGCGACATGCCGCCGTGCCCCTTGCTGCCTTTGGGTCCCTTGCCAGCGCCGCCAGCGCCGCCGTGGGCCTTGCCGCCCTTCTTGCCGGTGCTATGCCCCCCGCCAGCAGATGTCTCGCCCGGGCGTGGCGGCACGGGGCGAATCAGGCAATGCTTGGTGTAGCCGATCAGGTCGCGACGGCCAGCCTTTTCCAGCGCCTCGCGCACGAGCTTGTAGTTCTCGGGTTTGCGATACTGAATCAGCGCACGCTGCATGGCCTTTTCGTGCGGGTCGCGCGCCACATAGATCGGCTGCATGGTGCGCGGATCCACGCCGGTGTAGTACATGCACGTCGACATGGTGGACGGCGTGGGGTAAAAGTCCTGCACCTGCTCGGGCATGTAGCCCATGTCGCGCACGGCCTCGGCAAGGTCCACAGCTTCCTTCATGGTCGAGCCGGGGTGGCTCGAGATCAGATACGGCACCACGTACTGCTTGAGTCCGTACTCGCGGTTCAGGCGTTCAAATTTACGGCAGAACGCGTCGTAGACGGCGCGGCTCGGCTTGCCCATCACGGAGAGCACCGCGTCGCTCACGTGCTCGGGCGCTACGCGCAGCTGGCCCGAGACGTGATGTTCCAGCAGCTCGCGCAAAAACTCGTCCGAGGTGTCGGCCATGGTGTAGTCAAAACGGATGCCGCTGCGGACGAAGACCTTTTTGACGCCCGGCAGCTGGCGCAGGTCGCGCAACAGCTGCGTGTAGCCGCTCTCATCGACCACCATGTTCTTGCATACGCTCGGCCACAGGCAGCGCTTGTTCTTGCACACGCCGTGCTTGAGCTGTTTGTCGCAGGCAGGGCGGCTAAAGTTTGCCGTCGGTCCGCCCACGTCGTTGATATAGCCCTTAAACTCGGGATCGCGCGTGAGCAGCTCGGCCTCGCGTATGATCGAGTCGTGGCTGCGCATCTGCAACACGCGGCCCTGGTGGAAGGTGAGGGCGCAAAACGAGCACTCGCCAAAACAGCCGCGGTTGGAGCTAATGGAAAACTTGATCTCTGCAAAGGCCGGCACGCCGCCTGCCGCGTCGTAGTCGGGATGCCAATCGCGTGCGTAGGGGAGCTCGGCCACCTCGTCCATCTCATCGGTCGTTAACGTCGCCGACGGCGGGTTCTGCACCACATAGACGCCGTTGGGGTAGGGCTCTACCAGGCGGTGTCCGGTGATGGGATCCATGTTCTGCTGCTGCACATTAAAGCTGCGCGCGTAGTTGAGCTTGTCGGCGGCAAGGTCGTCCCAGCTGGGCAGCAGGTCGTAGTCGTAGACCTCGTCGAGCGAGCTGGTGCGGTAGACGGTGCCGTTGATGTAGGTGATCTGATCGACGGGCAGTCCCGCGTCGAGCGCGTCGGCGATCTCGACAATCGCGTGCTCGCCCATGCCGTAGATGAGGATGTCGGCGCCCGAGTCGAGCAGTACCGAGCGCTTGAGCTTGTCCTGCCAGTAGTCGTAGTGGGCCAGACGACGCAGGCTCGCCTCGATGCCGCCGATGATAATGGGGGCGTCCTTGAACGTTTGGCGGATGAGGTTGCCGTAGACCGTGACGGCGCGGTTGGGGCGGTGACCCTCCTCGCCACCAGGGGTATAGGCGTCGGTGTGGCGGCGGTGCTTGGTCACCGAATAGTGGTTGACCATGGAGTCCATGTTGCCGGCGCTGACGAGAAAGCCCAGGCGTGGCTCGCCAAGCACCGTGATGCTGGCGGGGTCGGTCCAGTTGGGCTGACAGATAATGCCCACTTTGTAGCCGTGCGCGTCGAGGACGCGGCTGATGATGGCCATGCCAAAGCTAGGGTGGTCCACGTAGGCGTCGCCGCAGATGTAGACAAAGTCGCACTGGTCCCAGCCGCGCGCGTCCATATCGGCGCGGCTGACGGGGAGGAACTTGTCGCGGCCCGGACGCCAGGGGCGGACGGGTGTCGCCTTGACGGTTGTGGCCTGTGCCTTACCGCCGCGCTTTCGCTGCTGGCCCTGTTTGCCCTGCTGACTGCGCTGGTTGTTCTGAGCGTGCTGAGGCTTTTTTGCCACGATCCCTCCCGGTGTTTGTATGCTGCACGTAATTGTAACCAGTCTTTTTAGGACGGGGCTAAAAAGACTGGTGGAGTACACGAGGTCTCGGGTGTCGGTGCCGCGCCCGCCGTTTGTTTCCAGACTGTGTATCTGCGCGTTGGAGAACCCGTCTCGCGCGCACGCCATGTTGTCAATGGGTTACAGTATGAACGGCGGCTATGTCTCCGCCAACGCACGAGAGGGTCGTCAACAAGGAGGATGCACGACGATGCAGCGTGCCAAACAGATATCGGAGTCCATTGAGCTGGGCATCATCTTGGCGCTCGCCGGTGGCTTTATGGATGTGTATTCGTACATTGGGCGCGACCATGTTTTCGCCAACGCGCAGACGGGCAACATCCTGCTGGTGGGCGTGAGCATCTCGGAGGGCAATTGGGCACTTGCGGGGCGTTACTTCTTCCCTGTGGTTTCGTTTGCTGTGGGCATTATGCTTGCCGACCTGGTACACGAGCGGTTTGGCAGTGTGATTCACTGGCGCCAGGTGACGGTGTTCTTTGAAGCCGTCATCTTGCTGGGCGTGAGCTTTATCCCCGGTGGCGGTTACAACCTGCTCGCCAACTGCCTTACTTCGTTTGCCTGCGGTATGCAGGTCGAGAGCTTCCGCAAGATTCATGGACACGGCATCGCCACGACCATGTGTATCGGCAACCTCCGTAATGCCTTGCAAAACGTGGACGATTACATCATTACCCACAAGCGCGGCTTTTTGGAAAACGGCCTGCTGTACTTTGGTGTGATCTTTACCTTTGTGTTTGGCGCCGTGCTGGGCAATTGGTGCATTGAGCGCATGGGTCTGCACGCCATCGTCGTGGCGAGCGTGCTGCTGTTTGTCGCGTTTGCCATCATGTTCATCGACCGCGAGCGCGACTTGCGTTTTCGCTGGAAGGTTGCGGCCGAGGCTTGGAAAGAGGGCTGTCGAAAGTAACCGAATGCGGCAAAGGGACAGCCCCTTTGCCGCAATATATTTTCATCTCTATGTAGTACAGCTTCAGGAGCCAGAAAAAAACTATCTAGCTCCTGAATGTTGTTACGAACTGCTTTTTGCAATTTATTCGAGATGCTCTTCAATCCGAGCCCTCAGAAGGGCAATGGCTGTGGGTATTCCAATTGCGGCGGCTAATTCGGCTTTATCCAAAACCTGTATGTTAAAGCACGATTGTTTATCACATTGAAGGACGTTAACTGAAGATAGCTTCACTTCCCGTTGACTGAATATATCGTAATCTCCAAATAGGAAGTTACCTTTTATTGTGTAATTCGGTATGTTCGTTACGCACTTCATCTCAAGTCTGTTTAGGCCATAATCGAACACCGCAACTTCCTTGTGTTCGATTATGAGCGCAACCCTGGGCATGTTACTAAAACCACCGTCGACGACAGTAAAGAGCTTTTCATTTGCATCGTCATAAACGGTGTATTTAAGACTCAATAGCTGTCCTAGTGGACCCGTGAACCCATGTCTTTTGATGTTGAGGTTGTCTCCCGCTGGGTTGACGAGAGCCAGAGCATGCGGATAAGGGTTACCTTCAATTGAGATTCGATATTCGTTTGTAGCCGTCTTGCTCGATTTAGGACCAGTAGCCATCACGCGTCATCGCCTCGATCGAATTGGAACCGTCTTCTGCTTCGTGCGGAGAATTACGCTGTACGTTGCAGTACATGCAGCTGCAATAACCGCATGGGCAATTTCTAACAAAATGAATGACACTATTTGCTGCATGCATATTAATTACTATAAAGTATCCTTTTATAAACGTATTGTCAAACATATATTGCTAAAACAGAAACAATTTATAGACTGAGTTGGTCGTATTCTTTGGGCAATTGCTCCTATAATCTAGCCTTCGCTGCAGTCGGGAGGGAAGGGCTGGGGCTCCGTTATTATGTTGAAACGCTTTAACACTTTTGACGTTCTCATGCATTTTTTGTTTCAAAAGCGTTAGGATGGAACTTGCAGCGCGGGGCGTAATGGGTGCCCCGCACACGATGGGAGGCTATCAATGGCTAATCGTTTCGTTCTCAATACCATTTCTTATCATGGTTCCGGCGCCATCAAGGAGATCCCCGGCGAGCTCCAGCGTCGCGGCTACAAGAAGATCTTCGTCTGCTCCGATCCCGACCTGGTCAAGTTTGGCGTTACCGCTAAGGTGACCGACGAGCTCGACGCCGCCGGCATCGCTTGGAGCCTCTACTCCGAGATTAAGCCCAACCCCACCATCCAGAACGTCAAGGACGGCGTCGAGGCCTTCAAGGCCGCCGAAGCTGACGCTATCGTGACCATCGGTGGCGGCTCCTCCATGGACACCGCTAAGGCCATTGGCATCATCATCAACAACCCCGAGTTTGCCGATGTCCGCAGCCTCGAGGGCGTTGCTCCCACTAAGAACCACGCCGTGTTCACCATCGCCGTGCCGACGACCGCCGGTACTGCTGCCGAGGTGACCATCAACTACGTCATCACCGACCCCGAGAAGGTCCGCAAGTTCGTGTGCGTCGACACCAACGACGCCCCTGAGGTCGCCGTCGTCGACCCCGACATGATGGCTTCCATGCCCGCCGGCCTGACCGCTTCTACCGGCATGGATGCTCTGACCCACGCCATCGAGGGCTACACCACCAAGGGTGCTTGGGAGCTCTCCGACATGTTCCACTTTGAGGCCATTAAGCTGATCAGCGAGAACCTGCGCGACTCCGTTGCCGAGGCCAAGTCTGGTCAGCCCGGCTCCGGCCGCGAGGGTATGGCTCTTGGCCAGTATGTCGCCGGCATGGGCTTCTCCAACGTCGGCCTGGGCATCGACCATGCCATGGCTCACACCCTGTCTGCCCACTACGACACTCCGCACGGCGTCGCTTGCGCCATGCTGCTGCCGATCGCCATGGAGTTCAACAAGCCGGTTTGCGCCGAGCGCCTGGCCAAGGTTGCCGTTGCCATGGGTGTTGACACCACGGGCATGAGCACCGACGAGGCTGCCGACGCCGCCATCGCCGCCGTCAAGCAACTCTCCGCCGACGTGAACATTCCGCATGTCTGCGAGGCCATGAAGGCCGACGAGATCGAGGTCCTGGCCAAGGACGCCATGGCTGACGCCTGCTTCCCGGGCAACCCGCGCGAGGCGACGCTCGACGACGTCATCGAGCTCTTCAAGAAGATCTGCCCGGCTGCCTAGCCCAGTTTGGTGGTCCTTCGCCCGTAGGCGTATGGTCTTTTGACTTGCTGCTGGCCCCGCCGTGCTACGCGCGGCGGGGCTTTTTGTGCCGCGCCGATGCCCCAAGATGGGCAAAACCAAGGCATGCTGCCCGCTGCGGATAGGTGTTGCACTTCTCAGCGTGCATTTTTGGGAGTATTCAGCAAGCTCTGAAAAATGCATAACGTTGTGAATGGCCCGCAGACGCCCATCGACAGCCCTTGTGGGCGGGCTATCGATGAGCGGAGGGGGCTGCCACCGCGTTTTTGGTTTGCGACGACCTGCAACACTGCTGTAACCGCGTCGCTTTGCCGTTTGCGATGGGGCTGACGGGGTCCACGGTGCTGAATACTCCGTATTTTGCACGGTCCAAGGTGGGGTACCCTGAGACGAAGCAAATAGATGCCTCATATTTATGCAGATACCGATAGGATTTATGCAAGATTGGGACTGTAAACCGAGCGCGTGCACAAAACCGGTGCGGGGACGTCTGGAGTCGGCTCGGTTTCTAGAGTATTGCACGTGCAGAAAGGTTAAAATCGGGGCTCGGTCTTAGTTTTACTTGGAAGGATGCATATGGCTTCTAATGTTGATGCTTCTCTAGAGGAGACGCTCTCCTATATTACTGACCAGTTGAAGACGCTGACTTCTATTGCTTCACCTACGGGCTATACCCGTGCGGCTACTGACTATCTAATGGAAACGTTGCGCGATATGGGCTTTGGCCCCGAGCGCTCCAATAAGGGCAACGTGTTGGTTGAGCTTGGCGGCGAGGGCGAGCCGCTCGTATTGGCGAGCCATGTCGATACCCTGGGCGCCATGGTGCGCTCCATCAAGGACAATGGTCGCCTGCGTCCCACGACGCTTGGCGGGCATCAGTGGTCTACGGCCGATGGCGAGAACTGCACCGTTTACACGCGCGATGGCAATGTCTACACGGGTGTGGTTCTCAATACCGAGCCCTCGGCGCATGTGGCCGATGAGCCGGTCAAGACCATCGAGAAGAATATGGAAATCCTGCTCGATGAGAATGTCGACAGCAAGGACGACGTACTTGAGCTGGGCATTCAGACTGGTGACATCATCGCTATGGATCCGCGCACCACGGTGACGGAGAGCGGCTACATCAAGAGTCGTTTCCTTGACGACAAGCTGTCCGCGTCGATTCTGCTGGGCTTGGCGCGTGCCGTCGCCGCTGGCGAGGTGACGCTCTCGCGCAGGGTGTCACTGCTCTTTACCGTGTACGAGGAGGTCGGTCACGGCGGCGCTTTTGTGCCGGCCGACACGCGCGAGATGATCAGCGTGGACATGGGCTGCGTGGGCGACGACCTGGGCTGCACCGAGCGCATGGTTTCGATTTGCGCCAAGGATTCGGGCGGTCCGTACAACTACGACCTGGTAACCACGCTGTCCAACATCGCGCGCGAGCTGGAGCTCGATTACGCCATCGATGTGTACCCGCACTACGGTTCCGACGTCGAGGCCGCGCTCTCGGCCGGCTATGACATTCGCCATGGTCTGATCGGCCCCGGCGTGTACGCGAGCCACAACTACGAGCGCAGCCACATCGACGGTGTGCGCAATACCTACGAGCTCGTTCGCGCCTACGTTCAGCGCTAGGGGAGCAGCTTGCGACTCGGCTGACCAATCGCTAAGGCCCGATTTCTCGGGCCTTTTTTCGCTTTTGGTCGTTTAGTATTATGATGTCTGTAATCTATTAACTAAACGTGTAAATTACTTAACGAGGTGATGCAGTGTATGGATACGTTTGAGTACTTGTCTATGGGTGATGCTGCCCGCCTGTTGGGCGTTACGAAAGCCCGCATATCTCAACTTGCCGCATCGGGAACGCTCGCGTGCGATATTGTGGGCGGACGGAAGATGGTTGAGTATGATTCTGCGCTCGCTTATCAAAAGATCCGCAAACGTGGACGCCGTCCTGCGGCCGATGTGGGGCGCAAGTTTACGCTGATGTCGGCCGACCATGAGATCGCTCATGTCTCATTTGATCCGACGCGCGAGTTTCCCTTCGAAATCGCCGAGGTCCTCGATGCGCAACGAATGCCGTTTGGCACATGCTCGAGCTCTTCTCCAACGGTGAATAAGCGGGAGCTCAACGCGTGGTGGGGGCATCGGTCGGTGCCCGATGTCCGCCCTGGGCTTATCTCGCGCTATCGCGAGCTGGGAATTGTCAGTGGCATCGAGGTTCCGGTTCGGTGCCTGGGCCTATCGCTTTCGGATTGCTATTGGCTGCGGCCGGCAGAATGCGACGGACTCGAATGGCGAAATCTCAATTACTTCGAGAATGATTTTGAGCGATCGGCGCCCGAGGGGCGTTCGAGTTGGCTGGAGGGCATCGGTCTTAAAAATCCCGATAACACATCCGAGGGCGAGCTTCCTAAATCGTGGATGATCCGAAACGGCATTCGCGTTTTGGCTAAAGGGTGCTGGATGGACGATCAGCGTCCCTTTAACGAGGCGGTTGCAACGGCTCTGCATCGTCGCTTGCTTCCCAAGGGGGAGTTTGTTCCTTACACGGTTGAGCGCATGTTCGATGGCCCTGTGTGCTTGTGCGAGGATTTTCTTGACGGCCGCGAGGAATATGTTCCGGCTGTTTACGTTAAGAACGCCCTTGGCGGCCAGCGAGGAAGCTCGACGTACGACCGGTACTGCCGCTTTCTTGGTAAGCATGGAGCAGACGAGGCTGTCGTGAGAAGGTCTATGTCGCAGATGATTGTCTGCGATGCCCTTTTGGCCAACAGCGACCGCCATTGGCGAAACTTCGGCATCATCCGCAATGTCGATACCCTGGAGATAAAACCTGCTCCGCTGTTCGATAGCGGCAACTGCCTGTGGTACAACGTACCAACTGCCGTGCTCGCAGCTGGGGAGTTTGGGTTTTCCGCTAAGCCGTTTGGGCCCGACCCTTCCGTCCAGCTGGCGCTTGCGGATTTGCTCGATTGGTTCGATTCATCGCGGCTCAACGGATTTGTTGATGAAGCGATCGAGATTCTTTCGCAGAGCGAGTGGGCGACGGCGGAGGGTCGACTCGAGGCCATCCGCCGCGGCCTCGAGCGTCGCATAATCGAGGTTGGTGCCGCTGTTGAGGTACTTCGACACGTGCAGCGATAAACCCGCGGCTACTTAAGCGCGCCGGTCACGGTGCCGCCGCCCAGGACGATGTCGCCGCGGTAGACGACGACTGCCTGGCCGGGGGCGATGGCTCGCTGTGGCTCGTCAAAAGTTAGCAGCATTTGCCCGTCTTCGCCACGTGTAAGGGTTGCTACCTGGTCCTTTTGACGGTAGCGGTACTTGGCGCCCACGTGAATGCCGCCGGCGTCGAGCTCTGCCTCCATGCGGTCAGCAGGGGCGCTCCAGATCCAGTCGTTGGCCGTGAGCGCTGCGGCCGTCAGGTCCTCGGCCTCGCCCAGATGCACAATGTTGTTGGCGGCATCGACGCCCGTTACGTACACGGGGTGCGCCATCGCGACGCCCAGGCCCTTGCGCTGGCCTATGGTATAGCGCAAGGCGCCATTGTGGCTTCCGACCACGCTGCCGTCGCGCCACACGATATCGCCCGGTGCAGCGGCATGTCCGCGGCGACGCTCGATATAGCCCGCGTAGTCGCCGTCCGGGATAAAGCAGATGTCCTCGCTCTCGGCCTTCTTGGCGTTGATGAAGCCCCGCTCGGCGGCTATGCGGCGCACGTCGTGCTCTTTGTCTAGGCCTGCCAGCGGAAAGATCGTGTGCGCCAGGCGCTCCTGCGTGAGCGAATACAAAAAGTAACTCTGGTCCTTCTTGGGGTCCTCGCCGCGATGCAGCTGCCAGGTGCCGTCGGGCGCCTGGCTCGTTTTGGCATAGTGGCCTGTGGCGATGTAGTCGCAGCCCATATCGAGTGCCGCATCGAGCAGCGCACCAAACTTAATGTGGCGGTTGCAGATAATGCACGGATTGGGCGTCAGCCCCTCCTGGTAGGCGTTCACAAAGCGCTCGATCACGTTGCGGTCGAAGGTTTGCTGCAAGTCGAGCACGTGATGGGGTATCCCCAGGCGCTTGGCGACGGCCTTCGCGTCAGCGATGTCGCGGTCGACCTTACTCATGCCCGTGGCGGGGTCGGGTGCGGGGCAGGTGAGGCGCATGGTGGCGCCGACGCATTCGTAGCCCTGGCTTTTGAGCAGGTACGCGGTCACGCTGGAATCGACGCCGCCGCTCATGGCGACGAGCACGCGCTTGTTGTGCATGGGGAGGTTCTCCTTGGTGGCATGTGGCCAAAAAAGAAAAGCGGCGCGGGAGGCTGGTTCCGCGCCGCAGACATTGTAGCAAGTTCGGACGTCTCGTGGGACACCCTGATGGGATGGGCTCAGACTGCTGGGAGAGAGGAGACCGGCTCGTCCGTGGGCTCAACCTATGGGCGACAGGCCCTTAGTCCTGGAAGAGCGCCGTGGACAGGTAGCGCTCGCCGGTGTCGGCGAGCAGCGCCACGATGGTCTTGCCCTCGTTCTCGGGGCGCTTGGCCAGCTGCAGTGCGGCCCACACGGCGGCGCCAGACGAAATGCCCACGAGCACGCCTTCCTTGTGGCCCACGGCGCGGCCGGTGGCAAAGGCGTCGTCGTTTTCGACGGGGATGATCTCGTCGTAGACCTGGGTGTCGAGGACGTCGGGCACAAAGCCGGCGCCGATGCCCTGGATCTTGTGCGGGCCGGCCTGGCCCTTGGAGAGCACCGGGGAGGTGGCGGGCTCGACGGCGACGACCTGAATCTCGGGGTTTTGCTCCTTGAGGAACTCGCCCACGCCGGTCACGGTACCGCCGGTGCCGACGCCGGCGACGAAGATGTCGACCTTGCCGTCGGTGTCATCCCAGATCTCGGGGCCGGTCGTGGCCTTGTGGATGGCGGGGTTGGCGGGGTTCACGAACTGGCCGGCGATAATGCTGCTGGGCGTCTCCTTCTGCAGCTCTTCGGCCTTGGCGATGGCGCCCTTCATGCCCTTGGAGCCGTCGGTGAGCACGAGCTGTGCGCCATATGCCTGCATAAGCTTGCGGCGCTCGACGGACATGGTCTCGGGCATGGTGATGATCACCTTGTAGCCGCGGGCGGCCGCCACCGAGGCGATGCCGACGCCGGTGTTGCCGCTCGTGGGCTCGATGATGGTGTAGTCGCCGCCGCGCACGAGCTTGCCGGCCTTCTCGGCCTCGTCGATCATGTTCTTGGCGACGCGGTCTTTGACGGAGCCGGCGGGGTTGAAGTATTCCAGCTTGACGAGCACGCGCGCCTTGAGGTCCTCGTCTGCCTCAAAGTGGGTGAGCTCCAGGAGCGGGGTGTGGCCGATAAGCTGATCGATGGACGTGTAAACCTTGCTCATGGTGAACCTCCAAAGTGTTCAAATGACTGGATACCGTGTGGTTTTACGGCATGGGTAGCAGCGAAACCCACAAACCTTATGGGTTGTTCGTTTTGCTGTTGGCAAGCATAGTAGGCACTAAAGCCTAGTAATGCAATAGGAAATAGAAGATTACTACGAGTCGATTAACCATCTTGACGGGAATAGGTATTTTCAAAACCAATATTTCGGCTAGAATTTCTACGAATTAAAAGACCGAAAGGCAGCAATATATATGTTGGTTTCCACAAAGGGCAGATATGCCCTGCGCGTTATGGTCGACCTGGCCGAGCACCAGGCGGCAGGCCGCATTCCCCTCAAAGAGATCGCCGCGCGTCAGGGGATTTCGGAGAAGTATCTGGAGAACATTTTGGCCACACTCGTGCGCGCCAATATGCTCTCGGGCATGCGCGGCAAGGGCGGTGGTTACGTGCTCACGCGCCCGCCCGAGCAGTATACGGTGGGCGAGATTCTGCGCCTGACCGAGGGTAGTCTGGCACCGGTCGCATGCCTGGACGGCGACTGCAAGGGCTGTTCGCGTTCGGATGAGTGTCCCACACTCGATGTGTGGAAGAACCTGGACAAGCTCATCAACGACTACCTCGATGGCGTGACGCTCGATACGCTCGTCGCCCCCAGCGAGGGCTACGACTACGTCATCTAGCCCCACCTGCTATTGGGGGACGGGGTAGAAATGGTAGATTTTCCTGCCCTCTGAGGCTCGACAAATGGCAAGGCCGCCCATCGTTGCGATGGACGGCCTTCGTTTTGGCGTGTTGTGGCGGTCCGTATCCGGTCGCTTTAGTTTCCGGCGATGCTGTCGAGAATGCTGCGCATGATGGATACCAGGATGCTGCCCATAAACGCCGATCCAAAGCTGGCGATGGAGATACCCGCGCCCAGCAGATTGACCGACAGGTAGCTGGCCAGCTCGAGCATAAAGCTGTTGACCACAAGCTGAAAAATACCAAGCGTGATAATAGTGAGTGGCAGCGAGATGACCGTCAGGAACGGCTTAACGAGCGAGTCGACGATGTTGAGGAACAGTCCCACGAAGGCAAAGCAGACCCAGGCGTCGGCCATGCCGAAGGGCTGAATGCCGGGGACGAGAAACGTTGCGATCGCGATGGCGATTGAGGTCAAAAGCCAGTTGAGCATAAAGCGCATGGTGTGAATCCTTTCTTGCGAATGGCATGGTGAGGGAGCGTGAGAGGCACATGCCTTTGCAACTTGGATGGGTGCGGGGCACGGCCCTGTTTGGGCGCCCATTGTCTCAGATATTCGTGGAGCTTGCGTGCGCATTCGGTTTCAAAACGGCGTTCGTCCTAGAAAACGTGCCGCTGGCAGAGAGTCTTGTCGCTTTAGTTTGGTGGTGTGCTAAACTGCTACGGGCAAAAGCCATAGGCGTTGCCCTATTGCATAGAACGGGCGAACGATGCCCGATGTCAGTATCAACTTCGATGCCTTTTGGCGGGTTTGGCGGTGATCGATGAATATCGAGAACATGTTTGACAAGCCTGATGTCAAGCAGCTGGTCCACGCATTTAGCCTTTTGGACGACGAGAAAGATATCCAAGCGTTTTTGACCGATATCTGCACGCCGCGCGAGATTTGCGATCTATCGCAGCGTCTGCAGGTCGCGCGTTATCTGGACGAGGGCGAGCCCTATGTCGAGGTTCAGGCGCGTACCGGCGCTTCGTCCACCACGGTGAGCCGTGTGTCCAAGGCGCTCAACGGCGAGTACGGTGGCTACCGCAAAATCCTCATTAAGCTGGAGGATGGCGAGTAGGCCGCGCCAAAAACGAATTGTGCAAAACCGCTCCTCCGGGGGCGGTTTTTTGATCCCTTGGGGACGGAGGAAAACGGATCACCGAAGGGGCCAGTCTAACCCGGTGATCCGTTTTCCTCCGTCCCCAAGGGATCAAATCTGTTGGCGTGGGGCAAATCTGTCCGCGTGGGCGGGTAGGATGGATACATTGATTATTGCGAACAGTTTGAGCGGAGGACCATGCCTGTTCGAATCTATACCACCAATGCCGGCACGGATTTGAGCGATGCCGAGTCGGCGTTGCTTGCCGACCTTATTGCCCGCCATGGACGTGCCGTGCTTCTGGCGCTAACGTTTGCCGAGCTCGACCTGTGCCGCCATGATGCGGCGGAAGCCGGGATTTCGCTGGGTATTGACTACAAAACGCCTACATCGTGGCTTCGCTCGCTGTGGGAGCTTTTGGGCGACGGGCGCGGTTTCGTCGACAACCTGCAGCGTCAGATGCTGTTTTCGGACATGGTAGCGCGCCTCGACGACGCCGACCTGCAGCCGCTTTCGCGCAGCCAGGGCACGGTGCGTATGCTCGCGCGTATGGCTCGCGATGTGCTGCCGGGTGTGGCAGGGACAGGTGCCGAGCGTTGCTGCGACAACGTTTGCAAGCCCAAGCCCAGAAGCGACGCCGAGGCTCGCGTGTTTGAACTTTTGTGCGCCTATGCGCGCGGTTTGGACCGTCGAGATATGGTCGAGCCCTGCGAGGCGGCTGACATTATGGCCGGCGCTTTGGCCGACAACCTGCCGGGGTGCGCCCGCGCCGTTTGCGTGCGCGGCGTCACGTCATTTACGTATAGCCTGCTCGAGCTGCTGTCCGCCGTGGCAAACAACGGGGGAGAGGTTGTCGTGCTGCTTGCCCGCGAGCAAGCGGCGATGCGCGAGGAGCTTGCCGCGGCATTTGATGTCCGCGGTGTGCTGTTTGAGATCGCGCCGCTGGACGAGGATGCCGGCGCTCCCGCGATTGCTCCAAAGTCCGTCGTACGTCCTGCCTTTGTGGAAGTCGCCGGGCCCCATGCCCGTGCCCGTGTCTATGCGGACGTCATCGATAAGATGGTGAAAGCGCGCAAGGAGTCCAAGGTCAACGATGCCGCCTCCGCACCCGTCGATCCCGTGCGCGTACTCGTGGTGTCCGCCCGGGCACCCCAGCTGTTCGGCGAGCTTGCCGCTCGTTTGGCGGCGCGCCACGTTGCTGCCGAGACGGCCGAGTTCACGGCGTTTTCCCAATCCATTGCGGGCAGGCAGTTCACGGCGCTCGCCAACCTGATCGAGCGTATGAAGGCCGCCGACGAAGGGGCAGCTTCTAAGACTGAGTGGTGGCCCGCTCCGGAGCTTACCGACTGGATTTACAGCCCGCTTTCGGGTGCCGACGCCGCCAGCGCGCGCACGTTCGACAAGAATATGCGACTGTCGCGCAGCAAGACCACTGCGGGCGTCAAGAGCCTGCTGCAGAGCGTGCAGGGCCAGGTGAGGGGCGCGCGTAAAGCGGCGAGCGACGAGAACTGGTTTAAGAGCGTGCCGTGCGTGATCTCGGACGTGTTCCAGGCGCTGTGGCGCGACAAACCCGTGACGGCGCTCAAGGCCATGCTTGCCGTTGCCGAGGCACTGCCCGATCGCGCACTTGGCGGTCTCGACGGTCAGGCCCGTCGCCAGGCGGAGGTGGCCCTGCTGCGCCACGTCATCGACATCCTTATGAATGACGCCCGTGCGCTCAACGTGTCGCAGGCCGCGACCGTGCCCGTGCTCGATGACATTCGAACCAAGGTGGACAAGCGTAGCGCCGCCTACGATTACGAGACCTACGAGGTTGACCGTGCGCCGCGCGCCCAAGTTCGCTTTGCTTCGCTTGCCGATGCGGCGGCTCTGCGCCCCGGCAGCTACGATGCCGTGCTGTTTGCCGATGTCGATCTGGACAGCTATCCGCTCTCACACGAAGAGGGGCCGCTGACCACGCTGACGGCGAGCCTCGGTCGCGAGGACGTGACGCTTGAGCCTGCGGCCTTGCTGCGCGCACGCTTTGGCCGCGCGATACAAGCGTCGCGTGGTCCGGTTACGCTCGCCCGTGTGACCCACGATCGTCAGGCGCGCGAGTGCTATCCGGCGGCCGTGTGGACCGAGTTGCGGGCGCATGCCGAGGCCGCTGGCGCTGCCGAGGCCGCTGAAGCTGCTAAAGCAGCTGACGACGCTAAGACCGCTGGCGCCGACAAGGCGAAGTGCGTGGGTGAGGGTGATATCGTAAGGGACTTCGATCCCGCGGCGGGCGAAGGTCTCAAGCGCGAGCGCGTGGCCTGTGAAGCCCCTCAGCATCTGAGTGCCGAGGCCGTGCCGTATTTGGTCCTGCGTCGTCGCGATGGCGAGGGCGAGGACGCGCCACTCGTGCCGCGCCTGACGTCCGCCTCGCAGATCGAGGCCTATTCCGCCTGCCCGTTATGCTGGTTCGTCTCGTATCGCGTCAAACCTCAGTCCATCGATGCGGGCTTTGGCAACATGGAGAAGGGCAACTTTGTCCATGACATGCTGGAGCACTTGCATGCCCGTCTGCCCCAGGAGGGCATGGAGCGCGTGACGCCCATGAACCTGCCGCGCGCGAAGGAGCTGCTGCACGAGGTCTTTGCCGAGACCCTGGCCGAGCACGCCGGCAAGCGCGGTACCGAGGGCCCGCTGGTGCCGCTCTCTCCAGTGGAGGAGCGCCAGGTGGCCGAGATTTTGCCGCAGCTGGAGGGTGTGCTTGCCTACGAGTCCGAGGCGCTCGCGCCCTTCGCGCCGCGCTACCTGGAGTTTGCGTTCAACGAGCTCCAGGTCGAGTATGCCGGCTGGCCGCTCGGCGGGCGCATCGACCGCGTGGATGTGGATGCCGAGAATCGCGCCGTGGTAATCGACTACAAGCATCGTTCGGGTGTCGAGGAGTTTAAGCTCGCCGATCCCACGGTGCGCGACGAGGAGTCGGGCGAGGCCCCCATCGACGACCCGCGCTGGTTGCCGCCCCATACTCAGACACTCATCTACGCGCAGGCCATGCGCCGGGCTCTGGATCTGGATACCCGCGCCGCACTCTATTTTTCGACCAAGGGCGGCAAGCCCGCGCTGCGCGGTGCGGCGAGCGCCGAGTTGCTTGAGGAAGAGCGCGGCGACGGCCGCATCCCAGGCCTTAAGAAGGGCTTTCCCGGCGAGGGCGGCAACATGGACTTCGATGCGCTGCTCGATCGCGTGGAGACCGGCATTGCCGAGCGTCTGCGCGAGCTCGAGGCGGGCAACGTTGCCGCCGTCGACCCGACGTCGGCTCAGGCCGCGCATGCGCGCTGCTCGTATAACCACGAAGGAACGTTTGTAAGGAGGGACGTGTAGACCATGGATCTTTCGACTTTGATGCCGCAACAGCTGCAGATCGTCAAAACGCTCGACCGTCCGCTGTTTGTCTCGGCGGGCGCCGGCTCGGGCAAGACCTTTACCCTCACGCGCCGCATCGTCTACGCGCTCTCGCCCGAATCCGGTCCGTTTGTCGAGCACCTGGACCAGGTGCTCGCCATTACCTTTACCAAAGACGCCGCGGCCGAGATTCGCGACCGTGTGCGCCGCGCGCTTATCGAAGAGGGTATGGACGAAGAGGCCCTGACCGTCGACGACGCTTGGATTTCGACCATTCACGGTATGTGCTCGCGTATCCTGCGCACGCACGCGCTGGAGCTGGGCATCGATCCCGAATTCACGGTGCTCACCGATACCGATGAGCTTATGGATCAGGCTGTCGAGCATGTGCTGGGGCGCGCGACGGCGCCCGATGCCGCGCCTGAGCTCGCCGCCTCGCTTAAGGCCCTCTACGCTTGGTATCCCATGGCGGGCGAGGGCGGGCCGTTTGGCGCCGGTACCACCATCAAAGGTCTGGTGCGCGACCTGCTGGAGCTATCGAGCCAGCTGCCGGGCAGCATGGACGATGTGTGCGTGGCGCGCGGCCAGGCCGACACCTCTGCGCTTGCCGACGCCTATCGCGCGGCGTTGGGTGCGAGCAAGGCCGCGACCGAGAAAGCGCAGATGGCGCTCGATGCCATCGACGCGTTCGAGGCGAGCGGCAAGACCATGGCCGATGCGGCACGACTCATGATGTCGTGCACCATGCCGCGCGCGAGCAAGGCGTTCCCCAAGGAGCAGGTCGAGCTGCTCAAGGCCGAGGCTGCCGATGCGTTTATCAATATCGTGCTTGCCTGCGGCGGTCCGGCGCTCGATGCGCTGGTGGGCTTGGCCCGCTCTGTAGAGGCTGAGTACCGCGCGCTCAAGGCTGCCCAGTCTGCCCTCGACAACAACGACCTGCTGCGCATGGCCTACGAGGCCCTGCGCGATTACCCGGCCATCCGAGAGGCATACGAGGGCCGCTTTAAGATGGTCATGATCGATGAGTTTCAGGATACCGACCAGATGCAGGTCGACCTGATCCGTTACCTGACCGGCGCGGGCGAGCGTGCGCTGTGTACCGTGGGCGATGCACAGCAGTCGATCTATCGTTTCCGCGGCGCCGAGGTCGAGGTCTTCCGCCGCCAGGAGCGCAAAGTGGACGCCTCGGGGACGGCCGAGGCGGCGGCCGTCGCTGGCGCTGCTGCCGATGTCCCCGCCGGCGAGCTCGTCAAGCTCGTGCGCAACTTCCGCAGCCATGACGAGGTGCTGCGTTACGTGGCACGCGTCTTCGACGGCGATGACGGCGGCCTCATGCAGGGCTTTTTGGATCTTGAGGCGAGCGACGGCCGCAAGGACACGCTGGTAGCGGACGCCTCGCGTCGCCAGGCGCTCTTTGTTGCCGGCGGCAGTACGCAGGAGCGCACACAGGCCAAGGCCCGCGCGATCGCGGAGCGGTTCCGCGCGCTTGCCGATGCCGGCCAGCCCCAGGGCGGCATGGTGCTGCTGCTGGGCCGCATGACAAACGCCGACGTTTATGCCCAGGCTTTCCGCGACCAGGGGCTCGACTGCGTGATCGCGGGTGGCTCGGTCTTTGCCCAGGCAGCCGAGGTGCAGACGGTGCGCGCCCTAGTCTGCGCGCTCGCCAACCCGGCCGATACGGCGCAGGGCCTTATGCCGCTGCTCGCCTCGCCGATGTTTGCGCTCGGCGCCCAGGAGTTCCTGGCGCTGGCGACCAAGCTCGATAGCGAGACGGGGGAGACCTCGCGCCGGAATATCGACGCGGGCATCATGAGCGATTTCGACGTGCCGGGTTTGCAAGACTTGCCGCTCGTGACGCGCGCCCGCGAGGTGCTGCGGTATGCGCTTCGTCGCGTGGGCCGCGATTCGTTCGCTGCCATCGCGCGCGACGTGGTCAACGCCTCCGGTTGGTTTGTGCGTCTGGCACAGCGTGGCCCCGAGGGCAAGGCCATCGCCGCCAACGTGCTCAAGGCGCTTGATGCTGTGGTTGAGGCCGAGGCCGAGTTCGGTAACTCGCCGCGTTCCATCGCGCTGGCCTTCGACCGCTTTTTGGCGGGCAAGGAAGCTCCGGGTGCCCTCAACGAGGAGGGCGACGGCGCGGTACGCATCATGACGGTGCACGCCTCCAAGGGTCTGGAATATCCGGTCGTGGCGGTCGCCGAGTGTTTTGGCGTGCGCAAATCGTCCGGTGCGGCACAGATGGGTCGCGTCGACGGCGGGGCGCAGGTCGTGGCGCTGCCGGCACGCTTCGACGGCGTTAAGCTCGCCGACGGAACCTTTATAAAGGGCGACGACGTCAAAAAGCAGTTTGAGCATGCGTTTAAGGGCAAGGGCACGTCGCTGTGGCTGTCGCCGGAGCTCATGGAGGATGTCTGCGCGACAGGTTCTCCCGCCGAGGCATTCGTTCGCCTGCGCAACGATGACCTGCGGCTCTCGCTCGAGGAGCGGGCCCGCTTGCTCTACGTCGCCATGACGCGAGCGCGCGAGTTGGTCATTCTGGCGATGGATGCCGGCGTGAGCCGCGGCAAGGTGTGTGCGCCGACCTTCGATGCCGAGACCGATCTGACCTACGAAGTGCTGCGTCGCATCCTACCGACCGACAGTCTGGACATGCCGCAGCTCGATAGCGACCGTTTGGTGTTCGACAACTCCAAGCCGGGCGATTACGAGCTCATCTCGCTGGCGGACTTTACCTTTGGCGAGCAGGCGTTTGAGGCTAACGCTTCGCTGGATGCCGAGGGTAGGCTTGTTCGCGGCGATGTCGATGTTGCTGATAATGCTGCGCACTCAACTGTGCCCGGTCCTGCCGACCCCGAGCCCGATTCGTTTGAGCTTGTGTATCCCCAGGCAGTGGGCGTGCGCATGGGCACCTGTCCGTTCCCGGCGCGTGACTCGTATAGCTACTCGTCAATCGCCGCGGCGCTCCATGCCGAGACAGAAGACCGTGCCGCCGAGGCGCGTGTGCCCATGGACGAGTCCGGCGATGATGCGGAGTCGGATGGCTCGGAGATGGCCGATGCAGACGTGGCCGCCGTTGAGCCCGCCGGCAACCCCATGGCGCTGGGCTCGGCGTTCCATGCCGCCTGCCAGTGGCTGATCGAGATGGGTGCCGATGCGCTGCCCGCTGAGCGTGCCGATGCGCTGGCGCGCCTGTGGTGCCTGACGCCGGAGCGGCGCGAACGCTTCGACGTTGCCCTGGACCGCTGGCTCAAGTCGGCGGTCCGTGCCGAGCTGCTTGCCTGGCCGTGCGTCCGTGCCGAAGTGCCGTTCTTTTCGCTGGGCTGTGAGGACGAGGACATCGCTCGCTACGGTGCCTATGCCGAGGGCGCCATCGATGCACTGGCGACCGACCCGGCCGATCCGTCACGCGCACTGGTCATCGACTACAAGACGGGTGGCACGCCGGATGAGACGCCCGACCAGCTGCTCGAGAAGCATGCCCTGCAGGCGCGCGTCTACGCTGATGTTTTGCACAAGGCGGGCTTTGAGGCCGTGACGGTCAAGTTCGTCCGCGTGGAGCAAGTCGACCCCGCCAACCCGTGCGAGCCTCAGGTGGTCACCTACAGCCTCTAGCCACCTCAGGCTTTATGGTGCTATTTGGTTGGTTTTGCGGCCGTAAGGCCCTCAATCGTCCAAATGGCACCGCAACGCATGGGAGAGCTTGGGGCGGTACAATGGCCCGAACGGTTCAAACGGATAAGGGGCCATCATGCAGCTCACCAAAACGCTTAAGGTGACGCCGGAGGAGCTTTTTGACGCTCTGGCGGGGTCCATCATGCAGGATATCGAGAACGCCACGGGCAAGTGTCCCAGCCGCAACAGGCTCAACGGCTATAAGTACGAGAAGCGCCCATACCGCAAAAGGTAAGGTGACTCTTCATCGGAAACCGTGAACGCTTCGGGTTTCGAGTCAGTAGCGAACAGCCCGACAAAAAATGTTGTTGGAAGTGCCAAATGAATAAGAATGCCGCTACGCAGCTGCACATCTATTCCGCCTTTTTCGTTCTCGCGGGATTTGTTTTAAATCGGGGAGTGTTTCTACTTTTCCTTGCGGAGAAAGGAATGTCTGTCACGGAAATCGCGCTTTATCAAGCCCTGTTTAACATTGCAACGGTCGTTCTCGAGCTGCCAACAGGGCTGATAGGCGATTTCTTTGGAAAGAAGTTTTCGATTCAAGTGGGCGTGCTGCTGCTTTTCTTCCATACGGCTGGCATGCTGTTACTCTCAGGCCCCTTTCTCGTCGCGCTTTCCCTTGTTGAGGCACTCGCCTACTCCCTTCAATCGGGATCCGAACAAGCACTTTTATATGAAATTGCCCGAAATGCCGGTCAAGGAGAGCGCTTCCTCACCATCAACGCTCGGCTGCTTGCCGCGCAATCAATCGCGACGGGAGTGGCAATCGTACTTGGATCATTCATTGCCCAAGTATCTTGGAGTGTCCTCTACGTATGCGTTTCCGTTTTCTATCTCCTGCAGCTTTTCCTTCTGTATCCCATTGAGAGGATGGAAACGACCCATTCCAAAAACTCTGGGGAGGAAAGGTTTGACGTAGCCAAGATCTTCAGACGCGAAACCTGGTGCATTGGAGAATCCGCTTTTGCGGTATTGCTTCTTCTAATCGGCACAAGCATGCTCGATGGATTCTATGGGAGTTATTACAACTTGAATCAGTTGGTATTCGATGCATTTGATGCTCCCGTCTCCATAATAGGAATCTTTTTCGGTGCATCCTATGCAGTAAATGCGACGGCCTACATTGCAGCAGATTTCTTCTCATCGCGTTTCGGGAAAAGAAATACCATGCTCGGCTCGATGTTAATCGAGGCCGGTCTTTTCATGATTCTTCCGTGGTTCGCTTCAAATCCGCTGTGTTTGTTTGGCCTTAGCATGGTGCTTTGTTTTCTCCCGGAAGTGGTGTACATCACTTCGGAAAACTTAATCCAAGACGCGATAGCGGACGATCTCCGCGCGACGATCCTTTCCGTCGCGTCTCTGGTAAGGGCCCTCTTTTCTGCAATGTTTTTCTCCATATTTGGATATGTGTTGGGGTTATATCCCATTCAGATAGCGCTCGGTGTTATTGGCGCAATCGCGATAGCAATTACCGCCGTTGTTTCTTTAAAAATGGTAGGAATACATGTCTCCAAGAATTGATATATCGATTGACGAGCTGCCCGAAGCGTCGAGCCTTCTTGATGGACATGACTATTCGTCACAAATCATTCAGCGTATCGCCGGGGTTTCAGTAATACTCGATATATCTGGATGCCCTTATTCCCCTTTTTGAAGGTCCCAAAAAGACTACCGTGTGGGTTTGGCTAGGTTCGGGTGCTGTCCGTGCCGTGGGGTAAAATCGTTCAGTCAGAACACGAACCCGCATCGGAGCTCATCACATGGCATTCGTCCATCTGCACAATCACACTGTTTTCTCCATGCTCGACGGCGCAACCCGTATCCAGGATATGGTTAACCGTGCCGTTGAGCTTGGCATGCCCGCCGTGGCCATTACCGACCACGGCTACATGTATGGCGTGCCCGACCTGGCGCTGGCCTGCGACGCCGTCAACCACAACACGCCCGAGTACAAAACCTGGAGCCACGACAAGGCCTTCTTGGAAAAGGACCGCCGCGACGAGCTGGTGGAGCCCGATCCTGAGGCAAACCCGCGCGAGCATGCCCAGTATGTGAAGGACATGGCCATGTGGGACGAGAAGGGCAACATCGACGAGCTCAAGCCGCCCCTGGTCATCAAGCCCATCTTTGGCTGCGAGGTTTACTTTACGCCGGACGAGACCCTTGCTCGCGACCATAAGCCCGAGCTCTACCACATGATCCTTCTGGCCAAGGACCAGGAGGGCTACGTCAACCTGATGCAGACGGTCTCCGAGGCCGCCGTGCAGGGCTTTTACTACAAGCCGCGCGTGACGCTCGACAACCTACGCCGCCACGCCAAGGGCATGATCTGCACCAGCGCCTGCATCGCGGGCATCATTCCCAAATACATCGACCGCGGTGACATGGAGGGCGCCATCAAGTGGGCCGAGACCTTCCGTGATACCTTCGAACCTGGCGACTTTTATATCGAGATCCAGGAACACGGCATCACCACCGACAATGGCCTGACCGACGAGCAGATGGACCGCACGCTCATCGACATCGCCAAACAGGTGGGCGTCAAGGTCATCGCCACCAACGACTTCCACTACCTGCGCCGCGAGGACGCGCCCGTGCAGGACGTCATCATGTGCATTGGTATGAACGCCAAGGTCGACGACCCCAACCGCATGCGCATGACCGGCTCGGAGTTTTACATGAAGACCGAGGAGGAGATGCGGGCGATGTTCCCGTATTGCCCCGAGGCCTGCGACAACACGCTCGAGATCGCCGATAAGTGCTACGTTGAGCTGGACTGGGATTCCATCATCCTGCCGCGCTTCCCGTTGCTCGACCCCGGCGAGACGCACGAGAGCCAGTTCCGCCGCGAGTGCGAGAAGGGCCTGCGCCAGCACTATGGTGACGACTGGGCCACGCGCGAGATCGGCGGCGTCAATATCAAAGAGCGCTTTGAGTACGAATACAAGGTCATCTGCGACAAGGGCTTTGCCGCCTACTTCTTGATCGTTGCCGAGTACGTGCAATGGGCCAAGGACAACGGCATCGGCGTCGGCCCCGGCCGTGGCTCGGCCGCCGGCGCCATCGTCGCCTACGCCATGAACATCACCGCGTTCGACCCGCTCGAGAACGGCCTGATGTTCGAGAGGTTCCTGTCCCCGCAGCGTACCGAGATGCCCGATATCGATATGGACTTCGACGATGAGCGGCGCCTCGAGGTCGTGGAGCACGTTCGCCAGCTCTACGGCCCCGAGAAGGTCACCCACGTCATCACCTACTCGACCATTAAGGCCAAGCAGGCCATCAACGACGCCGCTCGCGTCCTGGACTACCCGGTCTACATGGGCCAGCGTCTGTCCAAGATGGTCTCGAGCGACCCCAAGGTCAAGCTCAAGCAGGTGCTCGAAAAGCAACCCGGCAAAGAGGACCTGTTTAACCCCGATTTTGCCGAGGCATATAAAAAGGACGACGACGCCCGCCGCATCATCGACACGGCGCTCTCAATCGAGGGCCTCACCCGTGGCGAGGGCGTGCACGCGTGCGCCGTTCTGATCTGCCGCGACCCCGTCAACGAGCACGTGCCCACCAAGCTCGACACCAAGGGCGGCGTCGAGATTACCCAGTACGAGGGCCATACCGTTGCCGACATGGGCCTGCTCAAGATGGACTTCTTGGGCCTGCGCACGCTGACTGTTATCTCCAAGGCCAAGGCAAACATCAAAAAGAACTTCGGCATCGACATCAAAGAGGAAGAGATTCCCTTTGACGACCCCGAGATCTTTAAGCTCATGGGTTCCGGCCACACCGCCGGCGTCTTCCAGGTCGAGTCCGCCGGCATGACGGCCACGATCAAGAACATGAAGCCCACCGAGTACAAGCACGTCGTAGCATTGATCGCCCTGTACCGCCCGGGCCCGCTGGGCGCCGGCATGGTTTCGTCCTACATCAACCGTATGAACGGCAAGGAGCCGGCGGTCTCCTACGACGACCGCCTGGACGACATCCTGGGCGAAACCTACGGCACCATGGTCTACCAGGAGCAGGTTATGCTCATCTCCGTCGAGATGTGCGGCTTCTCCAAGGGCGAATCGGACTCGCGTATCCGTAAGCCCGTGGCTAAGAAGAAAATCAAGCTGCTCACGTCGACGGTGCTCCACTGGGAGGATGGCTCCGACGAGACCACCTACGACCACTGGATGAACGGCGCCATCAAGAACAACTACACGCGCGAGGTCGCCCAGAAGATTTGGGACGATGTTCTCGAGTTCGCATCTTACGCCTTTAACAAGTCGCACTCTGCCGGCTACGCCATCCTGGTTATGCAGACGGCGTGGCTCAAGGCGCACTATCCGCACGAGTACATGGCGGCCGTTCTGACGTCCTACACGGGCAAGACCGACAAGATCGTGCACTACGTCTCGGCATGCCGTCACGACGGCATCCCCGTGCTTTCGCCAGATGTCAACGAGTCCGGTACCGAGTTCACGGCTACCAAGGAGGGCGTGCGCTTTGGTCTGGCCGGCATCCGCGGCGTGGGCACCGGCGTGGCGCAGGCGATTATCGCCGAGCGCGAGGCGGGCGGTCCGTTTAAGACGCTGCACGACTTTGTCGAGCGCGTGGACTCGAGCCAGGCCAACCGCCGCGTGATCGAATCGCTCATCAAGGCAGGCGCCTTTGACTCCACGGGGTATCCGCGTCGCCAGATGATGCACTTTGTGGACAAGAACAACCCCGAGAACATCATCGATGCCGCGGTGAAGCGCCAGAAGGATCGTGCGAGCGGCCAGACGTCGTTCTTCGACATGTTTGGTGATGTTGAGGGCTCGGGCTTTGAGGTGAGCGTGCCCGATCCGGATGGCCAGGAGTGGGACCGCCACCTTAAGCTGAGCCAGGAGAAGGAGGTTCTGGGCATCTATGTCTCGGACCACCCGCTGCGTCCGTTTGAGTATGCACTCAGCAAAGCGCGCGACTTTTCGTTCTCGCAGATCGACACCGGCTACGAGGTGCAAAACCCCACGGGCGGTACCATCAACCAGGAGATTCCCGAGGGCAAGGCACTGTGGTGGGCCGGCATGGTCTCGAGCGTGTCCAAGCGCGTGACCAAAAACGGCGACCCCATGGGCATCGTGCAGCTCGAGGACATGGAAGGCGAGGCCACCGTCGTCGTGTTCCCCAAGACCTACAAGGAGGCCGAGGGGTACCTGTACGGCGAGGTCGATCCCGAGACCGGTGCACAGCTGTCCGATGCGTTTGTGCGCATTAAGGGCAAGCTCGAGCGCTCGGACCGCGGCGACCAGATCATCGCGCAGGAGATCGTGCCGCTGGAGCTCAACGAGGAGAACAACAAGCCCAAGGTGTTTGAGGTTATGGTGCCCAACAGCCGCTTTAGCCAGGGCAATATGGCGCGCCTGGCCACGGTGCTCACCACCAACCCGGGCGGCGATCGCGTGGAGATCTTTATCGAGCAGGTGGACGGGCGCGTGCTGCGCGCCGAGGTGCCTGCCAAGGTCAACGCGCGCTCGATTCCGCTGCTGGCCGAGGCCAAGGCCATCGTGGGCAACCAGGGTCGCGTGACGGTGATCTAAGCTACCCCGGGTGAGATTGGAGGAAGTGATGGCACAGGGAACGTTTGTGCAGGCGTTTCGGAAAGAGGCGGCGCTGAGCGGCACCTTTATGAAGGGGCGCTCGCTCATGCTCAACGGCGCCGTGCTGTCGATTGAGGACAGCGGCTCGCGCTTTTCCAAAAACGTGACGGTCGAGGGCTCAGTGCGCGGCTCGCGCGGCGACCTGTACAAGACGCGCGTGGCGCTCGACATGGACGAGCATGAGGTGATCGACTACGACTGCGATTGCCCCGCTGCCTATCGCTATCCCGGCATGTGCAAGCACGCCATCGCCACGGCGCTGGCGTATCTGGACGCAAGCGGCACCGAGCCCGTCGAGGGCCTGCGCACGCCGGTCCGCACGTTTACGGCGCAGCCGAAACAGCCCGCGCGCACCGCGCCCAAAGCGCCGGCCGTCAACCCCAACTTTCCCTTCCCGGCGCCCGTCCCCACGAGCCCGAGCCTTGTGGCGGCGCTTTCCGATCTTTCGGACGCGCGCATGGATGAGCTGGCGAGCATGCGCCGCAAGCTTGCCGGTGCCGTTGATCCCGACGCCCCCAAAGCGGCGTTGGAGCCCTCGTTGGTGCCGTACTACAATCCGCTGTTCGCTGACCGCTTTAGCTGGGCGCTCGAGTTCCGCATTCGCTGTGGATCGGTCTCCTACGTGGTCAAGGACATCGACGGCATGGCCGATGCCTACGTGCGCGGCGGCACGTTCTCCTATGGCAAGAAGCTCACGTTTGTCCATTCACCTGAGGCCTTTGACGAAACATCGGCAAAGCTGCTCAACCTTGTTGCGACGACAGTTGCCTATCTCGATGACATCACAAGCTCGCGTTCGGCGTCGTACGACTTTGCCCGCAGTGGTTTTGTTGCCGAGCGTCAGTTGCCGCTGTCCGAGCATAGCATCGTATATGTGCTGGACCTGCTGCGCGGCCAGACCATCTCCTTTGAGCCCGCCTGGTCGCGGGGGATGACGACGCATCGCACCTACGACGTGGCGGTTGAGCTGTCTCCGCAAGGGGAGGACGAGGCATCCGCTAAGCGCCCACCGCTGCTTGCCGCCAAAATCGCGCCGGCGGCTGGTGGTAGCTATGACCTGCGCCTGCCCGCCGATGTGTACTGCTTTGCGTCGGGCGATGCCGCCTACTTGGTTGACACGCGCCGCGCGCGCCGTACCGACGCTGCATTTGCTCAGCATGCCGCACCTTTTTTGTCGCGCTTGCTGCCGTGCCGCACGCCCGCCCATATTGCCGCCGAGCAGGTGGGTGAGTTCTGCCGTATGGCGCTGCCCATTTTGCGCGACTACACCGACCTCACCGCGCCCGCCGCGCTCGATACCGTGGCACCCGAGCCGAGCTTTGCTATGGCGATCGGTGTCGACGATGGGCTCGTGACCTGCAAAATTACGGTTACCTACGGCGATTGGTCGGCGGATCTCTTTAGCCTGGGCGCTCCGGGCAGCCCCTTCGAAGAGCAGCGCCCCGGTGTGCCGCCCCGCGACGAGGTGGCGGAGTTTCGCGTTATGGACACGGCGGCCCTGTACTTCGATTTCTACGAGCGCGGTCTGGCGTTTGAGGAGCGCGATGACGCCCGCTTGTTCTGCCTGCTGACCGAGGGCCTGTCTGCCCTGTCCGAACTGGGTGAGATCATGCTCAGCGACCGTCTGCGCCAGATCTCGGTCCGCCCCGCGCCCAAGCTCTCGGTTCGTGCGACCGTTAAGAGCAATCTGCTCGATGTCGAGCTGGGCGCGAGCGGGCTTTCGGCCGCGGACCTTGCCGTCTATCTCGATTCGTACAAGCGCCATCAAACGTTTGCGCGCCTTACGTCCGGCGACATCATTCGCCTGGACGAGGGGGCGCGCGCCGCGTTTGGCCTTGCCGAGGACCTGGGTGTCGATGCCGTCGACCTGCTCGACGGCGTGTCGCTTCCCGCGTCGAGCACCCTGTTCGTCGACAGCATGCTCGCACGCACGCCGGCGCTCGAGGCCGATCGCGACGCTGCGTTCCGCCGTACCGTCGAGCGCCTGGACACGCTCGGCAAGATGGACTTTACGGTGCCGGCATCGCTCAAGGCAACGATGCGCGGCTACCAGGTCGACGGATACCAGTGGCTCGGCTCGCTCGAACACCTGGGCCTTGGCGGCATCTTGGCCGACGACATGGGCCTGGGCAAAACGCTCCAGATGATTGCGCATATTCTGGCGCGCGTGGAGGCGGGGGACACCAAGCCCACGCTCGTGGTATGCCCGGCCTCACTCGTGTACAACTGGACTGCCGAGCTGGAGCGCTTTGCCCCGTCGCTCGATGTGTGCGCCATTGTGGGCGCCAAGGCTCAACGCCGCGTGCAGATCGCCGGCGTGGCCGAGCATAGCGTGGTCGTGACGTCGTATGACCTTATGCGGCGCGATATCGACGAGTACGTCGAGCGGGATTTTGCCCGCGTGGTGCTCGATGAGGCACAGTACATTAAAAATCCGCTCACGCAGGTGGCGCGCGCCGCCAAGCGCCTGCCTGCCGGCGTGCGCTTTGCCCTGACGGGCACGCCCATCGAAAACCGCCTGTCCGAGCTCTGGAGCATCTTCGACTTTTTGATGCCGGGCCTTTTGGGGACGCGCGAGTCGTTTGCCAAGCGCTTTGAGAGCCCCGTCGAGCATGCCGAGGGCGATAGCGCCGCTCGCCTGCAGGCGCTCGTGTCGCCGTTTGTGCTGCGCCGTGTTAAGGAAGACGTGGTGGCCGACCTGCCCGAGAAGATCGAAGACACCGTCATGGCACAGCTCACCGGCGAGCAGCGCAAGCTCTACCTGGCCAACCAGGACCGCATCGCCCAGCAGGTGCAGCACCGCGAGGCATCCGAGTTTAAAAAAGACAAGCTCAAAGTGCTCGCCGAGCTCACCAAGCTGCGCCAGATCTGCTGCGACCCGCGTCTACACTACGAGGATTACAAGGCGGGGAGCGCCAAGCTCGATACGTGCATGGAGCTCGTGCACGGCGCACTCGACGGCGGGCATCGCATCCTGTTGTTCAGCCAGTTTACGGGCATGCTCGATATCATCGGCAAGCGCTTGGCCAAGGAGGACATCGCCTTCCTTAAGCTCACGGGCGCTTCGTCTAAGGAGAGCCGCGCCAAGATGGTCGCGCAGTTCCAAGCGGGCGAGGTTCCGGTCTTTTTGATTTCGCTCAAGGCGGGCGGCGTGGGCCTCAACCTGACGGCGGCCGACGTGGTCATTCACTACGACCCGTGGTGGAACGTGGCGGCGCAGGACCAAGCGACCGACCGCGCGCATCGTATTGGCCAGCAACATACCGTGACCGTGTACAAGCTCATCGCCAAGGGCACGATCGAGGAACGCATTATGCAGATGCAGGAGTCCAAGCGCGACCTGGTCAACAGCGTGCTCGGCGGCGACGGCATCTCGTCGGCGCTGTTTACCCGCGAAGATGTTCTGGCACTGCTGGGCGGCGACGGGCGCTAGCCGCGCGCGGGGTGGGACTGCTGGAGTGGGCAGGACGGTCGACGCATTTTGGCCCGACCGCTTGCCTGATCCGTTATGTGTTCATTTGCAATGCCGTGGATGGTTTGTCTGCCTTTGGGCATAAGAACCATCAAGAACATTGGCACGTCAGCAAAGGAGAACATCATGGCGAAATTCTTTAAGGACCCCGACGGTAAGCTCATTGCCGCCCTTGGCAACGACGTTGCAACCCCTGCCGGTTGCACGGAACTGACTGCAAACACTGAGGACGCGGCGCACGAGAAGCACGTGCCTGTTGTCGAGACCGAGCGCGACGGTCACGTGATTCGCGCACGCGTTGGCTCGGTCGAGCACCCCAGCCTGCCCGAGCACTATATTGAGTGGATCGCCCTTGAGGCCGAGGGCCGCTTAGAGGTCCATTACCTTGAGCCCGGCATGAAGCCCGCGACGTTTTTTGCCGGCGGTTCCAAGACCGGTACCGTCTATGCCTACTGCAACCTGCACGGGCTGTGGTCCGCGACGTTCTAGGAGCGCGCCCCCGCTCGGGGTATCATAGCTAGCATATGCACATGCGAGCGCCGACTGCATCATGCGGCCGGCGCTTTTACTACGATTTCGATGGTTTACGACGGAAAGGGCTGAGCCATGAAGCTCGCGCTTGCACAGATCGATATGCGCCTGGGTGATATTGAGGGCATTTGCGGCCGCATCGAGGACCAGGCTCGTCTGGCCCACGAGCGCGGGGCGCGCGTGCTGTGCGTTCCGGCTCCGCTCTTTATGGGCGCCATGCCCGGTGGCCTGGTGGGCGCTGCCGACTTTGAGCACGACATGCTTGCCGGCTTGACTGGTATCGCCGAGCGCATCCAGGAGCTTGACATGATCTGCATCGTGCCCGCGGCGGTTTCGTTTGAGGGTCAGCCGCTGCTCGACTACATGATGCTCAAGGACGGTCATGTGGTGCCGGCGCGTTCGAGCATTGCCCTGCAGCGTGGCGAGAACAACGACACGCGTTGGGCGCCGCCGGTGTTCGACGTGGACGGCGTGCGCATCGCCGTGATTTTTGACTTGGACCGCGAACTCGAGATGTTGCCGACCGGTGTTGACCTCATTGCGTATTTCCAATTCAATGCGTTTGACATGACCGACCGCGAGACTGCCGCCATTGCCGCCGTTCGCAGCGGCGCCTACCGCAAGATCGCATCCAAGCGCAGCGTGTGGTTTGCCTGTATGGCGCCGGTCGGTGCCTATGACGAGTCGGTGTATACCGGCGGTTCGTTTGTGCTCGACGACTGCGGTCGCGTGGTGGCCCAAGCGCCGTGTTTTGAGGAGAGCCTGCTGGTTCAGGAGATTCAGCGCGGCGTGATGCTCGATGCCCTGGAAGATCACGAACTGCCCGAGTTCCGTTCCGAGGAGTGGCTGTGGCAGGCGCTGGTGCTCGCCGTGCGCGACAACGCCCGGGCCCACGGTGCGTCGCGCGCCGTGGTGGCACTCGAGGGCGACTTGCCGTCGTCCCTGCTGGCGGCGCTGGCCGTCGACGCTCTGGGCCCACGTAACGTGATTGGCCTGGTGCTGGGGCGCAACCGCATCTTTACGCCGGCGCAGGAGGAGGCCGAGGCTGCTCGCTGTGCCGCCGTTCGCGCCATTGCCGAGCGCCTGCATATTCGCACGGTTGAGCGCGATGCGCCGGATGCCGCGCGCGTGCTCGACCGCGATGTGTCGGCGGGCGACGCCGAGCGCCTGCGCTCTCGCACGCTGGGCCTCATGCTGGAGGACACGGCGCTCGAGCTGGGTGCGATGGCGTTGAGTCCGCTGTCCAAAACCGAGTACGCGCTGGCGGCGCCGGCGCTTTGCGGCGGCTACCAGGGTGATTACGCGCCCTTTGGCGATGTGTACCTGTCGACGCTTGAGTTTGTGGCGCGCGTGCGCAACCGCACGTCTGCCGTGGTGCCCCAAGAGCTCGTGACGCTCAACGCGGTGGAAGATTGTATGGAGCGAGTGCTGGCGCAGGCGCTCTCGACGCTCGACGGTCCGGTCGATATGCTCGACCGCGCGGCACAGCTGCTCGGCGGGCTCGAGCCGGGTGAGGTCGATGGTGCGCTCGAGTCGCACGTGGACCGCAATCGATCTTTCGACGACATCCCGATGGCCGCTGGCAAGCCTGAGGCCTGCTCGCTGCTGCTGATGCTCGTGCGTCAGGGCGAGGCCGCCCGCCGCATGCTGCCGACGGTGCCGATCGTCTCTGCCCGTTCGTTTGCCGAGCGCGCCTGGCCGTACATGCTTGCGTGGTCCGATCTGGGGCTCAACGGCAAGGAGCGCATGACGGTTGATTCGCTGGCGCGCGCCGAGGTGCGTCGCTTTGCCGACGACGATACGAGTGACCGTATGCGCGGTGAGATGATGGGCATTTTGGGTGAGCTGCTGGGTATTTCGCCCGAGCAGATGGAGGAGCTGCGCTCTGAGGACGGTCAGCGTCGTTTGCACGAGGGCATGAAAAAGTTCGAGGGCGAGGTTCAGGACGCCATCGATAAGATGATGGGCGGCCAGGGTGGCCCGCAGGGTGGACCCCAGGGCACGCCGATGCCGCATCCGCCGGTGGATCCGAGGCAGTTCCCGTTCTTTAGCCAGAACTAAAAAGGTTACGCGGTTTTGCCAAACCGCGTAACGAGTCGACGCTGCGCGCCCGCCAGAGCGGCAATCTGCCTTTCAATCGTCGGGCATGACCACCAGGTCAATGCCCTCCTCTTTCAAGGCACCTTGCTCGCTCTGGCGGGCGCTCGCTTGCGTATGCTCAACCTACAATTCGATCTCGGCTGACTTATAGGGCTAGCGTTGTGTTATTCTAGAACAGACGTTCGTGAATAGTGCGCGGGGCCTTGTCTTGCGCTGCGCTTGTGGCGAGGGGAGGTTGGCTTGGTTATCTTGGGCATTGACCCCGGTTTGGCTCATACGGGTTGGGGGATTATCGAGGAGCGGCGTGGCGAGGTTCGCTGCCGTGCCTATGGCTGCATCGAGACCAGCGCGGGTAGTCCGCTCGCGGTGCGCCTGTCGCATATCGCCCGCGACCTCAAGGGCGTCGTGGAGCGTTATCGACCCGATACCGCTGCCATCGAGAGCATTTACTTTGGCGCCAACGTTCGCTCGGCCATCCCTACGGCGCATGCCCGCGGTGCCGCGCTCGTGGCGCTTTCGGAATGCGCGCTCGAGATTGGCGAGTACACGCCTATGCAGATTAAGCAGGCTGTTGTGGGCACCGGAGCCGCGGACAAACGGCAGGTCGCGTATATGGTTCGTACGCTCACGCAGCTCGACCACGACCCGCATCCCGACCATGCCGCCGATGCCCTGGCTTGCGCCATCTGCCACGTAAACCTCAGCCGCACCCGTGCCCTTACCGGTGGCGAGTTCTATCAACAGAGAGGAACCGGATACTGATGATTTCCCAGCTCCATGGAACGCTTGTCGAGGCCACGATGAGCTCGGCCGTCGTCGACGTGTCGGGCGTTGGCTTTGAACTCGGCATTTCTGGCGGCACTGCGGCCACGTTGCCGACGCCCGGCGGCGAGGTCCGCCTCTACACGCGTATGCAGGTGCGCGAGGACGCCATGACACTTTTCGGTTTTTCTTCAAAGGATGAGCGCACGATGTTCGACCGGCTCGTGTCCGTCTCGGGCGTTGGCCCGCGCTTGGCGCTCGCCGTACTTTCCACCTATACCGTGGGACAGCTGTATTCCCTGGTGATGGCCGAGGACGACAAGGGCATGGCCAAGGTGCCCGGCGTGGGCAAAAAGACCGCCCAGCGCCTCATCTTGGAGCTCAAGAGCACCTTTGCCAAGGACAAGGGCTTTGTGCCGGTCGATGCGATCCCCGGTCAGGTTGCGATGCCCGTGCCCGCCGCCGCTCCTTCGGCGATCGATGACGCCCGTGCGGCACTCCTTTCCATGGGCTTTAGCCCGCAGGAGACCGATGTCGCTCTGAGCGGGTATGATGGGCAGGATATGCGTGTCGAGGATTTGCTCGGCGCGGCGCTTAAGCGACTCGGAATGGATGCGTGATGTGGGAAGCCGATGACTCTCAGGACCTGTGGGCGACGCCCGGCAACTCGCCGGCGGCATCCATGGCGCACGGCGAGCGCATGGTGGGCTCGGAGCTGACGGCCGAGGACCTCGATGTCGATCGCACTTTGCGCCCCCAGCGCCTGGACGATTACTGCGGCCAGGAGCATATCAAGCAGAGCCTGCGCGTGTTGATCGAAGCGGCGCAGAGCCGTGGCGAGACGCTCGACCACGTGATCTTCTCGGGCCCTCCGGGTCTGGGCAAGACCACGCTGGCTACGGTTATCGCCAACGAGCTGGGCGCTCAGATCAAGACCACGAGTGGCCCTGCCATCGCGCGCACCGGCGACCTGGCAGCCATCCTTACTAACTTGCAGCCGGGTGATGTGCTGTTTATCGACGAGATCCACCGCCTCAACCGTTCGGTCGAGGAGGTCCTGTACCCCGCGATGGAGGACTTTGCCCTCGATATCGTGATTGGCAAGGGTCCGGCGGCGCGCTCGATTCGCCTGGATATTCCCAAGTTTACGCTGGTGGCGGCAACGACCCGCTCAGGCATGTTGACCGGCCCGTTGCGCGACCGCTTTGGCATTTCATATCGCCTGGATTACTACACGGTCGAGGAACTCGCGCAGATTGTTACGCGCTCGGCGACTATCCTGGGCGTGACGATCGACCATCCCAGTGCACTCGAGATCGGCTCGCGTTCGCGCGGCACGCCACGTCTTGCCAACCGCCTGCTCAAGCGCGTGCGCGATTACGCACAGGTGCGCGGCAACGGCCCCATCGAGCTCGATATCTGTCGCCAGGCGCTCGAGTTCTTCGAGATCGATGAGCTCGGTCTGGACTGGATGGATATTCGCATTTTGGAGACGCTCGCTAAGACGTTCTCCGGACGTGCCGTGGGCCTGACAACGCTTGCCAGCGCGGTGGGCGAGGACCCGGGAACGCTCGAGGATGTCTATGAGCCCTATCTGCTGCAGTGCGGCTTGATGATTCGCACGCCCCAGGGCCGCCAGGCAACGCTTCGCACCTTTGAGCACTTGGGGATTGAACCTACCATTTAGGGCGCTTTGTTTTGGCGGGCTGTTAAGCTATCGCTGAGCATTGGATAAACATATCGCCATTCATCGGTTACGGGTGTTTTACTATTGCGCGCCCGTGCTATGCTGAATTGGTCTTTTTCTCATTCGGTAACGAAAGGACCGCCTATGCCTACTGACATCGAAATCGCACGTTCTGTCACGCCGCTGCCTATTACCGAGGTGGCCAAGAACGCCGGCGTCGACGTTAAGCACCTGATTCCGTACGGCTTCGACAAGGCTAAGGTCGATTATTCACTGCTCAACGAGCCGACTGATCACCAGGCCAAGCTCGTCCTCGTGACCGCTATCAACCCAACGCCTGCGGGCGAGGGCAAGACCACCACGACCATCGGTCTGGCCGACGGCCTGCGCCGTCGCGGCGTCAAGAGCGCCGTGGCCCTGCGCGAGCCTTCGCTTGGCCCCGTCTTTGGCGTTAAGGGCGGCGCTGCCGGCGGCGGCTGGGCTCAGGTCATCCCCATGGAGGATATCAACCTGCACTTTACCGGCGACTTCCATGCCATCGGTGCTGCCAACAACCTGCTGGCCGCCATGCTCGACAACCATATTCAGCAGGGCAACCAGCTTGGCATCGACGTTAAACGCATCACTTGGAAGCGCGTCGTCGATATGAACGACCGTCAGCTGCGCCACGTCATCGACGGTATTGGCGGTAAGGCCCAGGGCGTGCCGCGCGAGGACGGCTTCGATATCACCGTCGCCTCCGAGGTCATGGCAATCCTGTGCCTGTCTACGAGCATTAACGACCTCAAGGAGCGCCTGGGCGAGATTGTTGTCGGCTACAGCTATGCCGGCGAGCCCGTTCGCGCCCGTGACCTTAAGGCTCAGGGTGCCATGGCGGCCCTGCTTAAGGATGCGCTCAAGCCCAATCTGGTGCAGACGCTCGAGGGTACGCCCGCGTTTGTCCACGGCGGTCCCTTCGCCAATATTGCCCACGGCTGCAACTCCATCATGGCCACGCGTATGGCGATGCGCTTTGGCGATGTCGCCATTACCGAGGCCGGCTTCGGTGCTGATCTGGGTGCCGAGAAGTTCCTCGACATCAAGTGCCGCATGACGGGCGTTCGCCCCAGCGCCGTCGTGGTCGTCGCGACCGCTCGTGCGCTGAAGTACAACGGTGGCGTCGCCAAGGCCGACCTCAACGAGGAGAACCTCGAGGCACTCAAGGCCGGCATGCCCAACCTGCTGCGTCACGTCGACAACATCCAGAACGTTTATGGTCTGCCCTGCGTAGTCGCCATCAACCGCTTCCCGACGGACACCGAGGCCGAGCTTGCGCTCATCGAGTCCGAGTGTCAGAAGCTCGGCGTCAACGTTAAGCTTTCCGAGGTCTGGGCCAAGGGCGGCGAGGGCGCGCTCGAGCTTGCCGATGAGGTCATGCGTCTGATTGAGCAGCCGAGCGAGCTCAAGTTTGCCTATGAGGACGGCGCCGATGTGGCCGACGCTCTTGAGGCCATTGCCACCAAGGTCTACCGCGCCGACGGCGTCGACTTTACGCCGGCCGCCAAGCGCCAGCTCGCCGAGCTGCGCGAGAACGGCTTTGGCAACCTGCCGGTGTGCGTGGCCAAGACGCAGTACAGCTTTAGCGACAACGCCAAGGCCCTGGGCGCTCCCGAGAACTTCCGCATCACGGTGCGCGAGCTCAAGGTTTCCGCCGGTGCCCACTTTGTGGTCGCACTGACTGGCAGTGTTCTGACCATGCCGGGCCTGCCCAAGGTCCCCGCGGCCGAGAACATCGACGTCGACAACGACGGCAACATCACCGGCCTGTTCTAAGCCTGCTGTCCATAGCTGCTAGCCCGCCCCGCCGTGCCTACCAAGGCCCGGCGGGGCTTTTTTATCCTTAGGCCCGCGCATGTCTTGTAGATACCGACGGGCTCTGCCCATCATAGGCTTTTGCGCGGGTAGAATGCATGGATAACTTGATGCTCACGCGCGACGGAAAGGAATCGTTGCATGGATCAGGACAAGACAACCGTGATGGGCGGCTACGGTTCCGCGCAGGCTGGCGATAGCGCCGATGCGACCCGCGTTGTTCCCAACCGCGGTTATACCGACCCCGCCGCGACGCAGCCTTCTGCCGAGCCCACCCGGGTTATGGGCTATGGCGACACGGCGCAGGATTCTTATGCTGCATCTTCGCAAGGCCCCTATGGCAACGCAGCTCCGGACCCGTTTGATTATGCGCCGCAGGATTCTTATGCCGCCTCGACACCGAATCCCTATGATGACCTGCCGCAGAATCCCATTCCGCAGCCTCAGCAGACGACGTATATGCCTCGCACGGCGCAGCCTCGCTACGAGTCGCGCGAGCCGTATCGCGAGTACCCCAAGTCGATTCCGCAATATGGCGAGGACGAGGAGAAGAAGCCGTCGCGTTCGTCGAGCGTGATCAAGAAGATCCTCATCGTGCTGGCGATCTTCTTTGCGCTGTCGGTTGTGTTTGCCATTGTGTCGGGCATGCTCAACAAGCGAGGGAGTTCAACGGCTGATACCGCTGCCGAGCAAACCGAGTCCGCCTCGTCTAGCACCGTCGATCTGAGCGATATCCCGGGGCAGTACTGGTCCAACGCCAAGAAACTTCTCAAGTCGCGCGGCGCCAATCTTTCGAATGCCGTGGTCCTGACTGATGATGGCTCAACGCCCGTCATCGATGCCAACTGGGTCGTTACTTCTGCTTACTATAACGACAGCGGCAACCTCGAAATTCAACTCACGCACAAGAATAGCTCGGGCAACTCGCCCGACGGCCAAAGCGGTACCGACAGCTCGAGCTCCAATACGCTGGAGGACTTGAGCAACAAGGCACAGGAGTTGGGAGACAAAGCGCAAGAGCTGGGCGACACGGCGCAGAACCTGGGCGACACCGCTCAGAACCTGGGTGATATGGCGACGGATGCCTGGAACGCACTGCAAAACGGCATCTCGGGCGCGCAGGGAAACTAGCTGTTAAGCGGGCTACAGTTGCTCGGCCGGACGCTCGGGCGAGCTAAAGCCCGAGTCAAACGTAACGACGCATGAGGCATTGGGTCGGCGCTCGTGCACGATGCGCGTGACGAGCTCCAGCAGCTCCTCGTCGGATATGTCAAAGCCGTCGGGACGCACAAGGTCAAACGAAACGAACCCGTCGTGCTCGTGCAGGTCGTGGATGGAGAGCGCGGGGTCGATCTGCATGATGCCGCGCTTGACCCAGCCGCGCAGGTCGTCGCCGGTGGTGGCGATGGGGTCACAGTGCAACGTGATGCCGATGCCCATCTGGCGCTTGATGTCGTGCTCGATGGTGTCCAAAATCTCGTGGTGCTCAAATGCGTCGCCCTCGCCGGGCATCTCCACGTGGGCGCTGGCAAACTGACGACCGGGGCCGTAGTCGTGCACCATCAGGTCGTGTGTGCCCAAGACCTGCGGATAGGACATGATCTTGTCGCGGATTGCCTGAACGAGCTTGGGGTCGGGCGCTTGTCCCAGCAACGGGCTGATGGCGTCGCGCACTAGACCCATGCCGCTGATGCAGATGAAGATGCCCACACCCAGGCCTGCCCAGCCATCGAGGTCAAAGCCGGTCGTCTGCGAAATAAGCGCCGCCATCAAGACCGAACCCGAGGTGATGACGTCGTTTTTGGAGTCCTGTGCTGTGGCAATGAGTGTTTCGGAATCGATACGGTTGCCCAGCGCGCGGTTGAATGCGGCCATCCAGAATTTGACGAGCATGGACAAGACGAGAGCGGCTAGGGAGACCAGCGTGTAGGCGGTGGGGGAGGGCTTGATGATCTTGGTGACCGACTCGAGGATCAGGTTGATGCCGACGGCGCAAACCAGGACGGCGACGAACAGACCGGCTAGGTACTCGTAGCGGCCGTGGCCATAGGGGTGGCCTTCGTCTGCCGGGCGGCTGGCAAGGCGGAACCCGAGCAGGCTTACGATGTTGCTCGAGGCATCGGAGAGGTTGTTGAAAGCGTCGGCGATGAGGGAGACGGAGCCGGCGAGCAGGCCCGCGATGCCCTTGGCCAGGCACAGAGTGATGTTGAGGCCAATGCAGATGAGGCTTGCGGCGAAGCCCGCGTTGGTGCGGCAGGAGGTATCGACCGGCTCGCCCTCGCTGCCGGGAACAAGCGTATGTACCAGCCGATTTACAAATAGCATAGCGGTCGTCCTCACAATCATGTTTAAGGGGATAGTGTAGCTCGCGCGGAGGCGCTGTGCACCGATGCTCAGAAAATGCAGTAATGGTCTGCCGGTGCTAACGAGCGAGCCTTCTCGTCTGCCTGGGTGCTCGATTTTGGGCCACATGGGTATGGGCATGTGCTTACCTGCCCGACATACTTAATGTCGACAGCCCCAGTGCAAAGGAGGACGTATTCATGGACGAGATGTTTGCCATTAAATGCCAAAACTGCGGCGGCCCTATGTACTCACACCAGGCTAAACGCAGCTTTGAGTGCGCCTATTGCGGCACGGTCGTTCCGTGGCAGGCCGATGCGGGGGAGCCCAAGAGCGCCCTGGGCATTCGCCATACGCCACTGACGGTTGTCGATGGGCTGCTTAAGCTCACGCATGTGTCGCAGCTCGAGCGCCCGGTGGACCCCGACTGGTATTTCTTTAATGAGCACTGGCGCAATCAGTCGGTTCTGGAGCATCTGCTGTGGGAAGACCGCGGCACGGCCCAGGAGTTCCAAGAGGCCACGCACGTGAGCATCCCCTGTCCCTTCTGCGGAGCGTCCTTTGAGGGCGAGTCGACCCAGCGCGTGTTTGAGTGCCCGTCCTGCGGCAATAAGATCGGTGTCGCCGACCTGCTCAAGCCGGGGACGTTTAGCAAGCGCCTGACCATGGGCGTTGGTGCGGAATATGTGCCCGAGCAGGGTATTCCCTGCGAGATAACGCCGCAGCAGGCGCGCGCCAATGCGCTTGAGCTGGTGCGCCGATATCCAGACGCCTTTGCCGGTCACGATGTGGAAGACGCGATTCAAAACGACATGATGCTCTTCTACTTCCCCATGGCGCTCGCGGACCTGCGCATGATGGCGTCCTTCCCGGGCAAGGGCCTGAGCAAGGAGACCCTGGTGTACTACGAGGTGCTCGACTGGGCATATCCCAGGGCAAACTACCTGGACGTTCGCCTTATGGGCATTCTGGAGCCATGGGACTTTGCCAAGGTTGGGTCGTTCGACCCGGCCATGCAGGAAGGCGACTTCCGCGTTGTCTCCGTCGATGCGTCCACCAAGGACCAGGTGGTCATTGACAAGCTGGCGCTCGACATTGTTGGCAACGATGCCGAGACTTTCCTGGGGCTCAATAAAAAGAGCATCCGCACCTGGGCGCGCAAGGCCCGCAAGCACAAGGACGGCCTGGTTATGGTGCCGGTCTACTTTGTCGATCGTCCCGCGTCGGATGGACGTAATGGCGAGCAGGTGCGCATTGCCGTGAACGGCCAGACGGGCCGTGCGGCGGCGGTGGTGTTTAGCGACAAGCGCGAGACGCATATTGTGGCGCCGCTCAATCCGAGCCTGCATCTGTCCGGCGAAAGCACCGTTCACGCCACGCCCGTCGAGGTCAAATACATCAAATCGCCATTCCTGTACCAAATTGTGCGCCGTGGAGGCGACGAGCAGCCACGTCAGGTGGCAGCGGCTGCCGAGGGTTCCTACCGAGAAGAAAAACCCAAGCGCAAGGGATTGTTCGCTGCGATCTTTGGGAAGTAGGGAAGCGGAGCCGGGGCGTCGGGCTGCATCGCAAGGTCATGAGACGAATTTAAGACTGCTGGGAACGTGCTACCATTGCCGATAGCCTTAATCTTGTAAGAAGCGGAGGCCAGATTATGGGTTTTGCGGATCAGCAGCTTCAGCTTCAGGTACCGTATTCTCCTGACGACACGTTTAATGCCTTGAAGGCAGCTATGGAAAAGCTGCCTAAAGTAAAAGTTGATAGTGCATCGCCCACAACAAGAACAGTTGCAGCCGAGATTGGTATGAGCCTTTGGTCTTGGGGCGAAAATATCAGTATTTCGGTTGTTCCAGTTGAAGGCGGATCTGGCGTTACTGTCAAGTCGTCATCTAAGGTCAGGGCAAACGTATTAAACGGGGGCAAAAATGCAAAGAATATTGCCGAGATAGTCGATGCCCTATCGAAGGAGCTTGAGCGGTATCCGCAGGTTTCACAGACTATTGAGACGCTGGCGGATAGTGATTGATGTAGTTGCAAGGCTTGAGAGGCTTGCAACGCTGCGTGATAGTGGAGTGCTTACCGAGGAAGAGTTTGCTGCAGAAAAGGCAAAAATCTTTTTGTAATCAGACACGGTGGTTGGATTTGCATTCTATTATTGAACTTGGTTATACCAGGCTGAAAATATCGTGTGTAATAAAGGTGCGTAGTAGTCTCGTCTTGATTGGCAGATGTAAATAAACGGTGGAACGGCTGTAAAAGAGCCTTGCCACTGGGTAAAATCAGGATGTGCCGCGGAACCCGCTCCTCAGTCGGTCAACTTTGGAAGCGCGGGCAACGCAGGTGCTATCGTCTTAAAGGGTCGGCTGCAACCGACCCTTTTCTATGACTCCCTTCGCTATCCGTTACTGCTTATATTCCCGCCAGATCGAGTAGAGGTTCCGGGCAATGCCGGTCACATACATCGAGAGGCGCAGGATTTCAAGAAACAAGTTCATAGTTTGAATTGAGCCAGCATCTGCCCGAAGGTGCTGAGCTCGAACGGCTCATAAATGAGCGAATCGCCGTCCGCGGTCCTGTAGACCCCGCAGGGGAGGTAACGCCCGTCGGGGAGGATATAGAGGCTGGCTTCTTCCTTCAGTCCTACTGGAAATAGCGGAATCCCGTTTTCGTCCACTTGGAACTCGTCTATATTTGCGACCTTCCTCTCCATGATGCCTCCTGCCTTATTTCTTGAATGGCGCCCTAAAACAGGCAGCTCTCAATCAACTCTTTACCGCGCAGGGTGTCGACCCACTCCTGCGGGATGGCGTCGATGCCGTATGCCGTGCCTGCGAGCGCGCCGGCGACGGCTGCGGTGGTGTCGGCGTCGTCGCCTAGGTTGACGGCGGCAAGCACGCATTCTTCGTAGCTGTTGGTGTTCACAAAGCACCAGGCGGCAGCCTTAAGCGTGTCAAGCACGAAGCCGCCAGACCTGATTTCGTGCTCAGGCACGCCTTTCAGGTGGAGTGCCCACGAGGGGAGCGCGTCGTTCATCACGGTCCTCATCAGCTCGACAAATATGACGCATGCATCGGTTGACGTTCTGTGGGCGTGCGTAATCGCGGAGACCTCGCTGACCTCTTCGTCTGTCGCATCGGTGAACGCCAGGGGCGCGATGCACATGAGCGATCCGTTGCCGTTGTCGCGCTCGCCGGAGCCTCCTTTGCCGGTGTGCAAGGCGCGGGCGGTTGTGCCGCCGTAATCGAAAACGCCGTCGATTGTATACTCGTCACGGGCAATCCAGCCGACGAACTTGTCGCGCATGTCCGCGGTGTCGATGTGCCCGAGCTCCCTAATCGAGTCGCAGGTAGCAAGCGTCATGGACGTGTCGTCGCTCCAGGTGCCGTCGGGCTGCCCATGCGTGCCGTAGCCGATCATGTCGGTGCATTCGAATGTGCCGCGGGGCCTGAACTCGTAGGGAACGCCCAGCGCGTCGCCGACGGCAAGCCCATAGATGCAGTCGCGCAGTGTCGTTTTCGGTCTGTCTGTCATGGAGCGCTCCTCTTATGTCGGGGGATATGAAACGCCGTCGGGGGTATCGGTCGCAACGTGCTGCTACCCTTGCGCTTCGCCATTAGTCGCTTCGTTGATGGCGCGGTACTCGGCACTCAGCTCGCGCGCCAGCTCTTCCTTGCTTGGAAGATACGGCAAGTATTTGGCGGCAAACACTTGGTCGTTGTCTTCGGGCAGCGTGTACTCGACAATCGAGTCGCTTTTGTCCGCGCAGAGCACGATGCCTATAGGCGGATTGTCGCCTTCGTTCATGAGCTCGCGCGTGTAGTAGTTCACGTACATTTGCATCTGGCCCAGGTCCTGATGCGTAAGATCGTCCGTCTTAAGGTCGATGAGCACGAAGCAGCGCATCAGATAGTTGTAAAACACAAGGTCAATATAGAAATGGCGCCCATCAAAGGTGATGCGCTTTTGGCGCGCCTCGAAAGCGAAACCACGGCCAAGCTCCAGCAGGAACTTCTGAAGATGCGTGATGAGCGCCTGCTCTAGATCGCTCTCGCGAAACGCAGTATCGTCCGAGAAACCTAAAAACTCCAGTACATATGGATCGCGGATGATATCCTCGGGGCGACGAGCCGGGGCGCTCTCTTGGATTTCCTGGGTGACGGCCTCCTTGTCCTTGCTGGCAAGCAGGCGCTCGCGGAACATGGTGTTGATCTGACGCTCGAGCTGACGCGTGCTCCAACGAGAATCGGCGCATTCGTTCATGTACCAGGCGCGAGCATCAGGGTCGGGAATGCGCATCAACCTGCGGTAATGAGTCCAGCTCAATTCGCTACGCAGTGCGTCGCGAATTGGAAACGCAAGAAAGAACTGACGCATATTGCGAAGGTTTGCGATGCCAAAGCCTCTTCCGAAATCCGCGGTAAGCCTTCTGGAGAGGCCTGCAATCAATGCCTCTCCATATGCTGCGCGCTCCTCTCCGCCCTGTTCATCAACAATGCTCTTGCCGATTTCCCAATATGCCTCAACCATCGCAAAGTTAACGGCGGTATAGGCCTTGTCGCGAGCGGCGTTGAGAATCGAGGAAACCTGCTTGTAAAAAACTTCTGGCACGATTGCCGATTCTCCACGGTTTACCAGTTCGCCCATCACTGTCGCCCCACTTTCCTCTTATGGAATGCATCTTTATCGCATTTAGTTTAAAGCCTCGCGCGGACACGAATTGCTGTGCTGTCTGGCACCTTCGCATGGGAGCCTTGCGGTGACTAAAATGTGACCATAGAGGCAGTTTTAGCGAACCCCATGGGAGTGACACGCATGGACAACAACACCTTGCTGTTTCAGGACAAGGGTTCGGGTAGGTTTAAAGACGTCAAAATTTACCCTAACCGTATCGAGGTGCTCAAGAAGGGCGCTTTCGGCGGCAAGCACACCGAGATTGTCTACCTTAAGGACATCACGGGGGTCAACAGGATCAAGGGCCGCGACGTTTTTCTGCGTAACAGGCTGTTGACTGCCTGTGTCTTTAGCCTCAGCAGTCACGCGAGGGCGCAGGAATTCGTCAACGTGCTCAATATGGTGATGTGACCGGGCGCTTTCGAACACAAAAAACCGGGATGCAAGGAGTCGCACCTTGCATCCCGGCTGAGCTAAAACGGCGCTGCTGCATGCCGTTGGAGCTTTAGCGCTTGATCTCGATATCGTCGAGCTTAACGTCCATGGCCTCGGTCTTGGCCTTGGCGATGTCGTCGGCAAACTCCAGGGACTTCATCATGGTCTCGACGGCGTCCTTGTGCTCTTCGACATTGTCGATGCGCACGTACACGCTGCCGCCGTCAACGTCGGTGAAGTACTCGGTCGTCACGCCGCCCGTGTGCGTGTAGGAAGCGTTGCGCCAAGTCTTGCCGTTGTACTTGACGGGGTCATTCTCGGTCCACTCAAAGTTGGCCTTCCATTTGGCCTCGTAGTCGAACAGCTCGTCAGCGTTCTTGTCAGAGTCGAAGACGGGGATGAAGCGGTCGCTGGCGTGCTCGCTCTCGGTGAACTTAAACTGGGCCCTGTCGGCCGTGTCGCCGGCAACGTTGGTGATCTCGACGCCCTCGGGGACCTCGACCTTAAACCAGATGAAGTCGGTCCTCATATCCACGGCTGGCTTTTCTGCTCCGCCGCCACCGCCACTGCCGGTAGCGCCGCCGCTTCCGCCACAACCCACCAGGGCAACTGCGGCAAAGAGACTGATGCAGAGGGTGAGAATCGCAAAGGCCTTCTTTTTCATGGTCGTGTCCTCCTCGATCTGTAACCGCCCATGGATTACTTGCCTTTACTGTACGCGCGAGCGGCTCGTTCGGGTGGGCCATGTGTCCCATTCTGGGGGCCGGATTTGCGCCGGCAAGTGGCAATATGTCCGGGCGCAAAAGAGGGGAGGGCCGGTGCTGTCGACCCTCCCCGGGTTGGGCGCCCGTTGTTTTAATGGGGCGCGTGCGGGTGCCCCGTTACTTGATCTCGATGCTCGAAATTTCGACTTCGCGTGCCTCGGAAACTGCCTCTTCCATGTCATCGGGGAACTCGATGGAGTTGAGGAGCGCCTCGGCTTCTTTCTCGTGCTGGTCGAAGTTCGAGATGAGGACGTAGACGCTTCCCGGCTCAACGTCGGTAAAAAGCATGGTTGAGATGCCGCTGTTGTCCTCGTATGTTCCGACGAGCCACGTCCTGCCGTTATACTCGACGGACCCGCCATCCTTCCACTGGAACGTGTCCCCCTTCTTTTCCGCCTGGTCGGCGTGGGATTCCTCGGCCGTCAGCGCTTTTTTCCAAACGGGGATAAAGCGATCGGCCGAGGCGTTCTCATCTTCGGGGAAGGTGAGCTGGACCCTGTCGGCATTCTTGCCGGCAGAGTCACTTACGCCGACGCCCTCGGGCATCTCGACCTTAAACCAGATGAAGTCGGTCTTCTTGGCGACGGGGGCCTTTTCCTTGCTCTCGCTCTTGGGGGCGCTGCCGCCGCCCGATGCGCTCCCGCCGCAGCCGACAAGGGCAAACGCGGCAAAGAGGGCGATGCAGAGGGAAAGGATTGATAGGGTCTTTTTCTTCATGATGGCGTCCTCCTTGTCTGCCGATGACATCACGGCGCCGCGGGTTGTTGGGGTACTGATTGCGCTGGCGGCGGATGTCTCTGTGTACTGTGCGGCGATACCTCCGTTCGTTGTTTGCGGCCGTCGCTCGGCCGCGCCCCAACGGGTTCCTTACCTATAGATATGCCCCAGCTTGTGCTGCCCGGGAGTCTCGAAAGGTGGGCCATGTGTCCCATGTTTGGGGCACGGGGCGCATGGGACGGCACGGCTCAGCATCGACTTTTCCATGTTGCGCAACAGCGTCTTGGGTGGGGGCGTATAGACTTGGCTGTGACAAAAGCTAAACCACGAAAGGTCGAACGATGTTCTGTCAAAAATGCGGACAGCAAGTTCCCGATGGATCGACGTTTTGTACGCACTGTGGGGCCTCGCTGGCGGGTGGTTCCGTGCCGACGCCTACGGCTGCCGCACCGACTTCTGCGCCCACGTCCGGCCCGGGCCTGACCCAGTCGATGCCGCCGGTCGCGCCCGCGCCTCAAAAGCCTAAGAGCAAAGCTCCGATTGTCATCGCGGTGGCGTGTGCCGCCGTGGTACTCCTTGGGGGCGGCACGGTGTTTGCGCTTACGGTGCTCAACGGGTCAAAGAGTTCCGGCACTCAGATTTCGGTGGTCGATACCGGGTCTTCGGACGAGAAAGATTCTTCTGCCAAGAAGAAGAGCGACAAGTCCAAGTCCAAGGAATCCTCGTCGTCCGATGACGAGGCCGTTCCCGAGGACGAGTCGGCATACTACGGTTCGGGCGATTCGGACGATTACCTAACCGACGTGCATACGTACACGAACGACATGCATCCTTATAGCATGTCGATTCCCAATCGTTTTGAGATGGAAGATACTCCCAGTGGCAGTGGCACAAGGTACGAGGATCCGGAGACGGGCTTTGTAATCAACCTGTCTGGCTACGTCAACGTTAACGACGAAACTGCACACGAGATGTTTGTCGATGAGGACACCTCGGGTAAGGCCGACCTCTATACCGCGGAGGGCGACAACTGGTACGTGGTTTCGTGGCGCGAGGGCGATACGATCATTTACGAAAAGACGATCGTCACGGATTCGACAATTGCCACGGCGCATTTGGAGTGCTCGACCGCGAACCGCGACATGGGGTCGAAGATTATCGACACGCTGTTGCCGACGTTTCAGGTGGACTAGGCATCCGTGCCTATAGCCGGCAATCGGAAACGCCGATAGCCAGAGCTCCTGACAGTCTTTGTCTTATGGGCTAGACTGGCTTGGACAAGATCGATGAATGGGACAACCGCTTCCTGGCGTCGTTGTCCCATTTTTTATTATGCGTGCGGCCCATGGTGGCCGGCGCGGTGGGCAGAGGTGTTTCGATGAGCCAAGAGATGATGGACAAAACCTGCCGAGGGTTTGCCGAGGCGTTGGCTGCACGCGAGCCCGTTCCCGGCGGCGGTAGCGCCAGTGCGTTTGTGGGAGCACTGGGCGCCTCGCTGTGCGGGATGGTTGCTCGCTATGGCGCGACGAACCCCGCGCTTGCCGATCGCGCGGACGATCTGACGCGCGCATTCGCCCAGGCAGACGAGTTGGCACAGGAACTTGTGGGTCTGGTCGCCGAGGACGTTCGTGCGTACGGCCAGGTGTCTGCGGCGTACGGTATTTCGCGCGAGGATCCGGCTCGACCGGCCGCGATTCAGGATGCGCTGCACGTGGCGGCCATGCCGCCGTACCGCATTATGGATGCGTGCGGTCGTGCGCTGGCGCTTCTCGAGGACATGGCGGACAAGGGCTCCCGACAGCTGCTGTCCGATGTGGCGTGCGGCGCCGTATTCTGCCGCGCCGCCATGCAGGGCGCAAGCCTGACACTCTTCGCCAACACCACGTCTATGAAGGATCGTGCCCGCGCCGAGGAGCTCGAGGCGGCGTGCGATGAGCTGCTGGATACGTGGCTTCCGCGCGCCGATGCTCTGGCGCGCCGTGCCGCAGATGCCGCCAGGAAGAGGGGATAGCCATGGCCGAGCTGCTCAAGGGGGCCCCTGTTGCCCGTGCTTTGACCGAGGAGCTCGTCGCTCGCTGCGCCGCCCTGCGCGAGCGCGGCGTTGTGCCGACGCTGGCCATCGTGCGCGTGGGCGAGCGCGAGGACGACCTGTCCTACGAGCGTGGTGCACTCAAGCGCTGCGAAAAGGTGGGCATCGAAGCTCGTCGCGTATTGCTGCCTGCCGATGTTTCGCAGGATGAGCTGCTGGCGGCTATTAAGGACATCAATGCCGACCCCACTGTTCACGGTTGTCTGATGTTTCGCCCGCTGCCTGCCGGTCTTGACGAGGATGCAGTTGCCGCGGCGCTCGATCCCGCCAAGGATGTTGACTCCATGACGCCGGCCTCGCTGCTTACCACGCTTTCGGGTCGTGGAGTGGGCTTTGCTCCTTGCACGGCTGAGGCCGTGTTGGCGTTGCTGGACCATTACGGCGTTGAGCTGGATGGTACCAAGGTTGCGGCGGTCGGTCGATCGCTGGTGATTGGCCGTCCCGTTGCCGCCATGCTTACGGCTCGCAATGCCACAGTGACGACGTGCCATACGCATACGCGCGACTTGGCTGCCGAGTGCCGTTCTGCCGACATTGTTGTTGCCGCGGTTGGGCGTGCGCGTACGATTGGCGCGGATGCGGTTCGCGAGGGCCAGACGATCATCGACGTGGGTATTAACTGGGACGAGGCCGCCGGCAAGCTGGTCGGCGACGTCGATTTTGATGCTGCGGAGCCGATTGTTGGCGCCATCACGCCCGTGCCGGGCGGCGTGGGCGCAGTGACGACGGCGATTCTCGCCAAACACGTGATCGAGGCGGCGGAGCGCGCATTGAACTAGGCATTTTTGGCTGATTAGGGGGTTAGATATATACTCCCGTGACACGCCGTGTGCAAAAAATGCCAAATATGAGTACTGTTGCCAAGCTAGTCACATATAATTTAGGTCATTTTGGCTCTCTAACGATATTTAGTATCGATAGGGAGCCTATTTTATTGGACCTTTGAGGAATTACATAGTCTAACTTTTGTACAAATGTAGACTTTCGACGCCCACGCCCGGCAAAATAGCTGCTACTAAATTGGTGACAGTACTCATATTTGGCATTTTTTGCACACAGGGGTTGCTGTGGCCGTGGTTTCGCCCTTTTTGCGCCGAAGCGATACACTGTTGCCGTTTGATTTCTTCGCTCAAGGAGGATGCGCATGCCGTGCACAACGATTTTGGTTGGTAAGAACGCGAGCTACGACGGGTCGACGCTTGTCGCCCGCAACGAGGACTCGTCCAACGGGGTGTTTGAGCCCAAGCGCATGCGCGTGGTGCATCCCGACGAGCAACCGCGTGTCTACACGAGTGTCCTGAGCCACCTGACCGTTGAGCTGCCCGACAACCCCATGCGTTACACGAGCGTCCCCGACGTTGTCCCGGGCCATGGCATTTGGGCCGAGGCCGGCTTCAACGAGCTCAATGTTGGCATGTCCGCAACCGAGACACTCACCACCAACGAGCGCGTCCGCGGCGCCGATCCGCTCGTGGACTATGTACCCGCCAAGGGCAACGAGGGCGAGGACGGCTATGTTCCGGCCCAGCCCGGCGGACTGGGCGAGGAGGATATGGTGACCCTGGTGCTGCCGTACGCCAAGTCCGCCCGCGACGGCGTGTGTATTTTGGGTGACCTGCTCGAGCGCTACGGCACCTACGAGAACAATGGCATCGCCTTTAGTGACGTTGACGAGATCTGGTGGCTCGAGACCATCGGCGGCCACCACTGGATCGCCAAGCGCGTGCCCGATGACGCCTATGTGACCATGCCCAACCAGCTGGGTATTGACAGCTTTGACCTGGACGACGCCGAGGGCGCTCAGGTCGACCACATGTGCTCTGCCGACCTGCGCTCCTGGATGGCAGAGTGGCATCTGGACCTAACGCTGGGCGTCGAGGGTGACGGTCCCGCCGCGGTCTTTAACCCGCGCGAGGCCTTTGGCTCGCACAGCGACAGCGATCACGTCTACAACACGCCGCGCGCCTGGTATATGCAGCGCTGCCTCAACCCCAGCGATGTGTGGGACGGTCCCGACGCCGACTACACGCCCGAGAGCGACGACATTCCCTGGAGCCGCGTGCCCGAGCGCAAGGTGACCATCGAGGACATCAAGTACGTGCTTTCGAGCCACTACCAGGGCACGGAGTACGACTGCTACGGCAGCAAGGGCACGCCCGCCACGCGCGGCGCCTATCGTCCCGTCGGCATCAACCGCAACAGCCAGCTTGCCGTGCTGCAGCTGCGCCCCTATGCGCAGCCGGCGTATCGCGCCGTGCAGTGGATGGCGTTTGGCTCCAACTCGTTTAACGCGCTCGTACCGCTGTACGCCAATGTCGAGACCATGCCCGAGTACTATGCCGGCACGCAGGCTCGCGTGACGTCCGAGAATTTCTATTGGGCCAACCGCCTGATCGGTGCCTTGGCCGATGTTCGCTTCCATGAGTGCGGTCGCGCGGTCGAGGATTATCAGGAGAAGGTCGGCGGCATGGGCCACAAGCAGATTCACGACGTCGATGCCGCCGTGGCCGCGCTGCCCGAAGCCGAGGCGCCCGCCGAGCTCGCCCGCGCCAACGAGGAGTTTGCCGAGCGCGTGCGGGTGGAGACCGATGCTCTGTTGGGCAAGGTGCTCTACACCACGAGCTGCGCCATGAAGAACTCCTTCGCGATGAACGACAACGTAAGGTAAAGGCAACCTTGCAGCGAACGAGCGGGGCAAACGCCGTCAAAGGCTTTGGCCCGCTCGATTTCTATCTTGGCGGTAAAACGATTTTGTGTCGTTCACTCAATCTTGGGTACAAGAAGTCCAATGCAGTTGTTCATGATTGGAGCCAACCATGGTTATGAAACTCGATCAGCTTGTTAACGGTGCCATCAACGTGGGCTTCGGCGCCGCTGCCGTTGCCGTCGAGGGCGGCAAGAAGGTTCTCGACGACCTCGGTACCAAGGGCGAGCAGGTCCGCAAGGATGCCGGCACCCCCGATATCGCTCGCAGCGTGTCCGATATGTTCGAGCAGGCGGGCGGCACCATCTCCGACCTGACCGAGCGCCTGGGCATGCAGGGCGAGACTGCGGCACAGCGCGTGCTCGACGAGCTCATCCTGGCTCGCGTCCGCGTTATGACCGCCCCCGAGCGCACGGCCTTCCTGGCCCATGTGCGCGACATCGTCGATTCGGTCGAGGACAACGTGACCTCGGTGCCCGTCGAGTCCGTTGAACCCGACGACGCAGAGGACGCCGAAGAGGCCGAGTAGCAGCGCAGATGGCAGATTCCACCACCGATTACAACAATCAAGATCCCTTGGGTGACGAGGCGGCGGTTGTCGACGAGGTCGATGCCGCCGTCTCGGGCGCTCGCAAGAAGCCGCGCGCTGTCGATATGGTCCCCGAGGAGCCCGACGCGATGGCGCCGGATGAGGAATACCAGCTCACGCCGGCAGGTCGTCGTGAGCGCATTGGGCAGATCGTTCGCCTGATCAAAAAGTATCGCGTGTGGGACAACCTCACGCCGGTGCGCCTGCGTCGTCTGCTTGAAGAGCTCGGCCCTATGTTCGTCAAGATGGGGCAGATTCTGGCTAACCGCTCCGAGATTTTGCCGCAGCGGTTTTGCGACGAGCTGCGTCGTCTGCGCTCCGATGTAGAGCCGGTGCCGTATGAGGTAGTGCTCCGGTGTCTGGAAGAGGAGTACGGCCAGCGCCTGGGGCAGATGTTCGACGCGATCGATCCCAACCCGCTCGGAAGCGCTTCTCTTGCACAGGTGCACCGCGCCCGCCTGGTGACCGGCGAGGACGTGGCCGTTAAGGTGCAGCGCCCCGGTGCGCAGCAGGTGATGGCTCAGGACATCGACATCATTCGCTCGGTGGTGCGCATCGTCTCAAAGTTTGTCAATACCGATCAGTTTGTGGACTTGCATGGCGTGGTCGAGGAGCTGTGGACCTCGTTTCGCGAGGAGACCAACTTTTTGGCCGAGGCCAAAAACCTCAACGATTTCTATGAGTTCCATAAGAGCGTGCGCGGCGTGTCGTGTCCCAAATCTTACCTGGACCTTTGCACCGAGCATGTCGTGGTCATGGACTACATTGACGGCATCTCGATTGCCGATCCCGAGCGCCTGGTGGCCGAGGGCTATGACCTGGAAAAGATCGGCTCGGCGATTGTCGAGGACTATTCGACGCAGGTGCTCGACGACGGCTTTTTCCATGCCGACCCGCATGCGGGAAACATCATTCTTAAGGACGGCATCGTCTACTTTATTGACCTGGGCATGGTTGGGCGCATGTCGAGCCACGACCGCGGTATCGTTAAGGACATGATTTTCGCCGTGGCCGAGGGTGACGTCCCCAAGCTCAAGGATTCGCTTATGCGCTTTGCCGTGACGCGCGGCGACTCGGCCGAGCTCGACCATTCGGCCTTTCTGTCCGATTTGGACTTTATCGTTGCCGACTTTGCGGGCCTCGACCTTAAGGACCTGGATATCGGCGAGTTTTTGACCTCGCTGCTAAACCTGGCGCGCAAAAACGACGTTGAGCTGCCGAGTGTGGTGACGATGTTTGCCCGCGGCATGGTGACACTCGAGGGTCTGCTGACCGAGTACATGCCCAACGTCAACATGATCCAGATTATCCAGACGCACATCAAAAACGAGAAGAGCACCTATGCGCGCATGCGCGATATGGGGCGCGATCTTGCCGCGAGCAGCTATCGCGCGGCAAAAGGCTCGCTCGAGGCGGCCGAGTATCTGGGCTTGGCGTCGCGCATGCTCACGCGTGGCCAGCTTAAGGTGAACACGCAGATTATGAGCAGCGATAAGGCGCTGCGACAGCTGGGCGGAATTATCGATCGCATGTCGATGGCAATTGTAATCGCCGGCCTGTTTATCGGCTCGTCGGTGGTGTACTACGCGCGCATCGAGCCGGTCGTGTTTGGTATCCCGGTCATTGGCTTTATGGGCTACGTGAGCGCGCTGGTGCTGGCGCTGATGCTGGGCCGCGAGATCTGGCGCAACAGTCACGGCGGCAAGCATTAACGATTTCCCGGGGTCGGGGAAACGGGTTATTTTGCCTTGCGTCGCGCCGGCGTGGGCTGGTCCGAACAAAACTATGCCGGTTTACGGGGCTGGAGTGCCGAACCTCGACCATGCCGAAATTCGCGCTTTTAAAACCGCAGGTAGATGAGTCGTTGGTTTTCGAAAATGGCAGATATGGTTGCGAGGTGCTGAATCATCCCCGTAATCCGGCATAGTTTTGAAACGGGCTATTCTTGCAAGGTCCGCCGACAGCCCTTCCTATCGCAAACCATAGCTTTTACCTTGGGCTTCGCCTGCGTGCGGGGCCCTTTTGCGTGCTACCATACTGACAGTAATAATCGATGGCCTAGATGGTGGTGCGGAGACGCACGAATGCGCGGTTTTCCTGCGCGTTTGGGAGAATCGGGGTGCAAGTCCTCGGCTGTACCAGTAACCGTAATTCCTCTTGGCCCGGGATGTTCGCGTCGCAGATCGGACGGCGCGCCCGGGTCGGTAAGGTTAAGTCGGATCGCCTCCCATCTTGTGCGCGACCGCGGCGCATGCCGCCGGTACGCGTTGGGCTCTGGAGGGAAGGGGGACCCCGATGGGGGAACTCGAGCGCAACATGCGCGATGACGTGGGGCAGCCGCTGGGCAATGTCCCAAGTTCAGACAATAGGAGACAAATGGATATGTTTGAGGATGAGTGCCAACGCGCCTCGTGGCGTCGTCATGGAGCGATTGCCCGCGGCGTAGCCAAGCGCGGTCTGGTGGCGTTCCTGGCTTTTGCCATGGCTTTTGGCACCACGCCGGCGCAACTTTGGGCCGAGGGCGCCGAGGGCATTGCCGAGGCCGTGGCGCAGGCTGCGACGGGCGGCGAGGGCGCGGCGGCCGACGATGGCACCGCTGCCGACACCGGCGCGAACAGTGCGGCGGCGAGCGCCGCTGCCGATGACGCCGGCGCAGATCAGGGCGCAACTGCGAGTGCCGCGAATGGTGCCGACACCGCCGCAGGCAACGCGACTGAGTCCGAGAACTCTGCTGCGACGCCTGCTGCTTCGGAGCAGAAGAACGCCGTTGCCGCCGCGTCTGCCACAACGCTTTCGAGCGAGGCCAAGGTCTTCATCCAGGATACCAAGGATAAGGACAGCTCCTATTCCACGAAGTCGGGCGCGCTCAAGGCCGGTGAGACGCTTTGGGCAAATATGTACGATGAGGTCGAGGACGACTGGTACGGCACTTCGACTGAGTCCGTTGCCAATCCCGGCACTTGGACTTACACCTGGCTCGCCGGTACGACTAGGGCCAGCAGCAATGTCGCCGACTACACCGAGGTCGTAGGCCACGAGCAGTCGCTCGCCGTCACCGCCGCGATGGAAGGCAAATACTTCATCTGCAAGGTAACGGTTGATGGCAAGGACTACTATGGTCCGTCCGTTTCTTCCGGCTCGGGCATCAATGCCAACTACATTCCTGGCCCCGTGCTGGGCGCCGGTCAGATGGAGCTTAACAGCGTCAAGCTGAATAGCGACACGCCGAGCATAGGTGATACCCTGACGGCGACTCCGTACATAAGCTATTATCAGCAAGCCCCCGCCGACGCCAAGGTTACCTACACGTGGTCCGCATCCACCTCGCAGTACTCGGGCTTTACCAAGATCGAGGGCGAGACGGGTGCTTCGCTCGTGGTGGGCGACGACCTTGAGGGCAAGTACATCAGGGTCGAGGCCAACGCTGGCGTCAACACGGTGAACAAGACCACTTCCAGCAAGGTCAAACAGGCCGGTGCGGTCGAGATTTCGGCCGTGTCCATCATCAATACCAAGGACGATACGAGCGTCTTTGCGGTGGGGGATACCGCTAAGGCCCGCGCTAAGGAGAAAGGCGGCGCGTACGGCGCGTTCGTCGACGCGAGCAAGCTCAACTATCAGTGGCAGAGCTCTGACACCAAGAGTGGCACGTATACCGACATTGCGGGTGCCACGGGTGAGACCCTCGAGCTTACCGACGCTTTAGGTGGCAAGTACCTCAAGTGCAAGGTGTCCTCGAAGATCGGCTCTTCGAGCATGGCCAACAACACGGGCGCTCTCGTTGCGGCTACCGGTTCAATTAATGTTACGAGCGTGACTATGAGCCCGACTTCGGGCAAAGTCGAGGTTGGTTCTACGATTACGGCGACCGCCAAGGCGGGTTCCACCGACGTTACCGCCGATTCGCATGTCACGTGGCAGTGGTATAAGGGCACCTCGAACACCGCAAGCAAGTGCGACACGCCTATCAAGGGTGAGACCGGTAACACCCTGACGGTGACCGCCGCCCTTAAGGGCTACTGCGTCGTGGCCAAGGCCAACGGCGGCTATGGCGAGCAGAAGCCGTACTATGCGGTGGGTCCCGTTTCCGTCGCTGGCCAAGTTGAGCTTTACGACGTGCAGTTCGAGGGTTCTCCCGCTACCAATGGCGTGCGCGTAGGCGATACGCTCAAGACTAAGGTGCGCAAAAAGGACGGCTCCAACTATCACTATATCGACCGCACCGATAACGTGACCTACCAGTGGCAGTATGCAAACAGCAGCTCGAGCTACGACTCCGCCTATACCGATATCCCCGGTGCTACCGAGACCGCCTATACCGTTGACGCCGCCTATGCCGGCAAGTACCTGCGCGTGAAGGTGACGAGCGAAAAAACTGTCTCCAGCACGCAGAAGAAGAGCTCCTACGGCGGCACGCAGTCCGTTGCCCCGCTCGGCCCCGTGACGCTTAAGGGCCAGTACAAGCTGGCGGGCATTGAGCTTGCCGATAAGAACGTTACGCTCAGCGTGGGCTCAAAGATCACACCGAGCGTGCAGGTTCCGGGTAGCTGGTCGGGCTCGACCAAGGACGTGCCCGACGATGCCGAGCTCACCATGGCGTGGTATGCCAAGGGCGAGGGCGATGCCGAATGGACCGAGCTCTCCGACGGCATCGATACGACCGATGGCAGCCTGACCATTTCGGACGCGCTTGTTGGCAAGCGCATCAAAGTTACGGCGAGCGCTCTCGACAACACGGTTGAATGGGTTTCGTCCGATAGCGTTACCGCGGCGGGGGAGTATAACCTGTTGCGCGTGACCACTACGCCGCAGATCAATAGCGAATCGACCCATCTCGTCTCGGGCGATAGCGTTAAGGCGACGGCGCAGGCCAAGCGCGCCGACGGTTCGGCCACCAATGGCATCGATGTCACCGACCAGGCGACTGTTGCCTGGTATGCGGCAGACGATGCGAAGGCTCCGGCGGCTGACTGGACGCTGCTGCCCGATATGTCGGGCGCCGAGGCGACGGTTTCGGCTTCAGCCACGGGCAAGTATCTGAAGGCTGTCGCCACGAGCGGAGGCTCGACGGTCGAGCTCGTCTCCACCAACAAGGTTATCGCCGCGGGCTCGCTTGAGGCTGCAGTCCAAAAGCTCAACGATGCCAATAAGCAGATCGCTGTTGATTACAGCGCCAAGGGCGGCAACGTCAATGATGCGCTGAAGGCGCAGCTTGCCGATTTGGGCTTCACCGATATTGACGTCAAGGTCTCCGAGGACGGCGTTGCCTTTAAGGCAGAGGACGCCAAGGCCACGGTCGGCATCTCCGACGCCCAGGATAAGACCAACGGCGATGTGACGTTCTTCTTCATTGACCCCAACGACTACACCGGTTACAACATCGACGGTCTGCGTAGCGCCGATGTGGCGTTTGAACTGTCACGTGATGGCAAGACCGAGTATTACCTGCCCAACAAGTCGGTGCAGGTTGCTTGGGACGAGGCTAAACTGCAAGACCTTCTTGACAGTGCTGCCGAATCCCTGCAGATTGGCTACGCGGCGGGCGAGTCCGCCGATGGCGTGACCCAAAATGTCACGCTTCCGTACAAGGCGGGTTCCGCAAAGAAATTCTCTGTTGAATGGACAAGCTCCGACACCGAGCGCCTGTTTGTTTCTGGGTATAGCTGGGAAGATAAGACGGGTAAGGTTTCGCGCGCATCGAGCGATCGCGACGTGACGCTGACCGCCAAGGTTACGGTTACGAGCGGCGACATCAAGCTTGCCGGCTCGCACGACTTCACCGTGACCGTCAAGGGCGATCCCGAGAAGGTCGCTGCCGACAAGAAGGCGCTGCAGGAGAAGGTCGATGCGGCCTTTACCTACGGCAACATCAAGTACTCCGGCACCGACGCGCCCGCCAACAAGGACGGCTTGACCGCCGACCTGCAGATGCCGCGCACGAGCACGCTCAAAATCGACGGCAAGTATTACGAGGTCAAGTACTCCGCCAGCACCGATGACATCACGTTCAACGGTTACAAGGGCACGGTCTATCAGCCGCTGCCTGGCACCGAGGCAGCGAAGACCAAGATCACCCTCACGGTGACCGATAAGTCTAACGCCGAGGTCACGGCTAGTAAGACCCTCGATTTTGCGATTGCCCCGCAGGACCAGAACGAGCTCGATGCCGAGCTGTTCCACCTGAGCCTTGCAAAGTCAACATTCTCTCAGGGTATTCTTGACGGGCAGGATGCGTCCAATGTAACGGGGAACTTGCATGCGCCGTTGAAGGTGTACGGTCAGGGATATGCAGTTAACTGGTGCTATTCCTCCGAAGAGGCTGCAGGCCACTACGGCTTCGTGTTCAGTGAGCTCCCCGGCGGCACGGAGAACACCTATCGTTTGCTCAAGTCGAGCAAACCGAGGGTTATCGCGCATGAGAACCTTATCTTCACTCAGCCCGAATACAACACGAAAGTCACAATTAGCGGCCGTCTGAAGAGTGAGCGTTTTGCCCGTTATGCCGAGCGCTATCCCGACAATTCGGACTACGCGGTGCTTGCCGGCTTGGATGTTTCTGCGACGGTAAACGTCAAGGGAACGACGGGGCTCGACAACCCGAACGAGGGCAAGACCATTACGGTGACGGCCAAGGTCACGGGCGTTTCCGCAAGTGATGCTGACGGCAATTATACCGAGCAATCGGTGGCGCCCTTGACCGAGCTCACGCTTCCTGCCGACGAAGACACGACGGCCGAGTCGGTGCTCGAGCAGCTTATGACGGCTGCCGGTTGCACGAACCTCGAAGCAAATGCATGGGGTCTTACGAGTGCGACGATGCCCGATGGCCGCGTGCTGAGCACAACGAGCGCCGCGCCGTACAGCTACTGGTCGTTCTTTGTAAACAATGGGTATGCGAGCGTCGGTGCTCCGAGCTACTACCTCAAGAACGGCGATTGCGTCGAGTTCCGTTATGTTAAGGGTGACGGCACGCAGAAGCCCTCGACGGCTCCTGCTACCAATCCCGGAACGGAGCATCCCGATGTCGATGCGGCATGGAATGGTTTTGCGAACGGCGGCTCGGGATCCTCGACGGACGCCCTTACGCCTACAACAAAGACCGATACGCCTTCTTGGGCACTTAATCTTCTGACCGAAGAGCAGCAGAAGGCAGGTGCAAGCGCCTCTGCGTCTGACCCCATTGTCGCGAACGGAAAGGTATACCTTGTCACGGGCGCTTCGGTATGGGGTGGAAAGACGTGGAATGCTGTCCTGAATGAGATTGATCCCGAGACGGGTTCCGTTCTGCGATCTCTTGAGCTTGGCTCTTCCATGGATACCACCTGCCGTCCTGTTATTGCGCAAGGCATTATTTTGATTCCGCTTTCCGGCGGCTATCTGCAGGCTGTTTCGGCGAAAACGTTTGAGACGCTTTGGTATTCCGATGCATTTACGAAGCAGAACCTGTCTTCGTTGACCGTTGACGGCGACTACGTCTATATCAACACCCTTGATTATTGGTCTGGCAATGGCAATGACGTGCAAAACGGTACGGTCAGGCGCATCAATATTCACACGGGCGCCATCGCCGGTAGCGCCTCCGTCGCTGACGGAGGTTACTACTGGTCTGGCGGCCTGATGGTAAATGGCTACTATGTCGTTGGCGGCGACTATGGCCAGGTGCGCGTGTATTCTGCCGATCTGTCAAAGCTTGTTGGTTCGATTAAGCTGTCTGGTGGCAACATCCGTTCGGCGCTTACCGTTCATGACGGTTATATATATGCTGTTACGCGCGACGATGGTACGTTGCACAAGCTGACCATTGGTTCCGATGGTTCCATTACTGAGGCCGCGAAAGTTCAGTTTGCCGCTTATTCGACTTCGACGCCCGTTTTCAGTGGTAAGTATGCTTTTATTGGCGGGACAACCGTGAACAATTGGAAGGCTAAGGCCAAGGCTAAGGCTAAGGCTAAGGGCCTGCTTTCGATCATTGACCTCTCCGATATGAGTGTGAAGCAGATTACGAAGGCCGATGGCGAAGAGCTTGGCTTTGAGTCCAAGGGCACGCCGCTCGTCTCAACGCATGATGGCGAGACGTACGTATATTTCACCTTGAACGGCGCCAAGGGCAATTGGCCTAACTACACTACCGGCGGTGGCGTGTACATGTACAAGCTGGGCGATGCCGAGGCAACCGAGGTGTTCGTTCCCGGTTCTGGATATGCCAACTATTGCATGGCCTCGGTTGTCTGCGATCAGTTCGGCAATCTGTATTACACCAACGATTCGGGCCATCTCTTCTGTGTGAAATCTCAGGCACATCGCGTCAAGTTTGATGCTCAGGGCGGCTCGTCGGTCAATGGTCAGACCCCCGCTTCGGGCTCGACTGTCAGCAAGCCGACCGATCCGACGCGCGAGGGCTATACCTTCGCTGGTTGGTACACCGATGAAGCTTGTACAAAGGCGTATGACTTTAGCGTTGCGGTGACGGCTGATATGACGCTGTATGCCAAGTGGATCAAGAAGGCCGCTGACAACAACGGCGGTTCTGGCGGCAATGGCGGCTCCGGTTCTGGCAACGGTACGAACGGGCAGCAGTCCGGCGGTGCTGTCTCGCCGGGTCAGAAGCCGGTCTCCACGACCACCACGACCGAGACCAAGGACGATAAGGATTCCAAGAAGGATTCCGATAAGTCCGGCAAGAAGGATGGCAAGTCCGATACGGGCTCGTCTGCTACGACCGCTGCTAAGAAGTCCGCTGCTGCTCCGGCACAGGAGTCTGGCTTCAACCCGCTCGCCATTGTTGGCGTGGCGGCCGGCGTGATCGGTCTCGCAGTCATCGGTGTGTTCGTGTTTACCAAGCGTCGGTAGGTGAGGGCTGTGTCCAATAAGCCTCAGGACGCCGAGTCCAAGCAGCCCGACTCGTCGTTCATCCAGCTTGACGATGCAAAGAAAAAGGACGCCGCTTCGGCGGCGTCCGCCCCTCGGCGCAAGGCGCTTTTTGGCGCCCTGACGGCCGTCTGCATCGTCTTGATCGTTGTGTCGCTGGGTTTTGTCCAACCTTCTTCCAGCGGTGCTTGGTCCATCGATTGGATCGCTCGGGCCGTGGCGGGGAAAAGCGTTGCCGGCTCTGGCTCTACCGCCTCTCGCAAGACGGAGGCAGCGGGCTCCTCGTCTTCTGACGCTGTGGACTCCGAGTCCAAGGACTCGGATGAATCTGATTCCAAGGACAAGTCTGAATCTTCGGACAAGAAGTCTGACAAGGATTCGAAGGAGAAGAAGTCCGAAGGCAAAGGCGGCAAGAAGTCCGGGGATAAATCGGGTTCGCAGAATTCTGGGTCCACTGGCGGATCAAGCGCTTCTGACGGCTCATCTTCAAGCGCTGGCTCGACGACCGGCGGTGGTTCTGCATCCAACGGCGGCGGCGCCTCTACGGGCGATCAGGGCGGCTCGCAGCAGCCTAGCCACGTCGTCACGGTGACGGTCTCGGTCACATCGAGCGCCGTGGGTAACCCTGTCTCTTCTGGCGGCACGTTCACCTTCAATGAGGGCGCAACTCCTTACGACGCGCTGTGTGCGTTGGGACTTTCTATCAATGCGCGCCCTTCGTCGTATGGTACCTATGTTGCCGCGATTGGCGGTTTGGCCGAGAAGGAACACGGCGGCACGAGCGGCTGGATGTACTCCGTTAACGGCAAAACGCCCAATACCGCCTGCAGCAATTACATTCTCAAGAATGGCGACACCGTCGTGTGGTATTACGTAACGGGCTAGAGGCCTCGACATGGCGCGCCAAACGGGCGGTTCGGACCAACATCCGAGCCGCCCGTTTTTCATGCGTAGAGGACTGGGTCGCCGGGTCTCTCGGCAAACAAAAAGCCGGTTGGAACGTGAATTCCAACCGGCTGCGAAGCGAGATTATGTTGGGCCGTCTACGACTGCGCGCCCTCGAGGAATAAGCGACGGCTAAAGTAGTTGTACCAGGTGACCAAGAACGTTGCGATTGCCTTCATGGCCTGGTAGCCGATGCTCAAAAACGTGACGCCCACAAACATGTACAGGTCGTTGAGACCCAGACCAATTACCGACAGGATGGTGAAGATCGTAAACTCGCGCTTGCGGCTCATGCCCTCGCGATGGTCGAACACGTACTTCATGCTGAGCCAGTAGTTAACCACGACGGAGGTGGTAAACGAGACTGTGGTGCTCATCAAAAAGTCGAGATGGAACAGCTCGACGAGCGCAATCAGCATGCCCCAGTCGATGCCAAAGGAGATAAGGCCCACGACAGCGAACTTGAGGAATTGCTTAGTATGAGGTTGTGCCAGTGCCTTGCGCACGTAATCACATCCAATGCGTTGACGAATCGAGCAGAGGATACTTTAGAGCTTTTGCATGGGAAACGTAAGGTCTTTGCCAAGAACTATACGAACTCGCCAAATTTGCAAGAGACAATCCGTAAACGTGCCAAATTTGCCCGTAAACGAGCAAGGCCCACGAACAACGCAGCGCTCGACGCACGTCGTTCGTGGGCCCCGTAGTGCAACGAGGAGGCCGAGCTATTTTGTCTCCTCGCCCTCCAGGAAGATCTTTCGGGTCACAAAGTTGTAGACCATAACAAGCGCGGTGGCGCAAATCTTGGCGATATTGGCCTCGAGGCCCAGGCCGGCGTTGAGGGCCAGTACGATGCCGTCGTTGAGAGCCAAACCGATCACGGACAGCACGACAAAGATAATGAACTCGCGGCGGCGGCTCATGCCCTCCTTGTGCGCAAACACGTACTTCATGCTCGCGACGTAGTTAAAGATGAGCGAAACGATAAAGCCGCTGGTATTGGCGATCAGGATGTTAAGACCCAGGCCGTAGTGGAGCAGATTCATGATGCCAAAGTCGATGACGGTGGCAATGACGCCGACGACGCCAAACTTCATGATCTGCGCAAGGAGCTTTTGCATGGTACCTGCCTTAGGGTGGCGCCGCAGCGCCGTGGGGATGACAAACTCAGCAAGTTTAGCCAATCCCCACGGGTGGAGCTAGGCGCGCTCCTCGATAGCACCGTTTCTATATGCATCGAGCAGTTGGCGTAGGTCCTGGATTTGGCTGCGGATCTTGGCACCCGTATCGGTGTCGCTTACCATGCGGCGGCGGTCGGCCTCGTCAAAGCGGTTGGTCTCGCTCTCGATATCGATATTGCGGGTGAGCGCCTCGGCAACGGTGGTAAAGGCCTGGTGCGACTTGAGGCGGCATCCGCGCGAGCTCGAGATGAGCGTGTAGCCGGCGATGCCTGTTTTGGGATGGTAGGCGCGGCAGAAACCACCATCGATGACCAGCAGCTTGCCGTTGGCGCGGATGGGCTGCTCGCCCTTGGTAGTCTTGACGGGCGTATGGCCATTGATGATGTGACCGGTCGGCGAACATGCCATGGGGGCAACGCCGAACTCGCGCATGATGTCGTCGCAGACCGAGGGCGACTTGGTTAGCGTAAAGTACGGGTCCATCGGCTCGACCCAGGTGCTCTTATCGGCGATATAGGCGCGCTCAAAGGTACGCACCAGGCGTCCGCTGGCGGGTGAGTTAAAGCCGATCCACAGGTACCACATCCAGTCGAGGGCATCGCGGTCGCCGACGCGCCAGGCTCGGCGGGCGATATGGTCGCAAAAATCGAGATAATCGCGGCCTGCGTGCCAGGTGCCCAGGCAGTTCATGCTGCTAAAGGTACCATCCTCGTTGAGCGGCACGCAGCCATGGAACAGCAGATTGCCGTTGGCGACCTTATACATCGAGCCGTGGGTGTAGAGGAAATCGATATGGCGATGCAGGTGGTCGGCGGTGACAAACTCGGACACGAGCTTGTCGATGATGTGTTGCTCCTGGGGCGTGAGCATGTAGGGGTCCGTCGGGTCGACGGTGGGGAAGTCGCTGGTCGTGAGCGGCCACACGCTGCCGTCGGCAAGCGTGACTGTGCCGGCGTCGTGATCGATTTTGTCGAGCAGCAGGCGGTTGGTCATGTCGAACTCGGGGTGGCGCTGGATAATCTGGCCCTCGAGCTTAAAGAGCAGGACGTTGATGGCTTTAATCAGCGGGCTGATGGGCTCACCGGCGGTATAGGTGGCATCGGCAAAGGCGACAAGCTCGCGCAGCGAGATGCCATAGTCGTTCTCGAGGATCTCGTAATTGTCGTAGCGCAGGTTGTTGCGCAGCACCGTGGCGATGCAGGCAGGCTCACCGGCCGCAGCGCCCATCCACAGTAGGTCGTGGTTACCCCACTGAATGTCGAGCGAATGGTAGGTGAGCAGGCGGTCCATAATCTTGGCAGCGCCGCCGCCACGGTCGAAGATATCGCCCACCAGGTGCAGGTGGTCGACGGCCAGGCGCTTGATGAGCGAGGCGAGCGACTCGATAAAGTCGTCGGCGCTTGCGGTCTCTAGGATGGACCCAACGATGCGCTCGTGATAGCGCACGCGATAGTTGTTCTCGTCCGGATGCGTGTGCAGCAACTCGTCGATGATGTAGGCGTAATCGCGCGGGATGGCCTTACGCACCTTGGAGCGCGTATAGCGGCTCGAAAGCGAGCGGGCAACCACAATGAGTTGGTCGAGCATGGTCTTGTACCAGGTGGGCGAGTCCTCGCGCTTGCTGTGGACCAGCTCGATCTTCTCGCGCGGGTAGTAGATGAGCGTGCACAGCTCGCCCTTTTCGTCAAACGTGAGCGTGTCGCCAAAAATCTCGTCGACATGTTCGCGCACGACGCCCGAACAGTTGTTGAGGATGTGCATAAAGGCTTCGTACTCGCCATGCACGTCGCTCATAAAATGCTCGGTGCCTTTGGGCAGGTTGAGAATGGCCGAGAGATTGATGATCTCGGTAAACGCGGATTGCTCGGTGGGAAATTGTCTCGACAGCAGACGCAGATACTTAAAGTCTTGCGGATTGCGATCGAATGCGACCATGAAGCACCTTCCGATATGGTTGATAAAACTGATAAAACAGCGTCAAGCGTTTATCAGTATGCGCCGGCTTTGTTTCGATTTTGCGCCGGCGGCTGAATTGCCGGCTGAACGGTTTGGTAAATCGATTTAGTTGAGGTAGATATGGCGGTTGAGTGGAGACAAAGCGGGTGATTTTGCCCACGTTGGCCCATGACGGGGATGGGGATGTTCACGATAAAGATAATCAATACACATGGTTCGCATTGGTAAATAGTGGACATTTGTATCGTATTTAAGCTTGCTGTGCGATAATTTGCACAGCAATACTTAAGGAGCCTCATATGAGTGATTTTGTCCTGACCTGTGAATCCGCCGCCGATCGAACCCGTGAGTTCTTTGCGTCGCGCAATATCCCTGTCGTGTGTTTTCATTACGAGATCGACGATGTTGTCTATACGGACGATCTGTATCAGTCGATTACGCCGGACGAGTTTTTTGCCCAGATCGCCGCGGGCGCCATGCCCAAGACGTCTCAGGTGAGCGTGGGTGAGTACGAGGAGTTTTGGGAGCCGTTTGTTGCCGAGGGTAAAGACGTGCTGCACCTGACGTTGTCGTCGGGTATTTCGGGCACGTATGGATCGGCCTGCGTTGCGGCGCAGATGCTCGCGGATCGCTATCCTCAGGGCGGCAAGGTGCGCGTCATCGATTCGCTGGCGGCGTCTTCGGGCTTTGGCCTGCTGGCGGAATGTGCCGCCGACATTCGCGATGGTGGCGCTTCGCTCGACGAGACGGCCGCTTGGATTGAGGAGCATAAACTCAACCTTCACCACTGGTTCTTCTCGACCGATCTGTCGAGCTACCTGCGCGGCGGTCGCATTTCGGCTGCGAGCGCGATCATCGGCACGGCGCTTAAGATTTGCCCACTTATGACGGTCGATTGCGAAGGTGGGCTGTCGCCACGTGAGAAGATTCGCACTAAGAAGCGCGCGATTTCCGAGATGGCTAAGACCATGATGGCACACGTGCAGGAAGGTGCGGATTATTCGGGTAAGTGCATCATGTCGCACTCGGCGTGCCGCGAGGATGCCGAGGCAGTTGCGGCGCTGATTGAGGAACAGGTTCCGCAGCTTAAAGGCAAGATTGAGATCAATAACATCGGTACTCTGATCGGTTCGCATACCGGACCTGGTACGGTGGCGCTCTTCTTTATGGGCGACAAGCGCGTGGATTAGCGTTCGTGGGCTGGATGACAGTTTTAACAGCTGCGCTTGCCACTCCTGACATTCGAAAACAGAAAAGGCCCGTCCCGTTGTTTGCGGGGCGGGCCTTGCTGTTGCGGTTAGCGTTTCTTTCCGCGGAAGAAGAAGCCGTGCAGTGACGGCTTGAGTCCACGGTTGGCGCGACGCTCCTCGATGTGATCGTGGATCGAAGCGACACGTTCGATGACTTCGTCGGGGATCGGCACATCGGGATTCATGTTCTCGACCTGGCTGACCTCGGCGGCGGCGACCTGGTCGATAATGGGCACATCGTCGCGCGAGATGACAGGCGTGGCGTCTTCCTTCATCTTGCGGTAGCGCTGCATCATGTCGGTCTGCAGCTGCTGGGCCGAAGGCGGCGTCCAGATGATGGCGTTGGCGCCGGCGGCGATGGTCTCACGGATGCTCTCGGGCGTCTTGCCGCCCGGTGCGATGAGCGGCAGGTTGGGATAGTGTTCGCGCAACTCGCGCAGGACCTGGGGCGTGTTCTTGCCGGCCGCGATGTTGAGGATTTTGGCTCCGGCGCGCACTTTGGCGTGAGCATCGTCGTCGCAGCGAACGACCGTGGCGATGACGGGGATGTCGGCGATGTTGGTGATGTGCTCGACCATCTCGGCAGTGGCGGGGGAGTTGACCACGCAGCCCGCCGCGCCCTGCATCTCGGAGACGGCTGCCATCTGCACGGAGCGCTTACCGGTGGTGGTGCCACCGCCCACGCCTACAAAGACCGGGCACTCGGCGACGGTCAACAGCGCCTGCGTAATGGCCGGCTGTGGCGTGAAGGGGTAAACGGCAAAGACAGCATCGGCGTTGGAGTTGCGGATGACCGCGACGTCGGTGGTGTAGATAAGCGACTTGATGCGACGACCGAAGAGCGTAAAGCCGCTGGCCTCCTCGATCTCGTCGGGCATGCGGAGGGCCGCCTTTCGCAAACGCCCGTCGATGGGCAGCGGCTCCATGGGGAGCAGTCCGTTGGGGGTCACGGCTACCTGGGGCTCGGTGAACTCGTCTGCGAGCTCGACCTCGGAATAATCGACCGAGGCGACGATGTCCTCGTGAACCTCGGCGGGAACATCGATGGGGGCTTGGTCGTTTGCCGTGACCGGCGTGTCGAAGGAGCTGGTGCCGACGAAGGCGTCGACGCGCTCGTTTAGGTCGTTGAGGGCATCCATGGATCCTCGATTCTATGCGATGGTGGCCTGCAAGGTGCCGGCAGCGTTGTGCTTGCTAAATCGTTTGACGAGTTGATTTTTCCCCGCCGTGCCATCCGTTAGACCGAAGGGCCGGCGAACGTGAAGGAGCTGTGGTGGCGGGTATTGAGGTGCTATCTTGAAAGTCCCGTTTAAAAGAGAGGTGACGCGGAATGGAATTTACAGCAATGTTGGGCTCGATTGGCCTGTGTGTGGGCGCAATCGTAGCCGCCGCGGTCATCTACTTTGTGGTTACGGCCATTAAAGGCAAAAGAGCCGAGCGCAAGGAACGTGAGACACTTAAGCAGCACCGTGACCAGCAGGACAAGCGCGCACAGAGATAGCTTGTTGAGTTTTGAATCCGTGCGCTAGCTGCGTTTTCGGATCAAGGCGATGTAGAAGCCCTCAAAGTCGCGGCTGGGCGGAATGGTCAGCGTGCCGGGCATACCGTTGGCGATGGACGAGACGTGGCCGGCGGCGATGGCCTCGGTGAGGGCGTTGCTCTCGACGCGTGGCTCTTCGCCAGCTTCCTGGGCGCGGCGCTTTTCACTTTCGCTCGGCGTGCCATCGAGGGGGATAAGCTCGCAGTCCATGTGCTTGTCGAGGGCCTCTTGCAAGGCGTCCTCGTTTTCCTGCGGCAAGATCGAACAAGTCGAATAGACGAGCGTGCCGCCCGGTTTGAGGGCTCCCATGGCGCGATCCAGAAGTGCTCGCTGCGAGCGGGCGCACTTGCCGAGCAACTGCTCGGTGAGGCCGCGCAGACTCTTCTCGTTGCCGCTGATGACGGTGCCCGTACCGGTGCAGGGGGCGTCGAGCAGGATGCGGTCAAAGCGGAAGAATTCGTCGAGCTCGCGTGCGTCGATGCGCATGACGGGCACGTTTTTGGCGCCTTGGCGATGGAGGTTGGCTTCGAGCTTCTCGGCTCGGGGAATGCTCATCTCGCAGGCCGTGAGGTGTGCCTGGCCCTGGGTGAGGGCAGCGATCTGCGTCGTCTTGCCACCGGGGGCCGCGCACATGTCCAGGATGTCCTCGCCTGCCTGGGCGCCCAACACCAACGGCGGCATCATGGACGACAGGCTTTGCAAGTAGATCTTGCCGTCGCGGTAGATGTCGAGGTCCCACAGATCGGTCACCTGGGCCTCGGGCAGGATGAAGGCGTCCGGATACCAGGTAACGGTTTGGTGCGCGATGCCGGTCTCGTCGAGTGCGGCGGCGATGCCCTCGGCGGTTGCCCTGAGCGTGTTGGCGCGCAGCGTGACTGGGCGTGTGGCCGCGGCACCGAAGCCCTCGATCATGAGCTGAGCATCGGCGGGTGCATAGGCGCCGGCGACCGTGTCGATCATAAAGCGCGGCAGGTCGGCGGCGGAGTGTTGGGCGGCAAGCTGGTCGGAAAGCTCGGTAGCGGCAAACTGCCTAAGCTTGAGCTCGGCCTTGACCTGCTTTTTCTGCTTACGACGACGCGGCTTGGACATCCGTCTTTCCTTCCCGTCCCAAATAGACTACTTTCCGGGCACGCCGCTGCTGGCGTGCTTTAGTACTGGCTCTCGTGCTTGCTGAAGAAGTCGAAGCGCGGGGGCAGCGGCTTCACGTGGTGCTCGCCGGGCTTCTCGCCCAGGCTCTCCACAAACTCGTCCGTGGAGGCGAAGATGTTATCCCAGCTAAAGAAGGCGACCGGGTCGATGTCGAAGTAATCGCAGATGAGCTCGCAGCCGGCCGGGACGATGCCGTGCATGAGTACGGTCGCCACGCGCAGCTCGGTAAAGGCGTCGACGAGGGCCTGCGTCATCGCGGCATTGGCCGGCTCGCCCTCGAGCTTGTTGGCGGCCTTGGAGGCATCGCTCCAGCGCTTGTTGGCGGCACGCAGGTAGTCGTCGCACACGGCGAGCGCGCGGTGCGTCTCGAACTTGTACATGGCCTGCTCAAAGGCAAGGGCGGCCTGCTCGGCAGCCTCGACCACGGCGGCAGAGGCGGCGCCGGCGGGAATGCAGCCGTTGCGATAGGGGCTCTCGTCGCCCTCCTTGACGGCGACGCCGTAGAAGCAGCTGCGGGCCAGGCGGTTGAAGACGCCGGTCAAAAGGGCGCTCTCCTTAAGGGCAGGATCGATGACGCGTTTGTCGTCGCAGGCGCGCACTTCGTTGCCGTCCTTATCCTTGCCGGTCACGCGCGTGTCATATGCCTTGGGACTAAAGCTCACCGGCTTCTCGGACAGGCCGAGCGACAGCCAATGCGCGCGCATCTGCTCGCAGGTGTAGTGGTTGAGCAGATCGTCTGCCGGCGGGGGAGGCGTCTGCGAGGACGAGCTCGCCTTTTTGCCCATGTAGAGTAAGTGATAGCAGGCGCTGACGGTGCTCTGCGTAAGGTCCCAACCCAGGGCCTCCCACATGGCGGTTTGCGCGATGCAGTAGAAATAGATGTTGTCCTGACCGATGAACTGGTAGATCTGCGCGTCGTCAGAGCACCACCAGTCGCGCCAGTCGAGCGAGCTGTGCTGGTAGGTGGGCGCGGGGACCTGCGTGGAATCGGCGGCGGGCTCGCCCATGAGGGCGGCATCCTGGGCGGCGACACCCTCGGTTACGCCGGCGGCCTTGGCATCGCGTGCGAGCACGGTGCGCGTATAGCTGATGGGCGCCCACAGGCTCTCGGGCCAGCACCAGCAGGTGACGTCGGTCACGCCGTCGACCTCGGGCACCGGAACGCCCCAGTCGATGTTGCCGGTGATGCGGAAGGGCACGAGCGCCTTGCCGCTGCGGAAGCGCACGCCGCCGTTGGCGAGCACCGCGTGGGCGTCGTCGCGCTCTTTCCAGCTGGGGAAGGTGACGGTAAAGCTGCTCTTGTTGCCCTCGGGCTCCAGCACGGTGTGTTCGGGGAGCTGGTCCTCGACGGCATCGAAGGCCTCGCGGAACTTATTCTGGATGTAGAGCTGAGCCGGCAGCAGCCACTCCTCCATGGTCTTGGAGACCACGGAGCGAACCTGCGGGTTCTGGGCGAGCTTGGCGGTGTAGGTCTTCATAAAGTCGAGGTAGGCCGGCAGGTCGAAGTAGAGGTTGTCGACCGGGCGCAGCTCGGGCACCTCGCCGGTGAGCTGGCTCTTGGGTGCGATAAGCTCCTCGGGCTCAAACTGGTGACCCAAGTCGCACTCGTCGGCGTACGCCTTCTCGGACTTGCAGCCCTGGATGGGGCAGCGGCCGATGACCTGGCGGCCGTTGAGGAACGTGCCGGCCTTGGCATCGTAGAACTGCAGCGTGGAGCGCTTGGAGATGGTGCCCTGCTCGTGCAGACGCTCGATAATCTCCGCGGTCACCTCGTTGTGAATCTGCGCAGCCGGCTCAAGGCCCGAGCCGCCGTAGATGTCACAGCTGATGTTGTAGTTGTTGAGGGTCGCGGCCTGGCGGGAGTGATTGGACTCGACATACTCGCCGATGGACTTATCGTAGCCTTCATTCTCCTTGAGCTTGCGGTAGCTCTCCATGATGGGCGAGCCGTAGCAGTCGGTGCCCGAGGTGAAGATGACGTTCTCGCGGCCCAGGCGGTCGCGCAGGAAGCGGGCGAAGAAGTCGGCCGGGACAAAGACGCCGCCAACGTGGCCAAAGTGAAGGCCCTTGTTGCCGTAGGGCTCGCCGGCGGTAACGATGGCGCGGCGAGGCCAGCTGGGACGGTCGTTCATGGAGTATTTGGATGCCATGGGACTCCTTCGCATATGGTGGGAGCGCGGCCGGGCACGGGGTTCGGCAGCGCGGTGGTCAATTCGTGCATATCGTTCGACATTATCGCACATGCGGACGGGTACGTGGCAGGGGCGCTATCCTAAGATGCTATGAATGAGATTTCCAACATACATGCGTTTGAGGACGAGGATTTTCTACACGCTTGCTTCGTGTGGGGGATGGCCGTGGTCGCGGTGTTTGCCGTGTGCCTGGTGCCGGTGTTTATGCTGCTGGGCGGGCCTGCGGACTTGGACGCGGCTGAGGCGGGCGGCTGGACCACCGTCGTGGGCTGGATGGTCGGTGTGGCTGCGGTTTCTGCAGCGTCGTTTGCCGTGCACGAGCTGGTGCATGCGGTGTTTTTTAAGCTGCTGGCGCCTGCGGGCGCGCATGTGACCTTTGGCGCGAATCGTGAGACGGCGATGATCTATGCCTGCGCCGAGGGCGTTGTGTATTCGCGTCGGCGGTACATGGCCATTTGCCTGGCGCCCACGGTTGTTTTGACGGTGGCGTTTGCCCTGGGCTTTGCGCTCTCGGGCTATCCGCTGCTGTGTTACCTGGCGGCTGGCTTGCATTTGTCGGGCTGTGTGGGCGACTGGTATTACGTGCGGGCCATTTTGCGCGACCGCCGCATCGCTGCCTGCGAGGACACGTCCTTTGGCGTGCGCTTTTTCGCAAAGTAGTCTTTTTGGGACGGGGCTATTTTAGCTGCCATGATGTCGGGGTGAGTTTTCTGGGACGGGGATGTCGATGAAGTCGTTGTTGCTGCATGCGTGCTGTGCACCATGCTCGCTTGAGCCGGTTCGCCTGCTGCGCGAGGAGGGGTTTGAGCCCACGATTTGCTGGACCAATCCCAATATTCAACCGCGCGATGAATGGCGGCGGCGTCTGGACGAGCTGCGCCGGTGGTGTGCCGATGGCGACATCGAGCTCATCGAGGCGGGGGAGGACCGCGAGCGCTGGGAGGCCGGCGTGGCCCCGCTGGGTGCCGATCGGCCCCGTCGCTGTCGCTCGTGCTATGCCCTGCGCTTGGCCGAGGCGTGCCGCGTGGCCCAGGAGCGCGGGTTTGAGTTTGTGGGCACGACGCTCGCCGTCTCGCCGTATCAGCTGTTCGATACCTGCAATGATGTTTTGGAGCGTCTGGCTGCCGCCCGCGGTCTCACCCCGGTGATTCGCGATTTTCGCCCGTATTATCCCGAGGCTACGCGCCGTTCGCGTGAGCTGGGCATGTATCGGCAGAATTACTGCGGCTGCCGTTTCTCGGCGGTCGAGGCGGCCATGGATCGCGCCCGCATCCGCGACGAGCGCAAAGCCGCCAAAAAGTAGTTCGTTTGGGACGTCAGCCTGCTAGGATGTAGAGCGGACTTTAGCTATATAAGGAGTATCCGACGTGTCTATGCGTACCGATGATTTTGACTACAACCTTCCTGAGGAACTGATTGCCCAGGCTCCTGCCGAGCCGCGCGACTCCTGCCGCCTGCTGGTGGTGGATCGCAAAGGCTCCCAGGCGGGGAAGCCGCTGGAGCACGGCGGTACCGTTGAGCACCGCATCTTCCGCGACATCATCGACTATATCGAGCCGGGCGATGTGCTCGTCATCAACAAGACGCGTGTGATGCCGGCCCGCCTGATCGGTCGCAAAGCCGGCTCGGGTGGCGTGGTCGAGACGCTGCTGCTCAAGCGCCGTGAGGATGTTGACCCGCTGGGCCACGTTTGGGAGTGCCTGGTCAAGCCGGGCAAGCGCCTGAAGCCCGGTGCTCAGATTGAGTATCGCGCCGGTGGCGCCCATGCGCCCGAGGGGGCTCCCGTGGTGCTGACGGCCGAGGTCGTCGTCTTTGTCACCGATAGCCGCGGCGGCCGTTTGGTGCGCTTCGAGCCAGCCGGTTGCAATGCCGCCGGCGAGCCGCGCACGCTCGACGAGGCCATTCACGCCGCCGGCCACGTGCCGCTGCCGCCCTACATTACCGATTACGAGGGCGATCCCGAGAAGTACCAGACCGTCTACGCCATGAAGGAGGAGCACTCGGCTGCCGCTCCTACGGCGGGTCTGCACTTTACTCCCGAGCTCATGGCCGCTATCGAGGCCAAGGGCGCGAAGTTTGCCGCCGTCGAGCTCGAGGTGGGCATCGATACCTTCCGCTTGGTGGAGGAGGACGACCCTACGCAGCACGTCATGCACACCGAGCGCTACCACGTGTCGCAGGAGGTTGTCGACGCCGTGCATAAGGCGAAGGCCGAGGGTCATCGTGTGATCGCCGTCGGCACCACCGCGGTGCGCTCGCTCGAGAGTGCGTTTGACGCGGACGCGCCGGTGTCCGATCCGGCTGTGACAGCGCGCTATTTTGAAGGCCGCGAGGACGGTGCCGACACGCTCGGCCGCGGCGACATCGTGGCGCGCGAGAACGCCACGACGCAGCTTTACCTCATGCCCGGCTCGACCTATCACGTGGTCGACGCGCTGATCACGAACTTCCACGTGCCGCGCTCCACGCTCATGATGCTCGTAAGCGCGCTTGCCACCCGCGACCAGATCATGGATGCCTACGCCGCCGCCATCGAGGAGCGCTACCGCTTCTTCAGCTTTGGCGACGCCATGCTCATTTGTTAGTTACGCGGTTCTACGAACCGCGTAACGGCTCGACGCTGCAAACCCGCCAGAGCGGCAATCTGCCTTTCAACTTCGGCGGCATGACCAGAAGGTCAATGCCGCCTCGTTTCAAGGCACCTTGCTCGCTCTGGCGGGTTTTCGCTGACTTTGCCAAGGCATCGGCGTCGCCTTTGTTGGCACTTGGGGACGTTCCTTTTGTGTCGGCACTTGGGGACAGTCCTTATGTCAAGAGATTGGTGCAAGAGGGATAGGTTGCCTTGCGTCGATCTAAATAGGTTGCGGTGAGATAGTTCTTGAATTGGCCTTATTGAGGACTAAACAGGAACTATCTCACCGCAACTGCGTTGAACGTTTTTTGGCAACTGGTTTACTTGCTCGCGAAGAGCCAGACCAGGATGATCGCTAGAATCACGGCGACGATGCAGACGATGGCGCCGGTGAATTTGATGCGTGAGTCGCGGGTACGCTCGCGCACCGCGTCCTCGGTGGCCTCGAGCTGGGCGACTTCTCGCTCGGTCTCGGCGTGTTCGGCTTTGTCTCGGGCCAAGGATCCTGCAAGCGACTCAGTGATCTCTGGGTGGTCGTGCACCTCGGTCGCCTGTTCGATGATCGACTGCGCATGTGCGGCATCTGCTTGGGCATTGGCGATGGCCTGCTCCTGGTCGCGGCATGCCTTGTCCTCGGCGGTGATCTTCTCGCGCAGTTCGCGCTGACGAGTCGCGGCGGCCGTCTTCGCCGTCTGCAGCTCGTCGCGCGCGGCATCGGCTTCGGTCGTCACGGCTTGGTGCGCGCGTTTTGCGTCGGCGATAGGGGCTTGAGCCTGTTCGACGGCCTGCTCGGCTGCGGCAAGCGAGTGCTCAAGGTCGGCGGTGATGCGCGGGACATCTTCTTCGGCTTTACGCAGGGCATCTGCCGTGTCGGAGATCTGCATCGAGAGCTCGCTGGTGCGCACCGTATAGTTGGCGGGATTTGCCGAGGGATTGCGTTGCAGCTCGGCATACTCATGACGCAGCGTCTCGAGCTGGGCGCGCGTGGCGTCGACGGTTTGTTGTGCGGCCGCAATGCCGGCGTCTCGCTCGGCCTTCACCTTGTCGCGGATGCGCTTGGAATCCTCAAGACGTCGAACGAGGCGGTTGCCGGTCTCGCGCGAGCTCGCCTCGCGGGCCTCCACGGCGTCGAGCGCGGCCTTCAAGCGGAGTTCAGTCGCGTCATCCTCTGTCTTCATTTGTTCGAGCTGGCCCTTGAGCTCTGTCGCCTTGGCGGCGTGGGCATCACGGTCAATCTCAGCGGCCGCTGCAGTCTTTTGGGCCGCGGCAATCGCCTGGCGCTGGTCGGCGACGATCTGGTCGTAGCGGCCTGCGATATCCTGGCGCGTCTCGAGTTCCTCGGCCTGATCGGCAATGCGCTGCTCGAGTTCGGCCAAGTGGGCGCGGGCGTCGGCAAGTGCCTTTTTCGCGGCGTTCATCTCACGCATGGCCGAGGCGCCCTGGGCGATAAAGGCGCCCACGGCGTTCGCAGTGTTCGAGACGGCGGTCCCCAGATCGCGGCTCGCGGCGGGGGAGTGCGGGGCGGTCGGGCGAGCGGTGTCGACAGCGTCCGCATCGGCAGCCTGCGGCGCGGCGATATTGCCGGTACCGCCCTCGACCACAGAAAAGCCTGCTGCGTGCGGATCGACCGCGTCGGCGCCAATTGTGGGGTGCTCGAGCTGCAGGAACGAGGGCATGGTGCTGCCTTGATCGGCAACGGGGGTCTCGCCGGGCACAAAGGTCGAGGCGGCCTCGGCGGCCTCCTCTTCCTCGGCATCCACGTCGGCGTCGGCCACGGCGTCTTTCATCGCTTTGACGGCATCCATCATGGAGTCCATGACGGCGTCGAGCTCTTCTTCCGAAGACACCTCGATGGGGCCCGCAGCTTGCGGAGCAGCATCCTGTACGGGGCGGTCGTCCTGAGCGGGCGCATCGTCGTTTTGCTCGTCTGCATCTTCGGCGCCAGGGGTTTCCGCCGTAGCGTTTTCGTCCAAGAATGGGCCGTCGAGGTCAATATCATCGCAGGTCACAGCGTCGGCATCTGCAGTGACGTCTGCGGAATCATCAATATGCTGTTGAGTCTGGGGGTCCAGCTCGTCTGTCATAGGCATGTGCTCCTCATCGTTGTTTGTCACCCTATGATAAAGTCTCGCGCCGACATCCCGCGCGCTGCAGCAAAGTTTCAAAACGTGTTCGATGGCTCGCGTCGATAGCAAAAACTCGGCCACTTTATCCAGTTTGTACTTGACATTCCCTTCGCCGAAAGACGTTGCGCCGTTCGCCTGCCATGGGCTTTATTTTTCACTTGAACCCGCTAAAGTTGCATTTCAGCTTTTGGCGCGTGAAGTTGGATGCGCGCAGTCGACGGGCAGGCCCGTCGCGATTTGAAAGGACTTTATATGGGACTTTTCACTGGTAAGACCGTGATCGTCACCGGCGGCGGCAAGGCCACGCTCAAGGACGGCTCCGCTGGCTCCATCGGCTACGGTATCGATATCGCTTTTGCCAAGGAGGGCGCAAACCTCGTCATTACCGGCCGCAACGTTGCCAAGCTCGAGGCTGCCAAGGAATCCCTCGAGGCCGAGTACGGCGTCAAGGTTCTGCCTGTTCAGGCCGATGTCTCGGCTGGTCAGGACAACGAGGCCGTCGTCCAGAACGTCATCGACAAGGCCATTGAGGAGTTCGGCCGCATCGACGCCGTCGTCAACAATGCTCAGGCCAGCGCTTCGGGCGTGACGATCGCCGATCACACCATGGACCAGTTCAACCTCGCCATTTACTCCGGTCTGTATGCCACCTACCTGTACATGCAGAAGGCCTACCCGCACCTGAAGGAGACCAAGGGCTCCGTGGTCAACTTTGCTTCGGGCGCCGGCCTGTTTGGCAACTATGGTCAGTGCAGCTATGCCGCCGCCAAGGAGGGCATCCGTGGTCTGACTCGCGTTGCCGCCAACGAGTGGGGCAAGGACGGCATCAACGTCAATATCGTTTGCCCGCTTGCTTGGACCGCCGCGCTCGAGAACTTCCAGGATGCCTATCCCGAGGCGTTCAAGGCCAACGTCCACATGCCGCCGGCGGGTCACTACGGCGACGTCGAGAAGGAAATCGGCCGCGTCGTCGTTCAGCTCTGCGGTCCCGACTTTAAGTATATGAACGGCGAGACCGTCACCCTCGAGGGTGGCATGGGCCAGCGTCCGTAGGAGTTGCGGCGTTTTACCAAACGCCGTAACGGGCCGACGCTGCGCGGTCACCAGAGCGACAACTTGTCATTCAAAGAGGGCGGCATGACCAGAAGGTCTATGCCGCCCTCTTTTCATGCCAATTTGTTCGCTCTGGTGACCGCTCGCTGACATTGCCAGAACATCGGGGCTACCCTGGCTGTTGGATGTAGTCGTTGGGGACGTTCTTGTTTGACTAGTCGTTTAAGAACGTCCCCAATGACTACCTGCAAAATGAGCGTGGATAATCTCCCGTTTTTGGGCTGTGCTTTGGGCAAAAGTGGGAGATTATCCACGCTCATCCGGTAAGCGTCCAAAAATCCACGCTCATTTGCCGTGTCCCTGCCGTATCCTCCTCGCACCAGTTTCTGTCGAGTCGGTGCTTCTTGCGGGTTGCCCGTATAATGGTTTGCGTATGAACCGCAACCAAGGAGTTCCAGTTTATGGACCAGAACCTTTTTAAATTCGACCTGATTGCCGAGGATCCGACGACGCACGCGCGCGCCGGCGTACTGCACACCCCGCACGGCGACATCGAGACGCCGATCTTTATGCCCGTGGGCACCAAGGCAAACGTCAAGGGCATTCCTACCGAGACTGTCAAGAAGCTCGGCGCCCAGATCGTGCTCGCCAATACCTATCATCTGTCCATGCGTCCCGGCGAGGATACCATCGCCGAGCTGGGCGGCCTGCACAAGTTCATGAACTGGCACGGCCCCATCCTCACCGACTCGGGCGGTTTCCAGGTCTTCAGCCACAACGATGCCGTCAAGCTCACCGATGAGGGCGTGCGCTTTATCGTCAACGATTACGACGGCCGCCACGTGTTTTGGACGCCCGAGGACAACATGGAAATCGCCATGAAACTCGGCTCCGATATCTGCATGCAGCTCGACCAGTGCCCGGGCTATCCCGCCACGCGCGCCTACGTTGAGCGCGCCGTTGAGCTGTCGAGCATGTGGGCCGAGCGCTGCAATAAGGCGCATACCCGCGATGACCAGGCGCTCTTTGGCATCGTTCAGGGCGGCATGCACCTGGATCTGCGGCTGCGTTCGCTGCGCCATCTGGAGGAGTGCGGCGACTTCCCGGGCTATGGTATCGGTGGCTATTCGGTGGGCGAGGATCACGAGACCATGTTCGAGACCCTGGCGCCGCTCGTGAGCGAGTACATGCCCAAGCATAAGCCGCGCTACCTGATGGGTGTCGGCAACCCGACCACGCTCGTGCGCGGCGTTGGCGTGGGCATCGACATGTTTGACTGCGTGCTGCCGACGCGCACCGGCCGTATGGGCACGGCATTCTCCAGCGAGGGTCGCCTCAACTTCCGCAACGCTCGCTTTGCGCACGACGACGGTCCCATCGATCCCACCTGCACCTGCCCGGTGTGCACGGGCGGTTACAGCCGTGCGCTCATCCGTCACATGGTCACGCAGAAGGAGATGCTCGGCGGCATTCTGCTTTCGATGCACAACATCTACTACCTGCTCAACCTTATGCAGCGGGCCCGCCAGGCCATTATCGAGGGCCGCTACGGCGCGTTCGTGAGCGACTGGATGAACAGCCCTGCGGCGGTGGATTACTAAGAGCAGCACGGGCGCTTGCAGAGCGCGGGCAACGGCAAGGGGCGAGCGCCGGCCGGTCATCACGTTTGCTAACACCGCTTGCGCGACCGATGACCGATAGCTTGCAAGCACTTGATGCATCGTGGGTACCATACCGAATAGTTGATGTTCGGGCGGGTGTTTGACGCATGGCGTCGACCCCGCCCGCTTTTCTTTTTCTCGATAGGAGTACCCATGATTAAGAATGAGAACGTCGAGGGCGAGCCTGCCTACGACGAGACGTACCGCCGCGGCCCCGTGGTCATGCGCGGCCCCATGATTCCCAAGGACAACACCTACGCCAACCTGCTGGCGCCCGAGGACTCGACCGACTGGTTGCACACCGACCCCTGGCGCGTGCTGCGCATTCAGGCAGAGTTCGTTGATGGTTTTGGCGCACTTGCCGAGCTTGGTCCTGCGGTGACCATCTTCGGCAGTGCCCGCACGCCCAAGACCGATCCGCTCTACAAGGCGGCACGCGCCGTTGGCCGCAAGATCGCCCAGCGCGGCGTGGCGGTTATCACCGGCGGTGGTCCCGGCGTCATGGAGGCGGCCAACAGGGGAGCGGCGAGCGCCAACGGCAAGTCGGTCGGCTTGGGTATCGAGCTTCCGCACGAGCAGGGGCTCAATAAATACGTGAACCTCGGCATGGACTTCCGCTACTTCTTTGTGCGCAAAACCATGTTCGTTAAGTACAGCTCGGGCGCCATCGTATTTCCCGGCGGCTTTGGCACGCTCGACGAGATGTTCGAGGTTCTCACGCTGGTGCAGACGCACAAGGTCAAGCGCATGCCGCTCGTGCTGGTGGGCACCGAGTACTGGCAGGGCCTATTCGACTGGCTCAACGGCCCGGTGATGAGCACCGGTATGATTAGCCCGCTCGATCCGGATCTGGTACACATTACCGACGACCTCAACGAGGCCGTTGACATTGCGCTCAGCGGGCTGATGTAGATCAATCGTGCCCACGCGACATGAATACGCATGGCAATCTGATGTTATCTAACATCAGATTGCCATTTATATTGGGTATACTGGTGTAAAAGACGAGGGCGAGGAGGTCGCAAATGTCTACAGCAACAGTTAAGCCTACGACGGTTCGAATCGAAGAGGGGCTCAAGGAGCAGGCGACTGAGTTCTTGGATTCGGTCGGCCTCAGCCTCAATTCCTATCTCAATCTTGCCGTTCGGCAGCTGGTAAATCAGCGAAAGATTCCTTTTGAGATTGTAGGAAGGGCGGAGGTGCCCAACGAGGTGACGAGGCGCGCCATGGTGATCGCCGAGGCTCATGAGCTGGGGATTTTGCCGGACGATAGCCTGTCATTCAATAACGCTGATGAGCTTATGTCATTCCTCGATGAGGAATAGCGATGTTCGAGATTAAAGTCGAGGCTCAATTTAAGGTGGACTACAAACGAACGATGCGCATGCATCCGCAGCTAAAAAGTGAGTTTAAAGCGGCGGTTGCAGAGCTTGTGGCTCATGGGTCACTTCCGGCGGAGTATGGCGCCCACGAGCTCTCAAACCCGGGCGGAAACTACAACGGCCACATCGATTTCCACCTATCCGATGGCTTGGTCGATGTGGTCGTTCTTTATCTTCCCCATAAGACTAACCCAGTGATTAGGCTGGTGAGAATGGGCACTCATCAGGAACTGTTTCAGGGTCCGCTGGGCTGATCGCCGTTTTCTAAGTTGCGGTGGAATAGGGATTGATTGGCGGCTAATAAGCCAAAAACAGTCCCTATTCCACCGCAAGAGGTAAAGGTGCCCCTAGTGGATGGGCTGGTAGCGGGGGCAGTAGCTGATGGCGATGGCATCGACGCCTACGTGGGTGGCGATGGTGCAGCCGATGGGGCCAGTGCCGGCGTCTACGTAGTCCTGGCCCGCGAGCGCCTCGTTGACAAGTTCCTGCTCCTCGGCGGCGCCGGTCGTGAGCACGCGCACGCTGGAGCCCGGATGCTCGGCCAAAAATGCGAGGCAATCGGTCATGGTGTTGGCAACGATGCGCTTGGCGCCGCGGCCCTTTTTGACGGCCTTGATCTCGCCCGATTTCCACTCCGGCGAAACGGCCAGGCGAATGTTGAGCATCTGCGTCAACTGGCCGGCGAGCTTGGGCGCGCGGCCGTTCTTAACGAGGTTCTCGAGCGTGCGCGGAATCAGCAACAGGTGGGCGTCGGGCAGGGTCGCGCGGATCTGCGCCTCGGTCTCGTCCAGGCTGCGGCCGTCCTCGCGCATGGCCAGCGCGTACTCCACCAGCAGGCCCTCGGCGCCCGAGCCGGTGCGCGAATCGATGCAGCGCACGTCGAGCTCGTGGGTTTCGGCCGTCAGGCATGCGTTGGCATAGCAGGCGGACCACTCGCTGCATAGCGAGATAAAGATCGCGCTATCGTGGCCGTCGGCGCGTACGCGGTCGAAGAGTGCCTTGAACTCGCCGGCGCTCGGCTGCGAGGTGTGCGGCAGCTGCTCGGAGCCGGCCATGCGGGCGACGTACTCCTCGGCGGTAATCTGCACCTGGTCGAGCAGGTCCTCGCCCTCGATAATCACATGCAGCGGAATCACGTAAATGCCGAGCTCTTGGGCGCGGGCGGGGGAGATGTCCGACGTGGAGTCGGTTATGATGGCAAAAGACATAATTGCACCTTTCGTTGGGGCGCGGCAGCGCCGCCTTCTGAAAGCAAAGTGCGACAAGTATAGTGGAGTTGCTCTACATTGCTAGGTTCAATTGTTGAATAGTCAACAGTTTGAAGCGGTGGTGTGGAAATCATCAACTGGGGAAGAAGGGTGCCGATGGCGGCATTGCAACTTTGCGAGCGGCCGGTTGTGCTGTTCGATTTTGACGGCACGGTGGCCGATACGGGTCGGGCAGTGATGACCTCGACGCGCAAGACGCTGGCTGCGCGCGGGTTTTCGGAGACGCAGATGGGTGATCTGCGCCGCATGATCGGGCCGCCCCTGTGGAAGAGCTTTCACGACTTTTACGGCTTTTCCCGCGAGGAGTCGCTTGTGGTGGCCGACGAGTACCGCGCCTTTTTTGATGAGCTGGGACCGGAGGAGTACCCCGTGTTCGATGGGATTCCCGAGCTGCTGGATGAGTTGGCCGCCCGGGGCAAGCGTATGGCCGTGGCGACGTCACGCATGGAGGCCAAATGCATCGACATGGTGCATGAGCTTGGTCTTTCTCAGTTCGAAGCCGTGGTTGGCATGAATCCGCCGCAGGGGCGCGAGACCAAGGCCGATTCGGTTCGCGATGCCCTGGCGGCGCTCGGCGCGACGGCGGACGATGCCGTGATGATCGGCGATCGCTTTAACGACGTCGAGGGTGCGCACGCGATGGGCGTGCCGTGCATCGGCATCTATTCGGGCGCGGCGGCGCCGGGTGAGCATGAGGCGGCGGGTGCCGATGCAGTGGTGCACTCGGTGGCCGAGCTTGCTAAACTTTTCTCTATCTAATGACGTAATGTGAGGGGCGAGCGCGCTCGCCGCTCATTGGTAAGGAGGCAGTCTATGAATCAGGTGGAGCAGAGCGTCGCTGAGTATGTCGACGAGGTCTGGGAAGATGTCGTCGCCGATATCGAGCAGCTGGTGAGCTATCCGTCTGTGGCCGTTGCTGCCGATGCGGAGCCCGGTGCGCCGTTTGGCCGCCCGGTTCGTGATGCGCTCGATTGCGCGCTCGGCATTGCGCAAAAGCTCGGCTACCAGACGAGCGATGACGAGGGCTTTGTGGGCATCGCCGATATTCCGGGTCGCGGCGATAAGCAGCTCGCGACTATCTGCCATGTGGACGTGGTGCCTGCCGGCCCCGGCTGGAATACCGACCCATTTGCGATGGAGCGTCGCGAGGGCTGGCTACTCGGCCGCGGCGTGATCGACGACAAGGGCCCGGCGGTGCTGTCGCTCTACGCTGGCGCTTATCTGCTCAAACACGGCATTGTGCCGCGCTATACCTTCCGCGCGCTGCTGGGCTGCGATGAGGAAGTGGGCATGTCCGACGTTCACCATTATCTGGAGAACCACGCAGACCCCGACTTTCTGTTTACGCCCGATGCCGAGTTCCCGGTCTGCAATGCCGAGAAGGGCCAGTTTGGGGCGACATTTGTGAGCTCCAAGATCGACGGCGGCCGTATTGTGTCCTGGAGCGGTGCCGAGGCGAGCAACGCCATTCCGTCGCAGTCTATCTGCGAGCTTGCGATTGACGCCGATGAGCTGCCGGCACCGGTCGAGAACGCCGACCGCCTGGAGATCACAGCGCTCGACAACGGACATGCCCAGATTTTCGCCCACGGCATTGGCGGTCATGCCTCGATGCCCGAGGGAACGATCAATGCCGTCGGCCTCATCGTGGCGTATCTGCGCGAGGCCGAGGATGCGTTTGGCGCCCGTGACGAGCGCCTGTTGACGCCTGCGGAGCACGAGTTTGTCAAGTTTTTGGCTTTTGTGCATGCGGACGCCTATGGCCGCGGCTTGGGCATCGATGCGACGAGCCCCGCGTTTGGCCCGCTCACCAGCAATCCCGGCGTCATCCGTGTGGTGGATGGCCACATCGAGCAGGTCATCGACGTGCGCTTCCCCGACAGCACGAGTGCCGATACCATCCGCGAGCAGCTCGATCCGCTCGTGGGCCGTTTTGGCGTGACGTGCCGTGTGGGTCGTGCGAAGGTGCCGTTCTCGGTCTCTGCCGACGATCCGGCCGTGAAGGCGCTTATTGATACCTATAACGAGTTTACGGGCAAGCATGCTGAGCCCTTTGCCATGGGCGGCGGCACGTACGCACGCAACTTTGCCCGCGCCGTCTCGTTTGGCCCCGAGGAGACCGGCCTGGAGCTGCCCGCATGGGGCGGCCAGATGCACGGCCCCAATGAGTGCGCCAACGAGGAACAGCTCAAGCAGGCGCTCAAGATCTACATCGTGGCAATCTTACGTTTGAACGAGCTTGAGCTTTAAGGCTGCGGCGTTTTAACAACTTAGCACCCCTTTCGTCCGGGCTTTTTAAGTTGCGGTGGAATAGTTCCTAGAATGGGCCATTTGATGGCCAAGCAGGAACTATTTCACCGCAACTTTGTTTTTATTGGTGTAAAAGGCGGGTCATGCTTGGTGGCGGGTTTGTTATTCGTTTGTAAAGCCGAGCCGCGCTTGCGGTAAGGGTCTATCAGATGCCCGTAAAAAACCGCAGTTGGCGCGGGCGCTGCCCGGTCGGGGCCGTATCTTTCCAAACAGCAAAGCGGGCAGGGTGCCCGCGAGTCGCATGTATGAAAGGAAGATCATGCTCGATCAGGCTTATTCTCGTCGTCAGTTCCTCGGCCTCGCTGGTGGTCTTGCCAGCATCGTCGGTCTCGGTCTCGTTGGTTGCGGCGGCTCCAACGCCGCCAACACCGCTGCTGAGGGCAGCGCCGCTGCTGCCGAGTCCGTCTCGGGCGAGGTGACCTACGACGGCGCTTCCTCGTTCCAGGCTCTCGTCGAGACTGCTGCCGAGAAGTTCATGGATGCCAACCCGGACGTCTCCGTCTCTGGCTCGGGTAACGGTTCGGGCAAGGGCCTGACCGCTGTCGCCGCCGGCACCGTCACTATCGGTAACTCCGACGTCTTCGCCGAGACCAAGCTCGAGGCCGACCAGGTCAAGAACCTCGTCGACCACGAGGTCGCCGTCGTGGGCATGGGCCCCGTCGTCTCCAAGAACGTCAAGGTCGACGACCTGTCCCTCGAGCAGCTCAAGGGTATCTTCTCCGGCCAGATCACCAACTGGAAGGAGGTCGGCGGCGACGACGCCAAGATCGTCGTTCTCAACCGCAAGGCCGGCTCCGGCACCCGCGCCACCTTCGAGGCCGCCGTCTTTGGCGACGAGGCCGTCGACTTTAAGGGCGACGCCGAGCTCGACAAGTCCGGCGATGTCCAGACTCAGATGGGCAGCACCGACAATGCCATCTCCTACCTCGACTTCTCGCACTTCGACGACTCCAAGTTCAACGCCATCAAGGTCGAGGGCGTGGAGCCCAAGAGCGCAAACGTCACCGACGACTCCTTCAAGATCTGGGCGACCGAGCACATGTACTGCTCCAAGGACGCCGACGAGGCCACCAAGGCCTTCCTGGAGTTCATGCTTTCCGACGACGTCCAGGGCAAGCTCGTCGAGGAGCAGGGCTTTATCCCCGTCTCTGCTATGAAGGTCGTCAAGGACGCCAGCGGCAAGGTCTCCGCTAAATAAGTAATCGCCCCGGAAAGGTTTGCAATGGCAAAACAGCTGCCAAAGCGCGACCTTGAGAACGTGGGCCTGGGCGTCACGGGCGCGTGCGTAGCGCTCGTGACGCTTGTCGTTGCCGCGCTCATCTTTATGGTCGCCCAAAAGGGCCTCTCGGCTTTTCTCAAGGACGGCGTTTCGGTCGTCGAGTTCTTCACCGGCACCAAGTGGGACCTGGCCAACACAGCCGAAAACGGCCTGCCCTACACCGGCGCCCTGCCCCTGATCGTCACCTCGTTTGCGGTCATGGTGCTCTCCACGCTCATCGCGCTGCCCATCGCCATCGGCTCTGCCATCTTTGCGGTCGAGATCCAGCCTAAGTTTGGCTCCAAGGTCTTTCAGCCGCTTATTGAGCTTTTGACCGGCATTCCCTCGGTCGTCTTTGGCCTGATCGGTTTTCACGTGGTCGTCGGCCTTATGAAGAGCGTTTTCCATGTGAGCACGGGTCTGGGTATCTTGCCCGGCGCTATCGTGCTGGCAGTCATGATTCTGCCGACGATGACCACGCTTTCGGTCGATGGCCTGCGCGCCGTGCCCGATAGCTACCGCCAGGGTTCGCTCGCGCTGGGCTACACCCGCTGGCAGACCATCTGGCACGTGGTGCTCAAGTCCGCCATGCCCTCGCTCATGACCGCAGTCATCCTTGGCATGACCCGCGCCTTTGGCGAGACGCTCGCCGTGCGCATGGTCATTGGCGGCATCGAGGCCATGCCGACGTCGCTGCTGTCGCCGGCGTCTACCATCACCACCACGCTCACCACGTCCATGGCGGTCTATGCCGAGGGCTCGGCGCAGGACGACGTCCTGTGGGCGCTCGGTCTGCTGCTGATGGGCATGAGCCTCATCTTTATCCTGATCATCCATCTCATTGGCCGCAAGGGGGCGAAGGCTCGTGGCTAGCACGCGCATCCACATCGACGAGGCGAGACTCGGGCTTGTCCAAAAGCAGGACCGCATCGCCACGGGCGTGCTGACGGCGATTGTCGCCATCGTCATGCTTATCGTCGTCTCCATGGTGGCCTACATCCTGTTCGAGGGTATCTCGACGCTGTTCCAGCCGGGCTTTCTCACGCAGCCCGCACGCGCCAACGGAGCGCAGGGCGGCGTGCTCTACCAGCTGTTCGACTCGTTCTATCTGCTGCTGATCACCCTGATCATCTCGGTGCCCATCAGCCTGGGCGGCGCGGTCTTTTTGGTTGAGTACGCGCCCGATGGGCCTATTCGCGACATCGCCTCGACCGCCATCGAGACGCTGTCCTCGCTGCCCTCCATTGTCGTAGGCATGTTCGGCTTTCTGGTGTTCTCGGTGCAGCTGGGCTGGAAGTACTCCATCATCTCCGGCGCCGTCGCGCTCACCATGTTCAACATCCCCATCCTGGTGCGCGTGATTCAGCAGGCGCTCGAGGACGTGCCGCAGGCCCAGCGCGATGCATGCCTGGCCATGGGCCTCACTCGCTGGGAGGCCACACTGCACATCCTGATTCCCGAGGCCATGCCCGCCATCGTGACCGGCATCGTGCTTTCGGCCGGCCGCGTGTTTGGCGAGGCCGCGGCGCTGCTCTTTACCTCGGGCATGAGCTCGCCGGTTCGCCTGAACTTCTTGAGCTTTAACCTGTCGAGCCCCACCTGCGCCTGGAACGTGTTCCGTCCCGGCGAGTCGCTGGCCGTGCACATCTACAAGATCTATGGCGAGGGCAGCCCCGAGGCCCAGCAGATCGTCTGGGGCACTGCGGCACTGCTGATGATTTGCGTGCTGCTGTTTAACGTAGTCGCCCGTATCGTGGGCAAGCAACTGGCAAGGAGGATGACGGCCGAATGAGCGAGACGAATGCGACGCCCGCAACCGAGGCGGCATCGTCCGACACCCAGGACTTTTTGTCGAGCGTGGGGGAGAGCGAGAAACGTGTTCGCGTGAGCGGCAAGGCCGTGAGCGACGAGGTCGTGCTCTCCACCAAGGACGTCAACGTGTACTATGGCGACCACCATGCGCTGCACAATACGTCGCTCGACTTCCACAAGGGTGAGATCACGGCGCTCATCGGGCCTTCGGGCTGCGGCAAGTCGACCTTCTTGCGCAGCCTCAACCTGATGAATCGCGAGATTCGCGGCTGCCGCGTGGAGGGCGAGATCAGCTACCGCGGACGCAACGTGAACACCAAGACCGAGAATACCTACGAGCTGCGCCGGTCCATTGGCATGGTGTTTCAGCAGCCCAACCCCTTCCGCAAGTCCATTCGAGACAACATCACGTTTGCGCCCAAGCGCCACGGCATCACCGACCGCGACGAGCTCGATCGCATGGTCGAGGAAAGCCTGCGCGGTGCGGCCCTGTGGGACGAGGTCAAGGACAAGCTCGACAAGAGCGCCTACGCGCTTTCGGGCGGTCAGCAGCAGCGTTTGTGCATCGCGCGCACGCTGGCACTCAACCCCGACGTAATCCTGTTTGACGAGCCCTGCTCGGCGCTCGACCCCATCTCGACGCTGGCGATCGAGGACCTCATGTCGTCGATCGTGGCCGACCGCGCCATCGTCATCGTGACGCACAACATGGAGCAGGCGTCGCGCGTGTCCAACCGCACGGCGTTTTTCTACATGGGCGATATGGTCGAGTACGACGAGACCGACGAGATTTTCCAACGGCCCAAGGATAAGCGGCTGAATGATTACCTCACCGGCATGTTCTCCTAGTCCGGGACATGCTTGAGGCCCGCGGCGGCCACGGTTGCCGCGGGACTGATTGGAGAGGCGGGTCATCTCTTTTACGAGATGGCCCGCCTTTTTGCGTTGTTCACGTCCTTCGACCTGCCAAAAAGGGACAGGTTTATTTTGGCAGGTTAACGTTTTACCATGGAGCGTGCTCGGAGCGCCCTGACGTTTGCCCAGATAAAACCTGCCAAAATAAACCTGTCCCTTTTTGGTAGGTTTTGGGGTGGGGCTCGCTGCTATCATGGACAACGTTGAATTTCTACGAAGGAGCAGGGCATATGGCGATTCTTTTGGGATGCGATTCCGTCAGCCTAGAGTTTCCCACCAAGCATATTTTTAATAGCGTAACGCTCGGCGTGGGCGAGGGCGACCGTATTGGTATTGTCGGCAAAAACGGCGACGGCAAGTCGACGCTGCTGAGTGTACTCGCCGGCACGCTGGAGCCCGACGACGGCCGCGTGACGCATCGCCGCGGCACCACGATCGGCCTGCTCGGCCAAAAGGACAACCTGGTCGATACCGACACCGTGCATCATGCTGTCGTCGGTGACACGCCTGAGTACGAGTGGGCCTCGAGCCCGCGTACACGTCAGATCCTCGCTGGCCTTATTAGCGATGTGCCCTGGGAGGGCATGGTGGGCGAGCTTTCGGGCGGCCAGCGCCGTCGTGTGGACCTCGCGCGCCTGCTGATCGGTGACTACGACGTGCTCATGCTCGACGAGCCCACCAACCACCTGGACATGCGTACCATCAACTGGCTTGCACGCCATCTTAAGGCTCGCTGGCAGCGCGGCCAGGGCGCCATGCTCGTGGTCACGCACGATCGCTGGTTCTTGGACGAGGTCTGCACTAGCATGTGGGAGGTCCACGACGGCCAGGTCGACCCCTTCGAGGGCGGTTACTCCGCATATATCCTTCAGCGCGTGGAGCGCGACCGCATGGCCGCGGTTACCGAGGAGCGCCGTCGCAACATGGCGCGCAAGGAGCTTGCATGGCTGAGCCGTGGCGCCCAGGCCCGTTCCACTAAGCCCAAGTTTCGCGTGGAAGCCGCCCGCGAGCTGATCGCCGACGTGCCGCCCGTGCGCGACGAGCTGGAGCTCAAGCGCCTCGCCGTGAGTCGCCTGGGCAAACAGGTCATCGACGTGATCGACGTGGACGCCGGCTATGCCGATACCGACGGCGCGCCCAAGCAGGTGCTCTCCGATGTGACCTGGCTTATCGGCGCGGGCGACCGCTATGGTCTGCTGGGTGAGAACGGCGCCGGCAAGTCGACCTTGCTCGACGTGATTCAGGGCAAGATCGCGCCCCTGCGCGGCCGCGTGAAGATCGGCCAGACGGTGCGCTTTGGCGTGCTGTCGCAGCAGCTCGAGGAGCTCGAGCCCTACATGGGTGACACGATCCGCGAGGTTCTGAGCAACTATAAGAAGTATTATGTCATCGACGGCAAGGAGACCTCGCCCGAGAAGCTCTGCGAGCGCCTGGGCTTTACGACGCAGCAGCTCTGGAGCCGCATCGGCGATCTTTCGGGCGGCCAGCGCCGTCGCCTGTCGCTGCTGCTGACGATCCTGGACGAGCCCAACGTGCTTATCCTGGACGAGCCCGGCAACGACTTGGATACCGACATGCTGGCGATTGTCGAGGACCTGCTCGACGGCTGGCCGGGCACGCTGATCCTGGTGACGCACGACCGCTTCTTGATGGAGCGCGTGACCGACCAGCAGTGGGCGCTGCTTGACGGTCATCTGACGCATATGCCCGGCGGCGTCGACCAGTACCTGCGCCTGTGCAACGCTACTGCCGAGGGCGAGCCCGTGGGCGCGCCGAGCGCCAAGACCGGCACGTTCGACACCGGCGCCGCAGCGGTTGCAGCCGAAAAGCCCAAGTCGAGCGGCCAGCCCAACGGACTTTCCAATGCCGAGCGCCAGAAGCTCCGCCGCGAGGTGAGCTCGCTCGAGCGCAAGATGGAGACGCAGCGCGCCCGCGTGGAGGAGGCCGAGGCCGCCATGGCCCAGGTCGATCCCAGCAACTACACGGCGCTGGGCGAACAGCAGGCAAAGATCGACGAGGCCCATGCCGCCATGGACGAGCTGGAGATGGCGTGGCTCGAGGCGAGCGAAAAGCTCGAGGGCGAGGAGTAGGCGAGGATGATCAAGGCCGCGTTTTTCGATATCGACGGCACGTTGCTGAGCTTTAAGACCCATCGGATTCCGGCGTCGGCGCAGCAGGTGCTCGACAGCTTTCATGAGCAGGGGATTGCGTGCGTGATCGCCACGGGTCGCCCGACCTATCAGATGCCCGATTGGCTGTTCGATCTTGGTTGGGATGCGTACATCACGCTTTCGGGTCAGCACTGTTTTGATGCCAAGGGCGTTTACCGCAGCTGCCCGATCGATTCGGACGACGTCGCGGCGATTGTGGACCAGGTGGCGCAGGGGCGCTATGACTCGCTGTGTATGCAGGGCGAGAACTCGTTTGTGAACCGCCTGTCCGAGCGCGTGGTGACGGCCGGCAGCAACGCGGGGATTGTCTACCACGAGGAACCGTTTGAGCATGCCTTCGATGCGCCGGTCTACCAGTTCTGCGCCTTTGTGGACCCTGCCGACGAACATATCGTGACCGACGCGGTGTCGCATTCTCTCACTACGCGCTGGTGTGATTTGTTCTGCGACATTATCCCTGCCAACGGCGGTAAGGACCTGGGTGTCGCGGCGACGCTGGAACGCCTGGGTGTCGACGCGAGCGAGGCGATTGCCTTTGGCGACGGCGAGAACGACCTGTCGATGTTCTCGGCCGTGGGCACAAGTGTGGCCATGGGCAACGCGCAGGAGACCGTGAAAGCTGCAGCGACCTATGTGACGACCGCCGTGGATGACGACGGCATCTACAACGCCGCCAAGCACTTTGGGCTGATGTAACTGCGGGCCGGCACCCGGCGCCTGGGGACACTCCTTGCGGGGCGTCCCCATTTTGTTTTCGTCCCGCACGTTTTGTGAAACACAGCTAACTTTTAGGCAAAGTAGTAAGACATGGGCAACTTTTGCGGTAAAGTAAATCAAGCAAAAGTATCCAAAGGCTAACTAGAAGCCATCGCGAAAGGCGGCCCATGGCCCTGCGTGAATCCGGAGAAGACTATCTCGAATCGATCTACGTTCTATCGGAACGTCAGGGCATCGTGCGCTCGATCGACGTTGCCGAATACTTGGGCGTAACCAAAGCAAGCGTCTCTAAAGCCATGGCGGCCTTGGAGAGCACCGGCTACGTGGAGATGGGCAAACGCGACGTGCATCTGACGGAACGCGGTCTTGAGGTTGCCCGTCAAATGTGGGAGCGCCACTGCTTTTTCGTGGGGCTGCTGGAGGATGCGGGTGTTTCGGCTGAGGTCGCGTCGCAAGAGGGCTGCCACATGGAGCACTGCCTGAGCGAGGAAAGCTTTGAGAAGCTAAGGGCAATGCTGGGCCGGGACGGCACATCGGCCCCAACAATGACCGACTAACGTTCCCCCAGTAGCGCGCCGTTCGCGCAAAGCGCGAACCAGCGACCGGGACAGGAGGCCCTACCAACCAAGTCTAACTCAGCCAAGGAACCCCGCCAGCAAGCGATGCCCAAGAACCACCAGCAACGTCATCGCAGGCCGGGACCGGGCTTGGTTTTGAAAACATTCCGCAGACCAGAAGTGCCCCCGTTCGTAGCTCCGAAGGAGCAGAACGGGGGCACTTCATTAGTCGAGGACGTTTTCAAAACCAAGCCCGGTCCCGGCCGGAGGGACCACAGGCGCTACAGGTTCTTGACACCCATCGCGCGCATGGCGTTCAGGATGGCGATGATCGCCACGCCCACGTCGCCAAAGACGGCAAGCCACATATTGGCGATGCCCAGCGCTGCCAGCACAAGGATCAGCAGCTTAACGCCCAGCGCAAAGATGATGTTCTGCCAAACAATCGACATGGTCTTGCGTGCTACGCGGATCGCACGGGAGATGTTGGACGGTTTGTCATCCATGAGCACCACGTCGGCGGCCTCAATCGCAGCGTCGGATCCCATGGCGCCCATGGCAATGCCCACATCGGCGCGCGTAAGCACGGGCGCATCATTGATGCCGTCGCCCACAAAAGCGAGCTTGCCCTTGCCGCTTTCGGCCGCGAGCAGCGCTTCAACACGCTCGACTTTGTCGCCTGGCAGCAGCTGCGCGTGGAACTCGTCGAGACCCAACTGTTCGGCTACGGACGCAGCCACTTCCTCGCGGTCACCCGTGAGCATGACGGTGCGCTTGACGCCGGCGGCGTGCAGGTCGCGGATCGTCTGCTCGGCATCGGCCTTAACGGTGTCTGCAATCACGATGTGGCCGGCATACGCACCGTCCACGAGCACGTGGAGGATGGTACCGACGACCTCACAGTCCGGCGCTTCAACGCCGGCTGCGGCGAGCATCTTGGCGTTGCCGACGACGACGTGCTTGCCATCGATGGTCGCTGTCACGCCATGGCCCGCGTCGTTGGCGGAGTCGCTCACGCGCTTGGGGTCGACCTCGCCCTGGTAGGCGACACGCACGGACTGCGCGATGGGGTGATCGGAGAACGACTCCGCAAGGGCTGCGACCTCGAGCAACGACTGCTCGGTATAGCCAGCCTCGGGGTGCACCGCGACCACCGAGAACGTGCCGTTGGTGAGGGTGCCCGTCTTGTCAAAGACGACGGTGTCCACATCGGCGAGCGTCTCGAGGTAGTTAGAACCCTTGATGAGAACGCCCAGCTTGGAGGCACCGCCGATGCCGCCAAAGAAACTGAGCGGCACGCTGATCACCAACGCGCACGGGCAGCTGACGACCAGGAAGGTCAGGCCGCGCAGGATCCAGTCGGACCAGGCGCCGGTGACCAAGCCGCCGCCGAGCACGAGCACCGCGGCAGCGCCGGTGACGGCGGGCGTGTAGACGCGGGCGAAGCGCGTGATGAAGTTCTCGGTGCGTGCTTTCTTTTCGCTGGCATTCTCCACGAGCTCCAGAACGCGCGCGACGGTGGACTCGCCAAAGGGCTTGGTGGTGCGCACGTGGATGAGCCCCGTCATGTTGATGCAGCCGCTGATGATGTCGTCGCCGGACTTGGCGGGGCGGGGAACTGACTCGCCCGTGAGTGCGGCGGTGTCGAGCTGGGTTTCGCCCTCGACGATTACGCCGTCAATGGGCACGCGCTCGCCGGGCTTGACCACGATCACGGTGCCGACGGCGATGTCATCGGGAAAGACCTGTTCGAGTGTGCCGTCGGCTTGCTCGACGTTAGCGTAGTCGGGCGCGATGTCCATCATGGCACTGATCGACTTGCGGCTCTTGCCCACGGCATATGCCTGGAACAACTCGCCGACCTGGTAGAACAGCATGACGGCGGCGCCTTCGGCCATGTGCGGGTCGGTATCGGGGAAGAGCACCATGGCAAACGCGCCGATGGTCGCGACTGCCATAAGGAAACTCTCGTCGAAGGCCTTGCCGCGGCGGATGTTATTGAATGCCTTTTGCAGTACGTCGTAGCCGGCAATCAAAAACGGCACGAGGAACAGCGCGAAGCTGGCGTAGATGTTGCCGGGCTCCCCAAATGCGATAGTGAGGGCGCCGAGCTCGTCGAGGGCATAAACAACGGCAAAAATGCCCAGTGCTACCAGGATGCGGTTGCGCTTGTGCTCAAGGGACTCTTTCTTCTTGCGCTTCTTCTTTTTCTTTTTGGGATCGGCGGCTGCCATGATTCAAACCTCCCATTTGAGTGTATGAACACTTACTCATATAATTTCGCGAGCAAAGGCCGCGGCAAGCGCGGCCTTACAGGTCAACGTATGCGCGGGTTAGAGAATGATCTCGCAGTCCGGCTCGGCGTCGGCGGTGAACTCAACGACGCGGTCCAGGACCTCGTCGAACTCGGCGTCGTCGGCCTCGAGCGTCAGCTTCTGGGTCATAAAGTTGACCGAAACGGACTTGACGCCATCGAGCTTAGCCAGCTCGTCCTGAAGTTCATGCGCGCAGTTGGCGCAATCGATCTCGTCGAGCTTAAACTGCTTTTTCATGGTGGGTTCCTTTCCCTGTGTTAGCGGTCTGGGTGCCGGCCGCGCTGATACCGTGGTTGATTGCTATTCGCAGATATGGCTCATGCCCTGGTTGAGCATGGTATAGACATGATCGTCGGCGAGCGAGTAGAGAATGTTGCGGCCGTCGCGGCGGAACTTGACCAGGTGCGACTGCTTAAGCGTGCGCAGCTGGTGCGACACCGCAGACTGCGAGGTCGCGGTCGCTTCGGCGATGTCAGCCACGCAGAGCTCGCGACCCATGAGGGCATAGAGAATCTTGATGCGTGTGGTGTCGCTGAAGACCTTGAACAGGTCGGCCAGGTCGTACAACAGCTCCTCGTCGGGAAGGTCCTCGGGCGAGCAGGTGGTGGGGACGATCGGCTCGGTGGCCTCGATGCCAGTCTTTGTTTCATCAGCGTGGCTGCTCATTGCAACATCCTTTCATATGAACATGCGCTCATATAACTTACTTCCGATTATATGAGCGCATGTTCATATGTCAATGACGTTCAGGTAATTCGTCGCACAAAATGATGGGGAATAGTGGACGAGATTCCGGACTGAGCGGTTTTGATAGCCGATGCCGGGGTGGGTGCCCCCGCGCCGTGCAAAAATTGGAGTATTCTGCAACTATAGGGGGTCCGTTAATCTATTCCAGGCCAAATAAAGCCGCTCAAGAGTTATCCAAGGGCGGTAAACAGACAAGGTCTTCCTCAAATGTTGCCTAACGTTCCTGTTCGATAGCGTTTTTGTTTCTCATTTGGATTAACTTGTGGGTGCTGGAGGGCCGACCCTGCTGAATACTCGCAATTTTGCACATCGCTAGGGTACCCACCTTGTTAGCCGGTCTAGCTTCCGGCCCCGAAGATTCTGCCCTCGGGCGCGAGGCTGCTTATTTGGGCAAATGATGGGCTGTCGGATTCGACAGTCTGCATGTCATCGATTGCCGGAACTTCATTTATTGTCGGGTCATCCAGCGTGATACCTTCGAGTGTTGCTTTTTCGAGGTCGATTCGTTGACGATCTTCGGAATCCTGGCGAAGCTGCTTCTGAATTCGCTTTTTCTCTTCTATAAACCTTCTGAGCACAAACTGTCTCAGGTCCTCTTGCATGATTTGAAAGTCTTTTGGCAGACGCGAGGGGCGTATGCCCTCTTTCCGTTGGATCGCCTCCATGACCCTAACGAAAGCGCTGGCATGCATAAAGGAATAACGACTGACGGTGATGATTCCGTATCCCATGGACGCAAGCGCATTCTTGCGCTCCTCATCGATGGCGCGGTCTTCTTCCGCGTCATGATAAAACCCGTTGTATTCAATGTCTGTGCGAGATTTCTTTAGATACGCATCCATAAAGAACTTTTTGCGTCTCGTGAGATTCTTTGCGGCAGCGGTGACCTGCACCTCGTAATCGGTCTCAATTCCCTTAATACCAAGCCCTCCTTCGCTTTTGGGCAGCGTTAGCATCATGACAAAGGCCGTTTCCATAGGAGACCGGCATCCGTCGCGCACACATTGGATCGCCTTTCGGGCAAGGGCCAGACCGTCGCATCTGGTAATGGAATTAAAGAACTGTTTCAACCTCTCGGTCGAGGTGAGCGCGAAACGCTCGTTATAAGAGGTGGAAGAGCCGGTTCCAAGGGAGTAAACGCCGCACAATTCAAAGTAGTACTCCACCAGTTCGCGAAAAGGGAGATAGGTGGCGGCCTGAAGTGCGCAAAGCTCAACGCCAACAATGAAGATGCCATCTTTGAGCTCTATAAAGCGTGAGTTCGAGAATCGTTTTGACGAAACGTGGCATTGACAGTTCATTGCATAGCGCGCATTCCTGCGATCAAATACCATTACCTCGAGGCAATCATTTGCGTCAGGGGAAACATCGTGTTTGGTGAGCCATTCTGCGGCTGCGTCAAGGAGCGTTCCGGTGGGACATGATCCGTAAATCGCGGCAGGGTTACAGGGCTCGGTGTCTTTCGCAGACGCCGAATGCGCGGCCTGGTAGACCGCTTTTGCAGTGGTATGTGACAATACGATACTCATGGTATATATCGTGTCAGCTAATGCCGTGTTGATGGCGCTGAGTGGGAAAGTCGTTTTAGGGGCCTAACCAAATGCTGTCCAAAAGCTTGACGCAATTATGGGTTGGCACGCCTAAAATCAATGTTATCGCAGCTTAGCTATAGCATATAAAAACTCAATTGCTGCACATTTGATATCGATGCATCGCCATCCGACAACGAATTACGTGTCGGGAATTGGCCGAAATCGTTCAAAATGAGGGTTCAGAATTTGTGATGGCAGATCTATCTGTGGAACGTAGGGCGGCCCCGCTGCGGTGTTTCCCGCTGCGAGGCCGCTCGTGAGCAAGCAGTGTTTGTCGCAGGCGTTGCTATTTCGCGAATAGGTTCTTGAGGTTGAACTCGGCCTGTACCGTGCGGAGCATGAGGTCGGTGTCGTCCAGACCCAGATGCTGCTCGTTGGCGTCGGGCGCGAGGGTGCCGCGACGGCGTGCCCAGTTCTCGAGCGCGGCGGGGGCGGACTCGCGGGGGAGCGAGCGCACGTCGGCGTCCAGGCTGCGGCAGATCTGGCGCGAGTCGATGACGATGATCTTGCCGGCGCGGCGTGCCTCGGCGTAGCCGTCCAGGTGGATCTTGAACCAGCTGTCCTCAAAGGCGGCGTTGTGTGCCATGTACGGGTACTTCTTCATAAGCTTGAGCAGCTGCTTTTGCAGCTCTTTGTTCTCGCGGAACGGCTTTTTGCCGTCGATGTCGTCCCAGGTGATGTGGTGGATATTCGACAACGGCACATCCTCGCCGCGGTAGATGTCGGGCAGGCCGCAGTAGTGTGCCTCGGCGTCATGCGGGACGGCGTCGCTGGTGAGCTCCATGATCTCCCAGCCCACGTTGATGATATAGCCGCGCTCGGGTGCACGGCCGGTGGTCTCGATGTCGATACCGAGCACGGTGCCCTGGATGGGCTTGCGGGCGTAGGCCACGCCGAGCGCGTCGCGGTCGCCGCGGATTTCGCGCATAACGGACGCGGCGGTGCGCTTTTGCATCTTGCCGATGGCGGCGCAGGTGTCGGCATCGGACAGGCCGCGCGAGAGCGTCGCGGGCGTCACGTTGCGCAGACGCGCCTCGCCAATCTGGTCGCACAGGTCGCGGTTGCGGTCGGCCAGGTCGCGCACGGTGGCAAAGTCGAAGCCGGGGTCGCCCTCGGCGGTAAAGTACTCGGTCTCGAGCACCTTGAGGGCCTCCTCGCCCTTCTGGCGCTCGGACTCCATGGCGCCGTGGTCGCCGTAGATAAACATGGGGATAAACGGCTGGCGCTCGTATTCGAGTGCTTGCGATACGTTCATATGCTACTCCTTGGACGGGCCGCGTTGCGCGGCTCGGGGTTACTGAGTTGTGGCGAGATGATAGTTTACCATGGGCAACTATTGGCACCGCGCCCGGGACAACTACAATACCCTAGTTGACCGCTAGGACTTTTACAATGCTGCCGAAAGACACGAAAGGTTCCATCCGTCATGGATTTGCTGATTGATATTTTGCTCGACGCCGGCAAGGACACGCTGTCGCTGGTGCCGTTTTTGTTGGTGACGTATCTGGCCCTCGAGACCCTGGAACACGTCGCGGGTGACAGCGTTAACGGCGCCATCAAGCGCGCTGGTGCCGCGGGCCCCGTGGTTGGCTCGTTGCTGGGCATGGTGCCGCAGTGCGGCTTTTCGGCAATGGCGGCCACGCTGTACGCCGGTCGTGTCGTGACCTTGGGCACGTTGGTGGCGGTGTTTCTTTCGACCTCCGATGAGATGCTGCCGCTGTTGCTCGCCGAGCAGGTGCCCGTGCAGACCATGGCGATGCTTTTGGCTTCGAAGGCACTGATCGCGCTGGTTACGGGCTTTATCGTGGATGCCGCCATCCGCGGCCTGCGTCGTAACGCTCGCGCGCATGCGGCGATTCGCCGTACCGTGCTGGGAACCGCGGCCAACCCGGCCCATGTGAACTGTGCGCACGACGACCACACTGGCGGTGACATCATCGACGAGGTGGCCGAGGCGGGCGTGAGCGCCGACCACATCCACGAGCTGTGCGAGCGCGACCATTGCGGTTGTGATGAAGACGAAGACGAGCACGAACACGGACATGGCCACGATCACGGTCATGAGGGCGAATATGAACACCATGATGGTCACGGTCACTCCCATTCCCACGAAGGGACGCCTGTCCTGTCGATTATCCGCAGCGCCATCTTCCACACCGTGCAGGTATCGGTATTCATTTTCCTGGTGACGCTGATTCTGGTTGCCGTGCTCGAGACGTTCGGCGAGTCCGCAATCGAGCAGTTCCTGCGCGGCAACGAGACGCTTGCGGTCCTGGGCTCGGCACTCGTCGGCCTGATCCCCAACTGCTCGGCCAGCGTCGTCATCACGCAACTGTACCTGGAAGGCGCGCTGCAGCTGGCCCCGATGCTCGCCGGCACGCTCATTTCCGCCGGCGTGGGTTATCTGGTGCTGTTCCGCACCAACCGCAGCGCCCGCGAAAATGCCGTGTTCCTGATCATGATGTACGTCATCGGCGCTGGCTGGGGCCTCATCCTCTCCGCCGTTGGCCTTTAAGAAGATTATTGGGACATGTCTTACGATCTACTCCTGTGAACAGGGCATTCCCCGCCGCCAAAACAAAAAGGTAGATTTCCGGACATGTCCCAAAAATCTACCTTGGTTAGCGCAGCAGCTCGGTGAGGTTGCGTTTAAAGCGGGCGCGGTCTTCGCTGGTAAATGCCGCCGGCCCGCGAGTGCGTCCGCCGGCGCGGCGCACCTTCTTTTCCTCGTGGCGAATAAACAGCTGCATGTCGATGGTTGCTTTGTCGTAGACGCGCCCGCGCACACCGATAGCGGCGGCATCGCGCCCGAGCACCATGCTCGCCAAGCCAATGTCCTGCGTCACGACCACGTCATCCGCCTGCAGGCGTTCGACAATGGCAAAGTCGGCGCTGTCGGCGCCCACGCTCACGTCGAGCGTCGTGACCCAAAAGCCGCGTCGCGCGTGCTCGGCATCGCGCGGGTCATCGCGGCGAATGTGCCGTTCCAGGTTTTGCGTGCTGTTGCCGGCGATAACAACGGCGACGCCCGCCCGCCGCGCGCAGTCAATCGACTCGCGCGTGACCGGGCAGGCGTCTGCATCAATAAAGAGCGTTCGTGGCATCTAGTGCACCAGTTTGCCAAATTGAATAGCACGAACAATCAGCGTTACGCCAAACACCAGCAGCGCGGCGCCGCTAAAGATGACGAGCATCTTGGCCGACCACAGCGGATAGATAAACACGAACATGCCGGCGATGATGGAGAGTGCGCCGCTCAGGATGGCGAGGGCGCGGTTGGACGAAAGCTCGGACTCCAGAATGGACATGACACCTTCGACAATCCAGCCAAAGCCGGCCACGATAACCACCATCGTGGTGAGCGTCGCGGTCGAGAAGGCCTGGTTGCGCAGGATTATGACGCCGCCCAAGATAATGAGTAGGTTGGAGATGATGCTCGTCACGCGCCAGCCGGTGGGCAGCAGCGGCTCAAAAATGGCAGTGAACAGCCTGATGGCAGCGGTGATTACAAAGTAAAAACCCAGGACGGTCGTCAAAAAGACGAGGGACTTGGCGGGTGCAAAAAGCAGCGCGATACCAGCAATGAGTGCTAAGACGCCCGTGATGGCGTAGATTCAGCGTACGGCCTTGACGGCTTTGCCCGCCATGCTTTTCTCGTCAAATCCAAACTGGCTCGATTTTTGGTCATCGTTCTTAAAGATGCCCATAATGTCTCCTTTCCGTGCGGCGTAAGCCTTGATCGTTACAACCAGTATCGCTTAAAGGCGCTGGCGTATGGGTCGGGGAGGGCGAAACGTAACCCAAAGGTCCCGAATTGTTTCCGTTGTTCCCCACGTCGCGATTTTCTATTCAACAGGTGTAGAACATTGCAGCCCTGTTCGTTATTGCCTACGTTTTAGGTTAGATTTTCCTAAAGACAATTGGCTTGAATTGGGGGTCCCTATGAACGAAGCAGTTCCCGCAGCGCCGGTAAGCGCAGAATCGATGGCAAAGCAGGGCTGCGAAAAGCTCGGTCTGGAAGCGTTTGATGCGCTGGTCCGTCGTGCCCGTACGTGCCGTCGCTTTGACGAGTCCATGCGCGTGCCGCGCGAGTTTTTGCTCGAGCTGGCGGAACTGGCGCACCTGGCTCCCTGCGGTGCCAATGCTCAGCGTCTGCGTTTTCATGTGGTAAGCGGTGCAGAGGACTGCGCGCGTGTATTTGACGAGCTTGCATGGGCCGGTGCGCTCAAGGATTGGCCGGGTCCTGCCGAGGGCGAGCGCCCGACCGGCTACATCGCGATTCTGGCTGAGCGCGCCGTTCCGGGCAAGCCTGCCGCTCCCATTACCGAGGTCGACACGGGCATTGCCGCGCAGACGATGATGCTCGCCGCCCGCAGCGCTACGCCCGAGGTGGCAGCCTGCATGTTCAAGGCCTTTACGCCCCATGCGATCGATGCCATGGGGCTCGATAACGACAAGTATGAGCTCAAGCTGATCATGGCCTTTGGCGTTCCGGCCGAGATACAGGTGATCGATGCGATCGATTCCAACCCCGATGGCTCCATCAATTATTGGCGCGACGAGGCGCAGGTGCACCACGTACCCAAGCGTCCGCTTGCCGACGTGCTGCTGTAGTTGTGCGTCGTTGCGGTGCAATCCGGCGGCAAAATCACCACAAAGGCTCCTGTCCCCTTTGTGGTGGTACGAGGGGAGGGTGTGTGGCAGATCTGTATTTGGTGCGGCATGGGCAGACTGAGCTCAATGTGCAGAGCATTTTGCAGGGCTGGCACGATTCGCCGCTTACGGCGCGCGGGCGCGAGCAGGCGCTGACGGCGCGTACGGCGTTTGCGGCGCGTGGCGTGGCCTTTGATCATGTGTATTCCTCGCCGTTGGGCCGGGCGCGGCATACGGCCGAGCTTATCGTTGGCGAGGGCCGTTCCATTGAGCTGGTCGATGACCTGCGTGAGTGGCATTTTGGCTCGCTGGAGGGCACATCAAATCGCGAGATGCCGCCGCAGCCCTGGGGCGATTATCCGGTGGCCTTTGGCGGCGAGTCGGAAGTGCAGCTTCAGTCGCGCATGGTCGCGGCGCTGTCCCGCATCATGGCCAGGCCGCAGCACGACTGCGTGCTGGCGGTTTCCCACGGCTCAGCCTGCCAGGAGTTTCTTGAGTATGTGACTGGCGGGGGAGAGCTACCCGACAACGGTGCCGTGCTTCATTTTGGCTATTGCGACGGGGCGTTTTCGCTCTTGGGTTGGTAACGAACGAAAGGACCCCTATGAATAAAGATCTGTATCTGGTCCGTCATGGACAGACGATATTCAACCTTAAGCGCATTATTCAGGGCTGGAGCGACTCGCCGCTTACGCAGTTGGGTTGCGACCAGGCGGCGCGCGCCGGCATGTTTTTGCGCGCACGCGGCATTGAGCCCGACCACGTCTACACCTCTACGCTGCACCGCACCGAACAGACCATCGCCAACCTGTGGCCGGGCTTGGCGTACGAGCGCCTGGACGGTCTGCGCGAGTGGTTCTTTGGCGACTTTGAGGCCGAGCGCGTGATGCTTATGCCCGAGCGCCCGTGGCGCGATTTCTATCGTCAATTTGGCGGCGAGGGCCAGATCCAGGTGCGCGAGCGCATGGTGGCGACGCTGACCGAACTCATGCGACGCCCGGACCACGAGTGCGTCCTTGCGGTGAGCCACGGATCGGCCATCAAGGAGTTTTTGGATCACGTGAAGGGCACGGAGGCCGACGAGCGCGAGCGCGTGCCGGGCAACTGCTCGGTGCTGCATTTCGTGTTTGACGATACGACCGATACGTTTGAACTGGTTGAGATCTTTACGCAGGAAGACTACGCGCGCGAGCTGGGGCTTGAGCCGCTCGTGGCTGCCGCGGGTCCGCAGCGCGGGTAGTTTGGGCGTGGCGGTGCGGGTCGCCGACTTACTTCTCGACGCAAAAGGGGCGGAGATGCATGTACCTGCTGCATCTCCGCCCCCTGTTTGTTGAGCTGCCGATTTTTGTGCTGGGCGGTCTGGTCTTGCTAGAACCGCGCGACCTGGTGCGTGAGCAGACCTGTCGGAACTTGCGGCGCGGCGCCGCTGACCTGCGCGGCGGGGAAGAGCACGGCAACGGTAAAGTTGAACGGCTCCTTGCCGGTGTACGTTCCGGCGGCACGGGCCTCATCGGCCAGCAGCTGCGACGCCCCGGTCAGAGCGGCGGCGTAGGCGGGGTCGTCGGTCAGTGCCGGCTCCGGTGCTTGGTCGAGCATAGCGCGGATGGCCCCGACGGCGTCCTCGCGCTTGACCTCCCACGCGCGGTGCGTAATGCCCGCGGGGTCGGTGACGGCGTAGAGCGACGCGCCCTCTTTGGCGGCACCCAGGATGATATCCATGACGGGCGAGGCCTCGTAGGCGAGCGACACGGGGCGCGGCTGCACCTTGAGCTCGGCGATCGCGCGCGCGGCGGCGGCCACGTCGGCGCTGGCATCGCCCTTGCCGTCCGCAAGTACACTCGTCGGGCAGATCGCCACGACACCCGTCACGCGTCCCGGCTCGCCCGAGCATTCGTACACGTAATACGCCGCACCCGGGTCCTTGAGCATCAGGCCATCGGCAAGGGCTCCGCGCAGAGCATCGTTGCCGCTCAGGATGCTGCCCATTGCAGGCAGCGCCTCGAGTACGCGGTCCTGAGCCGGGCGGATGCAGGGAAACGGAAGTGCTTTCATGGGCGGTCCTAACGCACGAGTCGGTTTGTTCGCGGCTTATTATGCCCCAACTTGGCCGCTCGCGTCCCAGAGCACGTTATCGGCGAGCGCGATTAGCACCTGCTGACAACGAACGATATCGGCATGGGGCACATATTCGTTGGGCTTGTGTGCGAGCGCGAGCGACCCGGGACCGTAGCTCATGCAATTGCGGTTGCCTGTCTTGCCGGCAATGACGGCGGTGTCGGTGTAGCCGGTAAAGAAGCCGACGGTCGTGTCCGCGTCCGTCACGTCATCGGCGGCACGCTTGAGCGCTGCTAGAAGGGGAGAGTTCGGGTCGCGCTCGATGGCGGGGCGGTCGCCCGTCACGGTGTAGCTGCCATGGCAACCGGGAACGGCGGCTTCGGCGACGGCGATGGCCTGCTCTACCATGCGCGTCGCGGCGGCCGTATCGGTCGGCGGGGTCAGACGCATGTCGACCCAGACTTTGGCGCGGTCGGGCACGACATAGGGACGGTAGCCACCCTCGATCTGTCCAAACGTGATGGTCGATGGCCCCAGCTCCTCATGTAAAGGCAGCGTCGCAAACGTGCGACGAAGCGAGCACACGACCTCGGCTATGGCGGCGTCGGCGTCGGCGCCCTTCCAAGGCTGGCTTGCATGAGCCGTGACGCCGGCCATCTCGATCTCGAACCACGTACGCCCCTTGTGTGCCACCTGGATCTGTCCGTCGGTGGGTTCGGTGTCCAGCACCCATTCGCGCGAGCCGACCCAGCCAGCATCGATCGCGGCCTCTGAGCCGCGCATGAAGTCTTCCTCGTCGACCGAGCAGATGAGCGAAAAGCCGCGGCGTGGCAGCGCGCCATCCGCCGCCACGCGCTCGAGCGTATGGACCAGTGCGGCAATGGCGCAGGCCAGGCCACCCTTCATATCGCAGGCACCGCGGCCATAGAGTTTATCGTCGCGCACAACCGCCCCAAGCGGTGCGATGTCTGCGTCCCAGCCATCGCCCAAGGTGACGGTATCCATGTGGCAGATATAGATCAGCCGCGGCTCGTCGCTTTGGCCCGGCACGGTGACTTTAAGGTTGCGGCGCCCGGGCAGCACCTCGAGTTCCTCAACCTGCACGGCATGGAGCACCGGATGACTCAACCGCTCCAGCTGAGCCTCAACCAGCGCTTTGATATACCGCTCAATTTCATCCTCATACGCGCCCGGGTCTGAGCTGTCGATCCGCACGAGCTCCTGCGCAAGCCGCCAGGCAAAGTCCTCATCAACCATATGCAACCTCACAATCAGTCTGCTTTCCAAACCGATTGTAAGCCTCTTGAGAGATCCGCGGCGTGCGCGCAGCGGTATTTACCGTTCGCAGGCCGAGCCAGCGCGTTTGCCGTCCAGGCGGGTTTACAAACGACGCGGTGGGTACGTACCCTTCATGGACGACATGCTGTGCGACATATCTGCCTTTCGGTATCACCGGATACCTCCACAGGTCTTGGCAATAATGCCGGACCTGCCCGATTCTGCGGACGATCCGCGCAGGGAGCACCTATGTGAGCATCCGCTCGTCACACATTTCCTGGGCACCCCGTTACACGTGTTGGCGCAGGGCAGCTGCGGACGTAAGGGCGATCGCATTGTCAGGCATGTTTGGAACGGGGAGAGGCCGTTTGATTCCGTGCGGCAGACGGAGTTTGGCTTCGATGTTGCGTCCCCACTCTTTACCCTGCTGACCCTGGCTTCCTCGGTCTCAAACGAGCGTCTAATCATGTGCATGTATGAGATGTGCGGCACCTTTGCCGTGTGCAAGATTGCGCCTCAGGTAAAGTCGGCACTTGAGCAGGCATATGGGAGCCGATGGAGTGACGCACGGTCGGGCTGGGAAAACGTAAAGGATGTCTCGGGGAATCCAACGGACTTGTGGAAACGACCTCCCTTGATCGAGCTCTCTGAGCTTACAGAGTTCGTCGATAAGGTCCGGGGGCTCCGCGGCGCTAAATCGTTCATACGAGCCGCGAAATGCATTACGGGGGTGGCAGCATCGCCGCTCGAGGTCCAGGCTTCGATGCTGTTTGGCCTTACGAGGTTGCGCGGCGGCGAAGGGCTGCGCCTTACCAATAACGTTGAGATTCGTATGACGCGCAGCGCCCGCCTGATTTCGGGGCTTGATAGGCGCTATGCCGATATCCTGCTGGCAAATAAGGACGGCAGTCGAGAGTGTCTGGTTGAATGCCAAGGTAAAGCCATTCACGGATCCATTGAATCCAAGATCTCGGACTCCGATCGAACGACGGCCTTGCAAGCCATGGGATATCCCGTCGTTCTGATGACCTATGGTCAGCTGGCCGACTTCGATGCCTTCCGCGTGGTGATGGAGCTCATCATGTCCTATCTCGATGTGCCGCTGAAAGACAAGACGCCGCGGCAGCAGGAGCTCGAACGGCGGCTTCGTGAGGAGATTTTTATCGATTGGGCGGGAATGTAGCCGCGCAGGCGGAAAACGGTCGCGCGGACTAGAGTTTTGGTCGCAAAATACTTATATTTTGCCTTGGAAGGGCCTTAAAAATGCTACCTAGAATAAGTTGTTTCGGAAAATGGACAGTCAACTTACATTCGGCACATAGAGACCGATTTTTACCTACTAAAGTCCCTGATAAAGCTGTTTATCAAAGCGGGTGTGCTTAGCGACTTGAGCCTCACTATCGATTATCTGAAAAAACTTGTTCTGGGTATCATTTTAAAGTCGTCCGGAGCAACAAAATCGGCCCCCGTTTCGTGAAAACGGGGGCCGAATGGGCTTCGTGGTCTGTCTGGCAGGATTGGCGCCGGCGCTATTTAATCACGCGCACACGATACATCGACGGAATTTGCTTAAGTGCCTCGATCGTGCTGCCGTCCAGGTGCTCATCGGTGTCGAACATGGTGTAGGCGTTCTCGCCAGCGGACTCGTTGGTCATGCGCTGCACGTTGGCGTTGTCCTTGGCGAGAATGGCCGTGATCTGGCCGATCATGTTGGGCACGTTGGCATGCAGGCAGGCAATGCGGCTTGCGGCGCGCGCCTTGCCCATGCTGCAGGCGGGGTAGTTGACGCTGTGCGCGATGTTGCCGTTTTCCAGGTAATCCTTGAGCTCGCTGATGGCCATGTCGGCGCAGTTGGCCTCGGCCTCGCCGGTGCCGGCGCCCGAATGCGTGGTGATAAACGTGTTGGGCATCTTGACGGTCTTGGGCGTGGCAAAGTCGCAGCTAAACCAGCTGAGCTTGCCCGCGCGCAGGGCGGCGTCGACGGCGTCCTCGTCAATGATGGTCTCGCGCGCGTAGTTGATGAGCACGGCGTCCGGGGCCAGCAGGTCGATCTGCTCGGTGCTGATCATGCCGATGGTATCGGCCTTGCTGGGCACGTGCACGGTGAGGTAGTCGCAGCCGCGGCACAGATCCTCGAGCGTGCCCACGCGCTGCACCTCGCGGCTCAGCACCCACGCGTGCTCGACGGAAATGAACGGATCGTAGCCGTAAACGTCCATGCCCAGGTCGACACAGGCGTTGGCGACCTTGGAGCCTACGTTGCCCAGGCCGATGACGCCGATGCGCTTGCCCTTGAGCTCGCGGCCCACAAAGGCCTTCTTGGCTTTTTCGGCATCGACCTGGATCTCGGGGTCGTCGGCGTTGTCGCGCACCCAGTTCATCGACTGCACTACTCCGCGGCTCGAGAGCACCAGCATGCCCAGGACGAGCTCCTTGACGGCGTTGCTGTTGGCACCGGGGGAGTTAAAGACGACGACGCCCTTCTTGGCATATTCCTCGACGGGAATGTTGTTGACGCCGGCGCCGCAGCGGGCGATAGCGCGGATGCCCTCAGGCAGCTCGTAGCCGTGCAGGTCGGTCGAGCGCATCAGGATGGCGTCGGCCTCCTCGGCGGTGCCCACAAACTCGTAGCCCTCGCCAAACTCGACTTTGCCGTCTTTAGTGATGTCGTCGATGGTCTTAATCTTACGCATGGAAAAACTCCTTAGCAGGTTTTGATCTAAGCAGGGTGGTTTGAAGTGGCTGGTCGGCCCGCGCGTTGCGGGCTAGTTAGATCGCGGGCTCAAACTATGCTGCGCTTCGAAGTCCTTCATGTACGAGGCCAGCGCCTGCACGTCTTCCATGGTGACGGCGTTGTACACGCTGGCGCGCATGCCGCCCACCAGGCGATGGCCCTTGACGTTTTGAATCTGGTGCTCGGCCGCGCCTGCGACAAAGGCGGCGTCGAGGTCGGCATCGCCGGTGCGGAACGTGACGTTGGCGATGGAGCGGCTGTCGGCCTGCGTGGTGCCATGGAACAGTTCGCTTTGCTCGAGCAAGTCATAGAGCAGGTTGGCTTTGGCCCAGTTGCGCTCGGCCATGGCGGCAAGTCCGCCGGTCTGCTCAACCCAACGGAACACCTTGCCGCACACGTAGATGCCAAAGGTGTTGGGCGTGTTGAGCATTGAGCCCTTGGCGGCCTGGGTCTTAAGGTCCAGGTACTGCGGCGTCTGCGCAAAGGCGGGTCCGCCGGCGATGAGGTCGTCACGCACGATGACCACGGTCACGCCCGCGGCGCCGGCGTTTTTCTGCGCGCCGGCGTAAATAAGCCCGTAGCGCTCAATGTCGAGCGGCTGCGACAGGAAGCAACTCGAGACATCGGCGACCAGCGGCACATCGCCACAGTTGGGCAGCTCGTGGTACATGGTGCCAAAGATAGTGTTGTTCTGGCAGATGTAGACGTATTCGAGCCCGTCGCCCGCGGCCTCGGCGGCAATACGCGCGTTGATGTCGGCCATGTCGGGGATGCGGTCGAAGTTGGTGTCTTCGGAGCTCGCGAGCAGCACGGCCTCGCCGTACTTGGCGGCCTCCTTGTACGCCTTGTTGGCAAAGTTGCCGGTCACGACGTAGCCGGCGCGGCCGCGGCGCATGAGGTTCATGGGGATGCCCGCAAACTGCAGCGTGGCGCCGCCCTGCAAAAACAGGACGCGGTAGTTGTCGGGGATGCTCAGCAGACGGCGCAGGGTTGCCTCGGCGTCGTTGATAATCTGCTGGTACATGCTAGATCGATGGCTCATCTCGAGCACGGACATGCCGCAACCGCGGTAGTCCATCATCTCGTCGGCGATCTCGGCGAGCACGCTTGTAGGCAGCGCGGCCGGGCCAGCTGAGAAGTTGTGCACACGTGCCATCTTCTAGTTCCCCTCGTAGTCGTTTGAACGTTCGGGATACTTTAGCACAGTGGAGCGCCAGGCGCGACCGCATCACGGTAAAACTCGAGTGCGCCGCTATGATTTACAGGATGGTTACATGGGGGAGGGATCATCTCGGGGCTCGCATCCGATTCGCCTCGGCCTTCGCCTGTTTCCAGGGGCGCATTCGACCGTTGGCGATATCGTCGTAGCCACGCGTGATGGCACGTTGAATGTGATCTTCGTGTTCCTGAATGGTGGTTAGTGCGCGCGTCTGATCGGAAATAGGCTTTACGACAGGCATACGAAACTCCTTACATAGAAGCATATGTATAACTCTATGTTGAATATAGCGGAGGGTGGCATTGGGCGTGTGCGTGCCTGCATTCGTAAGCGCGGTTGTCTAGTAAGTGTGATTTGGGGCAATCTCGTCAAAGCTTCTGAGCTGCGAAAATAACCGTTAACCGGATTTAATTTTGTTGCTCAACATTTGACACTCTGGGCGTGGTAACTTTTTTACCAACAGGTATGATTATTGTCATGTGCGCCGCGCCTGCCTGCCGGGTTGCGGCGCACTTGTGACAGCCTTTGACACCCTTGGAGCGTGTACTGTGGATGTAACCACAAAAAGCGTTCGGGGGGGGGGTGCTCACCCGCGAGCAATTCCTCCCGCATGAGATGCGCATCGTCGCTGCCCTGCGTATACAGGGCGCAAGCGACGAGCAGGTCATTGTACGCGTAAAGAGCGAGAACCTCTTTCAATATCCCACGGAGCGCATGGTCGCCAACCGCGCAACCGTGTGCCTTCGCCGCCTCGACGCCATGGTGCCCACGGACGCCGCATGCGCCGCGCGCGGCATCGACCCCAATACCGCCGTCGAGGCCGCGTCATCCCTAACCAGCCTTATGGCATCTGGCACTCCCGCGCAGGCGGACCAGGCCATCTTCTACAGCATGATCTGCCGCTACGACATCGTGCGCGAGCTCGTGCTCGTCGAGGTAGGGGAGCGCCTGCAAAACTTTGATTATGCCTTTACGGCGGTTGACCTCAACGCCTTTATGACGCGCTTTACCACGGAGTATCCGGACGCCGCCCGCTGGACCGAGTCCACGGTCACGCGCATCAAAGGCTCGCTGCGCCAGACGCTCCGCCATGCCGGTCTTATCGGCGAGGGTCAGGGCCCGGAGTCCGAGCGCCTGTCACCACTCTTCCTCGATTCCGATGTCGAGCGAGCCTTGATTCAGCTGGGTGAGCAGTCGCTTATCGCGGCCCTTACCGGCAGGGCGGTGATGTAGCGTGGCTCCCGTCAACAGCGCCATCGACCCTGCTATCACCCCGGCGACGGACATCACCACCAATATCGGCATCCATTCCCGCCAGAGCGTCGTGGCGGCGCATGCCCGCTCCGAGCGCGCCCGCCAAGAATTTGAGCGCCGCGCGCAGCTCCTGCGTGAGTGCCTGTGCAGCGAGGACTTTTTGGCCAACAAGGGCATAGGTAACGAGATCGGCTTCCATACCTTCTGCTACGACCCTGCGCTGGAGTTTGAGGCGCGCGCGTTGTTTGACACCCTTTCACGCGATGCCGAGGCCGGCAAGCTCCCGTGCACGCTCAAGGTCGTAAACCTCTACGACGCCGTGCTGGCGATCCTCGAAAAGCGCCGTGTCCTCAAGGCCATTCCGCGCCAAGAGGAGCGCCGCGGCACCCAGCGTGTGCTTGAGGACGTGGCCAAATTTTGTTCGCCCGAGAAGATCGCCGCGTTCATCCTCGAGCAAACCGAACCTCATGCACCTGGCGACGTCATTCTTCTGACCGGTGCCGGCGAGGTCTATCCCTTTTTTCGTATTCACACCCTTCTCGACTGCATGCAAGTCGATTTTTCCGACCTGCCGGTGATCGCCGCCTATCCAGGCAGCTTCAACGGCTCTTCTTTCCAGCTCTTTAACCGTCTGCCGGCCGATAACTACTACCGCGCCATCGATATCGCGTAAGCACGGCTCCCCGCAGACAAGGCTCTGCCGCCGGTAACAACCCTTTGCCATAACGTTCCCAAACCCAAAGGAGCACCCATGGACAACACGATCATTCGCGATCTCTTTGCAAAAGACATCAACCGCTCCATCAACGGCGTGGTCAAGGTCCAGGATTCAAAAGACGAGTCCATCCGTCAGGAGCTTGACGAGTACGTGGTGACGCGCGAGCTGCAGGGGCACTTTGCCACGTTCTTCAAGGCCTACGGCGATGCCATCGATGCGCGCACCGACAAGATCGGCGTGTGGATCAGCGGCTTCTTTGGTTCCGGTAAATCGCACTTCCTCAAGATGCTGAGCTACCTGCTCGAGAATCGCCAGATCGGCGGTAAGAGTGCCATCCGCTACTTTGACGGCAAGATCGTCGACCCCATGGTCGCGGCCGCCATGGAGCGCGCCTGCTCGGTGCCCACGCAGGCCATCCTCTTTAACATCGATAGCAAGGCGGGCCAGTGGAAGCAGGGCGATACGGCTCCCACGGCGCTGCTTCGCGGCTTTGAGCGCATGTTCTACGAGGCGCGCGGCTTCTACGGCGAGGACCTCAAGCTTGCAAAGCTCGAGGACTACATCGATTCCCTGGGCAAGACCCAGGAGTTCCGCGAGGCCTTTGAGCGCGTCAACGGCGAGTCCTGGCTCCAGAGCCGCGACACCTACAGTTACTTTGAGGACGACGTCGTCGAGGTGCTGCAGAGCGTGCTCGGCATGAGCGAAAAGGCCGCATGGAACTGGCTCGAGGGTTCTGAGGACGAGGTTTTGGCCCCCGATGTCTTTGCCAAAAAGGTCAAGGATTACGTGGACGCTCAGGCAGCGGCTCACGGTGGCAACTTCCGTTTGCTCTTTATGGTCGATGAGGTGGGTCAGTTTATTACAAACGACCAGGACCCAAGCCTTATGCTGAGCCTTCAGACCATCGTCGAGGAGCTGGGTGCCGCCTGCGGTGGCCGCGTGTGGGTGATGGTCACGAGCCAGGAGGCCATCGACAACCTGAGTCTGCCCGTGGGCAACGACTTTTCAAAGATTCAAGGCCGCTTCAATACCCGCCTTTCGCTTTCCAGCTCCAGCGTGGACGAGGTCATCCAGCGCCGTGTGCTCGAGAAGACCGCGCCGGCGGCCGATATGCTTGCACGGGTCTACGAGCAAGACACCGCCGTGCTCAAAAACAACTTTACCTTTGAGGGTGGCTCGCGCTCCGACCTTGCCGGCTACGCCAACTCCAAGGATTTTGTGGCCAGCTACCCGTTTGTGGGCTATCAGTTTAAGCTCCTGCCCGACGTGATGACCGAGGTGCGCAAGCACGGTGTCAAGGCCAAGCACATGTCCACGGGCGAGCGCTCCATGCTGAGCGCATTTCAGGAGAGCGCTCAGGTCATCCAGCATGACCAGACCGGTGCGCTCGTGCCGTTCTGGCGCTTCTTCGACACTATCTCCAAAGACCTTGAGCACGGCATCAACCAGGTGGTCGACCGCGCGGTCCGTGCGGCCGAGAACGCGGAGGGCCTTGAACCCTACGACGTTCAGGTGCTCAAGCTCCTGTACCTGATTCGTTACATCGGCTACGCCAAGGCCACGGTCGAGAACATCTCCATCCTCATGATCGATAGCCTGGACGTGGACAAGCGCGCCCTCAAGGACCGCGTCAAGGAATCTCTCGCCCGTTTGGAGCGCGAGAACTACGTGTCACGCCAGGGCGATACCTATAGCTTCCTCACCGACGAGGAGCAGGAGATAGCGCAGGAGATCGCACGCACCCCGATCGACAACGCGCAGGTGATCGAGTCTATCAAAAAGCGCCTGTTCGACAGCATCTACACCGCGCGCAAGCTCAACCGCGGGGCCAACGACTTCCCGTTTGACCGCTATGTGGACGGCTCAATCCACGGTACCAGCATGGGCGGCATGGAGCTTTACGTGGCGACTATGGCGAGCGACCTGGGCCGTGCGGACGATACCGAGCTGGCCTTGGCTTCTTCGGGCAAAGCCATCGTGGCCTTGAGTGACGAGGCGGATTATTGGGAGACGCTCGTCAGCGCCGCCAAGATCCGCAAGTACGCCAAGACGCGAAATCTCCAGGAGCTTCAGCCGAGTACGCGCCAGATCGTCGAGTCCAAGATGCGCGAGGCGGCCTATAACGAGAAAGAGGCCGATACCCTTTTGGGCGAGGCCGTGCTCCATGCACGTTGCGCAGTCAACGGCCGCATGGTTGAGGTCCGCGCGGCCAAACCCGCCCAGGTCTTTGAGCAGGTGCTGGCGCAGCTGTGTGATGTGGTCTTTGAAAAGGCCGACTATATCGGCGCGCCGGTCACGAGCGATTCCGATATCCGCTCCACGCTGGCGGGCAACGTTCAAGCGGGGCTCGCTGGCATGGACGCGGGTAACACGCGTGCGCTCAAGGAGATCGAGGACTACCTCAAAGTGCAGCACCAGCGCCATCTGGATACCGCTATGGGCGATATCCAGCGCCAGTACCAGCAAAGGCCCTTTGGCTGGCGCGAGGTCGATATCGCAAATGTGGTGGCGCAGCTTGTGGTGGAGCAGCGCGCGCAGGTGCTGTTTGGCGGTCAGACGGTTCAAGCTAACGACAGCCGCATGGTGGCACTCCTGCGCAAGGATGCCGATAAGGCCCAGGTGCGCTTGCGCGTGCGCATGAACGACCGTTTGCTGAGCGGTGCGGGTGAGCTCATGCGCGACCTGTTTGATCTCAAGACCGTGCCCTCCAACGAGGATAAGCTCGTGGCCGAGCTCAAGGAGCGCCTTGAGGACTTGCGTGAGGTGTGCGTCGCCCTGGCACGCGACTACTACACGGGCATCAAGCCGGCCTACCCGTATCCCGGTGAGGGCGAGTGCGAGAAGATGCGCTCGGAGGTGGCCGACGTCCTTAAGGACCAGAACGAGGCCGAGGCGTTCTTGACCACGTTCACCAAGCATGAGGACCGCCTGCTCGATGCCAAGGAAGACTTTGACAAGGTGGTTGAGTTCTTCGGGTCCAACCAACGAACAGCGTTTGACCACGCCAAGGATTTCTTGAGCCGCACCGAGGGTATCGAGTATGCCTCCGATGACATTCCCGGCGCGGTGAAGAGCGTGGCAAAGGTGCGCGAGATCCTCAAAGATCCCAAGCCCTACGGCCATATTAAAGACCTGCAGCTGCTTATGGATCCCGTCGAGGACGACATGAAAAAGCTGCTGGGCATCCGCCGCAATGAGTTTTTGTGCCGAATCGAGAGCGATCTGCAAGACCTGCGGGCACAGGCTGAGAGTCAAAAGGGCTTTGTCAATCAAGCCAAGGATGCCATAGCGGACGCCGGCACCAAATATGAGTCGTTCAAAAACCGTGCCCACAGCGCTCAAAGTCTCAACGAACTGAGCGTTGTTGCAACTAACTGGGGCAACTGGCTCAGTGCGGCGGCCAACGAGATGTACGACGCTGTGGATGAGGCCCGCGTGCGTATGGACAACGAGCGCCGCACCACTGAGGTCACGAGTACGGGTGAGGTGGTTAAGAAGATCTCCGGCAAGGGCGTTGCGTCGTCAGCGCCTACGCCTGCGCCCGTGCCCCTGCGCAAGATCAAAACCGTGCGCCGCGCCGATCTGGCCAAGCCGAGTCGTCTCTTGTCCGTAGAGGACGTGGAGCGCTACGTGGACGACCTGCGCTCTCGCCTTATGCAGGAGCTCGCTGCAAACGACGAGATCCGTATCAACTAACCCGCGGAGCCACCGGTGCCAAAGCGCGCACCGGTGGCTTATGGCGTCTAGAAAGGCTCATCAACCATGAACGATTCTGCTCTTAAGAGCTTCTGCACCTGGGCCCGTACGGAGCTCATCAAAGGCGTGGAGGCGCAGATGGTGCGCTACGGCATCACCGAACCTGCACCCGCGCCCGTTGGGTCCGAGACCGTTAATGGCCTGCCCCTAAGTCCGGCTGAGATTGAGCAACGCGACGAACTTCTGCGCATGCAGGCAGAGGTGGGCCACGAGGCGCTGCGCGACCGTGCGGCCTACACCTGGTTCAACCGCATTGTAGCCATTCGCTTTATGGATGCACGCGGATGGCTCCCCAGCCGTATGCGCATGCTGAGTCGTGCGGACGGCAGCCATGGCAGCGAGGCCGTGGAGAACGCACTGGACGTGGAGATAGCGACGGCCGATGCCGATCGCATAGCCGAGCTCAAGATGGCGGGCTTGGATGAACCGCTGTGGCGCTACCTGTTTGTTGCTCAGTGCGAGGAGCTTGCCGATTGTCTGCCGGGCGTCTTTGAGCGCGTGGGTGGAGCCATGGAGCTGCTGTTGCCCCAGGGCCTCATGATGGCTGACAGTGTGGTGGGCAAACTCAACGCCGTCCTCACTGACGAGGACTGGCGCGAGGGCGTGACCGTTCTGGGCTGGATGTATCAGTACTACAACGCTGACGTTAAAGACGAGTTCTTCAAGTCCAAGCGCAAGGCAGCGGCGGCGGACATCGCGCCCGCCACGCAGCTCTTCACCCCCGAGTGGATCGTGCGCTATATGGTCGAGAACTCGCTCGGCCGTCTGTGGATGCTCAACAATCCGGGGAGTTCGCTACGCGAGCGCATGGAGTATTACATCGCGCCCGATGCTGAGCACGAGGACTTCATCCACATCTCGAGCCCCGAGGATATAACCCTCTGCGACCCCGCATGTGGCTCGGGCCATATCTTGGTCTACGCGTTTGAGCTGCTCTTTCATATGTACGAGGAGCGCGGCTATCGTGAGCGCGAGATTCCCGAGCTCATTCTCACTAAAAACCTTGCGGGCATGGAAATTGATTCGCGTGCGGCGCAGATCGCGGAGCTGGCGCTTGCCATGTGCGCCCGCGAGCACGACCGTCGCTTCTTTAGGCGCGGCGTCCGTGCCGACGTTACTGTGCTCTCGAGCATTCCGCTGGGGGAGGACGAGCTGCCGGGTAACAAGAAGCTCGCCGAGGAACTGAGCCATTTGGGCGAGATCGGCTCGCTATTCATTCCTTCAGAGGACGAGATCGACGAGCTCAAGGCTGCCGCCGCGAGCTGTTCTGACAACCTTTTTGCCGCTGCGACCAAAACTAAGCTCGAAAACGCTGCCGCCATCTGCGAGAAGCTGTCCCGTCGTTTTACCTGCACCGTGGCTAATCCTCCGTATATGGGCAGCAGCAGCTTTAACCCCTTCATGAGTAAATGGGTCAAGAAGAACTACTCCGACGTGAAGAGCGACCTTTGCACGTGTTTTATCGAGCGCGGATTCAGCCTTGCCAAGGACCGCGGCTACGCGGCCATGGTCACCATGCAGAGCTGGATGTTCCTGGGCAGCTTCGAGAAGATACGCGCCAAGGTTATCGACAACAAGACAATCGTTTCCATGGCCCATCTGGGCCCTCGCGCGTTTGATGCTATCGGCGGCGAGGTCGTCAACGTTACCGCCGACGTCATCTACAACGGCCGCGCGGCATACGAGGGCGCCTACGTGCGCCTTGTTGATATCAACGGCTCTGAGGCCAAGAGGCTCAAACTGGTCGAGGCCATCCAAAACCCCGCCTGCGGCTGGTTCTACCGCCGCGACGCCGACACCTTCAAACAAATCCCCGGCACCCCCATAGCCTACTGGGCCAGCGACGCCCTTCTCGGTGCCTTTGGTTCCTTGAGGAAGTTATGCTCTGTGGCAAAGACATCCAAAGGCATTATCACCGGTGATAACGATAAGTTCATTCGCTTGTGGTGGGAGATCAAAGCGTCTTCAATTTGCATGAATGCAAGAAATAGTTTTGAAGCCTTTTCGTCTGGAAAGGAATGGTTCCCATGTGCTAAAGGCGGTGGCTTTCGAAAATGGTCCGGAAATCAAGAGAGTGTCGTTAGATGGGGCGATAACGGGAAAGCTGTTAAGCAAAATTCAAGAGAGTCTGGTTGTCATTGTCAAGATTACAACGATGATTTTAAATTCATACCGTCTGTCTCTTGGACTTGCGTTACGAGCGGTGAACCCTCTTTTCGATATGTATCCGGCTGTCTCTCTGAGCATGCTGGGATGAGCTATTTCCCAATGAAAGCTGATCCATTTGTGCTTCTAGCTCTCTGTAATTCATCAGTCATATGTGAGTGTCTCTCGATTCTTTCTCCAACGTTGAACGTTAACGCTGGGGAGGTTGATTCTCTGCCTGTTGCTTCTTCTGACGATCTTTGCGCTGCCTCCATTAGTAAGGAATGCGTCAGCCTGTCCAGGTGTGATTTCGACTCGTTTGAGACATCTTGGGGCTTCAATCGGTCTCCGCTGGTTTAGGGGGTTTGTATGAGTTATTGGAATTGGCTTTTACCGTCAATAGGGCTTCTGCTCTTATTTGCCGCGCTTTGGCTGTTCATTTATTTTGATTCCATTCGCGCTGCGAAGAACAAAGTGCGGACTAAAAAACAATTAAATTATTTGATTAAGCAAAATTATGCCTCTGTTCTTATTTTTCTCATGCTCGCGCTTCCCGTTTTGCTTCAGCTTGTTTATTCAGCCGGCCCCTGTATTCCTGTAATTTCAGCAAGTGATGTTTTAACGTTCTGGGGCGTTGTTTTGGGACTCGCTTCTGGTTTCTATATCTGGCAGATTCAAAAAGATAAGGACAGGCAGGATGAAATGAATCGGTGCAAGCCTGTGTTTAACGTCTCGAGCTTCAGAAACGAAAATAAAGAACTCGCTGGTGTTCGTATTGATAGTAAATGCCTGGTCGCATTTGATGTCGTCAAAGTTTGCGGACTTGATAGAAAGCGCAGCGTTCAACCATTCGCTTCTGAAGTCTTTGAGTTATCGAAGGAGGATTTCGATGATTTCAAAGCGGAAACTACCAGTTCCAAATCAGGCGCTTCTTGGGGAAAAGGCACCTTTTTATCGTTTGAAGTTGTTGCCTCTGATGGGACTAATTGGGTATTAAATTACTCGTTTTCTCGTCCTGGTAAATATTGGACTTTATGTTCAACGCTTTTCTTTTCAAAAGATATCGAATAGTTGTTTGCTTTGCTCGATGCGACGCCCTTCGCGGCTTGACATCCGCGAATCTTAACGCTCTTTGGCCTTGGGTCGTTTGGCGCAATAACAATGTGTCCGTTAGCCGAGCTGTTTTAGGTTTATTGAAATCTAATGGAGAGAGTTTATTCATTAACTCTAAAAAGCCACGCGCATTCCCCTTCCGAAATTTCGACTAATAGAGAGGCGGTCTACGATGCCCACTTTACTTCAAGATAAATACGAGGCTCGCAAGGCCGAGGTCAATGCTCGCTTTGAGCAGCTTCGCGCCAACGAGGAAGAGCTCAACCGAATCTTTGCCAAGATCTACAACATGGAGGGCGAAGTGCCCATCGAGGTCGAGGATAAGTACGTCTCGGTGGCGCGCATCTTTGATACCGCCGACGAGATTCCCGAGAGCTATAAGGGCAACAAATACGTGCGCACTAAGCGCGACGAGATCACCTCGCTCATAAGCTATGCCGTGGGCTGCATGTTTGGCCGCTATTCGTTGGATGTGGACGGGCTGGTCCTGGCCGATCAGGGCGCCACGGTCGACGACTATCTGGCCAAGATGCCCGATCCCGATCACGTGACCTTTATGCCCGATGCCGACAACGTACTGCCCATCACCGACGACGAGTACTTTGACGATGACATCGTGCGCTACTTTATCGACTTTGTGCGCACCGTGTACGGCGAGGAGACGTTCGAGCAGAACCTGGCCTTTATTGCCGGGGCACTCGGCGGCAAGGGTACCTCGCGCGAGGTAATCCGCACCTACTTTTTGAAGGACTTCTTTAAGGACCACTGCCAGACCTATAAGAAACGCCCCATCTACTGGCTGTTCGACAGCGGCAAGAAGAACGGCTTCAAGTGCCTTGTTTACATGCATCGATATCAGCCCGACCTGTTGGCTCGCATCCGCACCGACTATGTGCATGAGCAGCAGGAGCGCTATCGTGCCCAGATCGGCTATGCCAACGATGCTCTTGCCAGTGCCGAGCGCGGCGAGCGCGTGCGTTTGGATAAGCGCGTCAAAAAGCTCAATGACCAGCTTAAAGAGACCATTGCCTACGAAGAGAAGCTGCACCACTTGGCAGACCAGATGATCAAGATTGACCTGGATGACGGCGTCAAGGTCAACTACGCCAAGTTTCAGGATGTGCTGGCAAAGATTAAGTAACTGCAATTACGGTAAGGATATTCATGCCCAAGATCGATGTAGAAGAACAGCTCAAGCTGCGTTTTTTGCAGCCGTTGCCCGCATGTATGCTGCGCCGTGTGGTGATTTGGCACGATGCGGACGGCGAGTTTGCCCATGAGTTTGAGCGATTGGCTGCCGAGGGTTTCGACGGCGCGGGGGCCGATGATGGCGTTATGCCCGCCCACGGTGACTTTGAGCGTCCGGTGCGGTTTGTTGGGGCCTGCGAGGGCCGCATGTTTGCCGTTAAGAAGCTTATCAACCGCGATGACCTTGCGAACGATATCTTGTTGTATCGCCGTTGTCCGCGCGGCAGGCTTGAGGGTGATTGGCTTGCCGATGTTGAGCTGTATGCCGATCAGTTCCAGGCTGACTATCTTTCACTTTTGGCCGATCAGCTGGGTATCGAGAATATTGACGCCGTGCGCGAGAGTCTGCGCGAGCACAAGACGTTCTTTGATGCCAAGACCCGCTGCGCTAAGTTTGCCGCGTGTGTTCCGCATGCCTCGGGCGCATCCGATATCGAACTCGGCATCCTTACGGTGATTTTTGGCGGTAAAGAGCCTGGCGACGCGCGGCCCGCGTTTGTGCTGCGCGGTTGCATGACCACGCTGCTGCATGAGGGCCCCGATGCACTGGCCGAGTTGGCGGACAATTACTGCGTGCGCGATGTCCTCTCTGCCTTCATTTTGCGTTGCTATGGGTTTGAGGGGCCGCTGTATGAGCGTGATTCGCTGCTTGCGCTGGCATCCCATGTGCTCATCACGGCGGCATCCACCGCGCTTCCCGAGGGGGCGCTCAAGGGACTCGAAAGCTATGTGGTTCCCGCATACGGCCCCTATTGCCTTGAGGCGGTGCGTGCGTGGGACCAGACTGCCGATGCTCAGGCGTCGAGCGAGGATTTATTTGAGATTTGCCGTTTGGTGGAGGATGCCCGCGGGCTCTTTACACGGTTTGAGGCCCTGTCGATCGATGTGCTGACCTCGCTTGATGTGTTCCCGTGCGTCAATGAGGCTGTGCTCTCGCAGCTGTTCTGCTCGTTTGCTCAGGGCGCGGACCGTGTTGCAGATGCGCGCGCCTTTGCGGCGCGTCGCTGCGACCTAAGCTGGTACCGCCGTGTCGAGAGCTACTTTGACCTGCTTGTCGCTGTGGCCGATATGTGCGCGTTTAGGCAGGCGCACGCGGGCGGGTTCCATCTGGCGCAGCCCCAGCAGGTGTGGGATGCCTACGCGTCCGATTGGTATGCCATGGACGCTGCCTATCGCCATATGTGCGCCGCGTATTTGCGGGCACGCTCCATCGAGTGCGATGTGCTCGAGGAGCCTGCCCGAGCCGTAGTGGACTGGGCGGAGAATCTCTACAGTAACTGGTTCTTGGCCGATGCCAATGCATGCTGGGCATCCGCTGCGCAAGGGGAGTGGGCCGATTGCGGCTATATCGAGGGTCCCGAACGACAGGATGAGTTCTACTGGCACGTGCTGCCCACCTTTGTGGGTTCTGCCAAAACGACGGTCGTTATCGTAGGCGACGCGCTGCGCTATGAGGTGGCCCGTGACGTCGCGGCGCTTCTCGAGCGCGAGCGCGGCGGTAACGTCAAGGTTTCTAGCATGCAGGCGGTCTTTCCCTCCATCACCGAGGTGGGCATGCCCGCGCTGCTGCCGCACCAAGCGCTTGAACTTGCAGCGGATGGCTCGCTTGTGTTGGCTGACGGCATGCCCACTGCGACGACTCCGCAGCGCGAGGCCGTACTTACCCACGTTGAGCCCACGGCCCGCGCTTTGCGCTCGAGCGCATACCTCAACATGGCGGGAACCGAGCGCAAGGCACTGCTCAAGGACTCCAAGCTCGTTTTTCTCTACCACAACAAGATTGATGCTACGGGCGAGAAGGCCGCTACGCAGGATGACGTCTTCGATGCCTGTGCGGACACCGTGGAGGAACTTGCCACGTTGGCGCGTCGCGTGTGCACCGACGCCCCGGGCGCGCGTGTTGTTATAACGGCGGACCACGGCTTTATCTACACGTGTCGGGAGCTCAGCGAGTGCCAGATGCTCGGCAAGCCAGACCTTCCCTTCCTTGACGCTCCTGTCATGCACGGCAAGCGTCATCTGGTGGTGCCCAACGAGGCCGTGGCCAAGCTTTCGGAAGAGGCATGCGAGGTGTTTGTTAATGTTGGCATGGGACGTTTGGGTGCCGGTTTTGAGGGATTTGCTCCGCGCGAGAACGTGCACTTCAAGCGTCCCGGCGGCACTAACAACTACGTCCACGGCGGCATGAGCCTGCAGGAGCTCTGCGTGCCCGTTATCGGATTTTGGCGTGCGCGCTCGGGTTCCAAGGACTTTGTCGATACGCGCGCGGCGACGCTGCGCGTACTGAGTGAGGGGCGTCGAGTGACCAACTCGCTCTTCTCGGTCAACTTGATCCAGGAAGAACCCGCCCAAGGCAAGGTCTTGCCGTGCGAGTACGAGCTGGTGTTTACCGATGCAAGCGGCAACGAGGTGAGCGATACGGTTAAGGCGCATGCCAACAAGACTTCTGTTAACTCGCAGGAGCGCGTTGTGCATGCCAAGTTTGCGTTGCGTGCGGCGGATGGATTCTCGGCCAAGGGTCCGTACTATCTGGTCTGCCGTGAGCGCGAGACGGGCAAGATCGTTTGGCGCGAGACGTACACCATCGCTGTTTCGTTTGCCCCTGTTGCTGACTTTGGTTTTTAGGAGTGTGCCCTATGTTTGATAGTCACGACGACGATCTGTGGGAAGTTCCCTCGATTGATGTGAATGTGCCGGTGGAGGCTGTGCCCGCGGTGGAGGCTGTGCCTGCCCCAGAGGCCGTGGCTGCTGCGCCCGCCGAGGCTGTGGCGCCTGCCGAGGACGAGCCCTCGACCGATGACTATGTCCAGGCCGTGGCCGAGGCTCCCGAGGACGACGGTTACGACATGGATGGACTGGACGGCAAGCTGCTCGAGCACTTTGGCGGCAAGATCGTGCGCAAGGACCTCACGGCCCTTATGAAGCGTGGTGCCAACGTGCCCACCTTTGTGCTGGAGTACCTGCTGGGCATGTACTGCTCAACCGATGACGAGGACGCCGTGGCGGAGGGCCTGGAGCGCATCCGCAAGATCCTCACCGATAACTACGTGCGTCCCGACGAGTCCGAGCGCATCAAGTCCAAGATTCGCGAGCTGGGTCGCTTTACCATTATCGATAAGGTGACGGCCAAGCTCGACGAATACAAAGACATCTACGTGGCGTCGTTTGCCAATCTGACTATTGAGCCGTTTGTGATGCCGGCCGAGTACGTGCGCGACTATTCCAAGATTCTCCAGGGTGGTATTTGGTGCATTATGAGCATCGAGTATCGTCGTCCCATGGAAGAGGAAGACGAGTTTGGCATGGAAGTCTTTGGCGACGATGCGCCGCGCCGCTCCAAGGCCAAGCGCAAAAAGCGCGGACCCGAGGACTCTCCGTTTAGCGTGGCGTCGCTCACGCCCATCCAGATGCCCAACCTGGACCTGGAGGCCATGATCGACGAGCGCCAGTATTTCTCGCGCGACGAGTGGCTCAACATGCTGCTGCGCTCTGCCGGCTATGAGCCCAGCGAGCTTTCGGAGAAGGAGCGCCTGCACTTTATCGAGCGCATGGTGCCGCTGATCGAGCGCAATTACAATCTGTGCGAGTTGGGTCCCCGTGGCACCGGCAAGAGCCATATCTACAAAGAGGTCTCGCCCTATGCCATCTTGCTTTCGGGCGGCCAGACCACTACGGCCAACCTGTTCGGCCGTATGAACTCCATGCGCGCCGATCGCGTGGGCCTGGTGGGCCATTGGGATTGCGTGACGTTCGACGAGGTCGCCGGCATGCGCTTTAAGGACACCAACGCCGTGCAGATCATGAAGGACTATATGGCGAGTGGCAGCTACGCGCGCGGCCGCGACCAGATTAACGCCGATGCCTCCATGGTTTTTGAGGGCAACATCAACGACACCGTGCAAAACGTCCTTAAGACCACGCACCTGTTTGATCCGTTCCCGCCGGAGTTTAACAACGATTCGGCCTTCTTCGACCGTATCCACTATTACCTGCCGGGCTGGGAGATTCCCAAGATGCGTTCGAGCCTGCTGACCGGGCATTACGGCTTAATCACCGACTGCCTGTCGGAGTTTTGCAAGGAGATGCGCCGCAAGGACTTTACGCATCATATCGACCGTTACTTCCGCTTTAACAGCGACTTTAACAAGCGAGACGAGATCGCCGTGCGCAAGACCTTTAGCGGCCTGGCCAAGCTGCTGTTCCCCGACGAGGCCATGGACAAGGACGACGTGCGCTGGTTGCTGGACTACGCCATCGAGGGCCGTCGCCGCGTAAAGGAGCAGCTCAAGATTATGGCGGGCGTTGAGTTTATCGACGTTAACCTGGGCTATATGGATGCCGACAACCCGCAGGACGTGCACGTGGTGCGCGTGCCCGAGCAGAGCGAGGACACGCTGATTCCCGACGGGCCGCTGTTGTCCGGCCATGTGTTTGGCGTGGGCAGATCGCAGGGCGGCGAGGTCGCCGTGTACAAGCTGGAGAACAAGGCCGTTGCTGGCGAGTGCAAGTTTAAGCACGAGGGCGTGGCCTTTAACAAGCCGGTGCGCGATACGCTGGAGGCCGCGTTCGACAACTTTGTGAACCTGGCGAACCGCGTGGCGCCGGGCATGCACATTGGCTCCAAGGATTATCTGCTGTTCTATAACGACCTGCAGAGCAAGGGCCTGTCCGAAGAAGTGTCGCTCGCCGAGTTTGTGGGCCTGTGCTCCGCGGCGTGCAACCGCCCGGTGATGTCCGCGCTGGCGGTTCCGGGAATCTTGCGCATGTCGGGCTCTATGGACGAGATCCGCGGGCTCGAGGACATTATGCGCGTGGCCAAAAACGCCGGCGCCAAGCGCGTGATTTTGCCGCTGAGCGCCATCGCGGGCCTGCAGAGCGTGCCGTCCGAGATTATCTCGGGCTTGAGCCCGGTGTTCTACATGGATGGCGACCCGGTTGATGCCGCGAAGAAGGCGCTAGATCTATAGGGATGCGAGCGTGTGGGCTTGCGTGCGCGAGGCGTTTGATGCGCACGTGAGCCCGCGGGCATGTTGGCGCGCTGCGCGTGAGGAGGCCTTGCCATGGCGGAAGAACGTTCTGTTGGCGAGCTGCTCGATGAGCTCTTTGGCTTTGAGTCGGTAGCCAAGCGTCAGACGGCGCTTGAGCAGTACGATCGCGGGGAGTTATTGCGCAAGGCGCGCTCCCGCGAGTTGTTGGGCGTGATCGAGGGTGTCGAGGCTGCCGAGCGTGCTGCGCGTGAGTCTGCCGTACGGGCCGTTGACGGGTATGTACGCCGCGTTGAATTTGAATCTCTTGCGCGCGCTCGCAAGCAGGTAGGCGTTGTGGGCCCGTTGCAGATGGAGCGGCGCTACGCTGCCTTTTTGCGTATGGAGGACAAGGCCGAGCTGTTGGCCCGCTTGGAGCAGACGCTTGCGTTTATCGAGGTAAAGCTGCGTGCCAATACGGCGGACAGGGTTCGTGCGGCATACGATGCTGCGGGGGCTTTGGTGTTGCAGGGCGCAGCGCGTCTGAGTGACGTGCGCGTTGTGGATGCCGTGCCTTTGGATGCCGACCTGCTGTGTACGCAGCTGGAGCAGTTGCGTTGTGCCGCCGATGCGACGGACCTTGCGGGCATGATCGCAGCGACGTTTGAGTCCGAGCTGAGCGCGACTGGCCCGCAGGGTGCTGACGCGTTTGCGAGCGATGTGGCTGGCGATGTGGCGCTTGAGTGCGAGCTTACTAATGTGCGCGGCGCTGCGCAGCGAGCGCGCTTGGCAGCCCAAGCGTATCGGGCCGAGCGCGCTGCCCGTGTTGCAGGGAGCACGGTGAAGCCGGTATCGTTGCCGGAGTCTGCTCGCGTTGCGTGCGGGACGGGGTGCGATGCCGGGGAGCTTTCCGAGTTGCTCGCTCAGGTAAAGAAGTCGTTTGAGACCTATAGGCGCGTTGTTGCCGACGGCGGGTTGTTCTGTGCCTTTGGTGCCGGTTCGCCGCATGGGATTTGCCGCGGCAGTAGTTATTTCGACTACGATGATCGACTTGACGAAGACGTATTGGTGGGCGAGTACGACGGTGCTACCAGGCACAATGTTCGGCGCGAAGTTGCGATTCCCGAGCTTGTGGACGAGGCTTCGGCCGACGGCGGCGACTCGCTCGAGGTTGCCGTGGCGCGCATGCGTGAGTTTAACGGACGGCGCTACGATGGTGTGCTGGACGAGGATCCTGCGCGCCATGTGAATGCGTTTTGGTATGGACTCAAAAAGCTCAGCCAGTATTGCGAGGCCGCTGTGCGTGTGGATGAGCGTGCCTGGGATTGCTTTATCGATAAAGTACAGTTTGCCTACGATGAGCCCGTGGGCCGTTTGGCCATGCAGATGGACGACAAGCAGGTGGCGGCTTTTGTTGCTGCTGTGGAAGTGCTTGACGCTGGTGAGTAGGGGTCTGATCCGGTAGGGGGTTTCACCATGAAGATCGATGTTGATGTTGACCAGCTGCGCGAGGGTTTGCTCGACCGTGCGGGGAGTGCAGCCGGCGTGGGCCTTCCGGCTGCCATGCTCGACGTAGTGGATATCGAGGACGAGTCGCCCCAAGAGCTGCTAGCCCGAGCCGAGCGCGAAGGCCTCGACCTCCGCGACTTTGCTGTCGATGGCGACGCTGAATGATGGTCACCTTTGCTATTGACGAACATATGTTTGTATCTTATACTCATGCTTGAATATACATCCAACTTCATGGTATAAATTAGGTGGTCATCTCTTAAGAGAGGGCTTCCAAGTGCCGGGGACGTTTTCCCCGGCTTTTTTATTAAGGATTGCCCATGCGAGAGCTGAGTATCTTTATTGATGAATCTGGAAGCGATGATCTTCGTGAAAAATACTATCTGGTTGCCTTTGTTTTTCATGAACAAAATATTCCCATCGCTGAGGGAATAGAGAAATATGAAAGGGCGGTAGCCGATAGCGGATTGCCGCTCCTTCCGTTCCATGCTTCTCCTCTCATGAATGGAAAAGATCAGTTCAAGGACTTGGACATCAGTGAGAGAAAAAGGCTGTTTTCACTATTTCGAGTTATGTTTCGACATCTGCCCATCTCGTACAAGGTGTTTGTATTCAAGACGCATCGGCATCGAACTCTCAAACAGATCGCTGATGCGATGCGGCGTGAAATCATCGATTTCATATTCGAAAATTTGAGTTGGTTTCAGCAGTTTGATGCTGTGAAGATTTACTACGACGGAGGACAGGGTTCGGTTTCGAGTGCGCTTCACAAGGCAATCGATTACGCTTTGGCTAAAAATGCAGTTATCTATAAGCCGACAACTTCATCGGATTACTATTTGGCTCAGGCTGCGGACTATATCTGTACCATTGAGTTCACGAGTCTGAAATATCAGGCGAATAAGCAGACTAATACTGACCAGAAGTTTTTTGGTGGTAGTACTGCGTTTAAAAAAGGCTTACTAAAAGAAATAAGAAAGAAGGCTGTCGTCTAATGGGCAGGCCTCGTATTGCATAAAAAATGCCGGAGGTAAGACCCCGGCTCTTGGAGGCCCCTCTATTCGAGGGTACCGACATCTTTATAACAGAAACCGCATGTCGGGTCTACACGAGACGTTTCGCTCGATTTCCTGTTGACCTAAAAACAAAAATGCCGGGGGGATCCCCCGGCCCTTGACTGCCCTCCATAAAGGAGCACAATCCATTTATACCATGGTTGCGATGCGAGCGGTGGCTCATTCGGTCTTCTTTTTCCTCAGCTTCTTGCTGAAGTTCTATTTAATGTGACAAAGGGACTGCCCCTTTGTCATATGGGGCGACGGGGTGTTTGTGCCCACGGCTGTGCGAAAATGCATGATAAACCGTCGCAACGGAGTCCAACGACGTCGCGGCGGTTCTATTATGGCCACCCGCCGGCTAAGTGAGTAGGCTTTTTTGGAAATGCTGAGCACCCGAAGTCTTTTCTTCAACAAACCCGCAGGTCACAGACTTGTGCTTTGGTGACGTGGTCGGCGATTCGACAAAAGCCTACTCACTTAGTCTTGAGAGACACTAACCGTCCTCAACGAGACCCCTGTCGGGGCGATTGATGCTCAAATGTAGCCAATTCGGGATGTGTCTCTTTTAGCTACCCCCGCCCGCTACGACGCCAGCGTGGCGATGACGGCTTCGTCGCCGGCGTATATGAGGGTGTTGCCGTCGGGGATGATCGTTTGACCATCGCGCTTGAGCATCACGACGATAAACGGGTGCTTGCCTTGCGGCACGTCGCGCAGGCGCTGTCCAGCTAAGCGACCGTGGGGAGTCACGGTGACCTCGCGCAGCGTAACCTCGGCACGTTCCTCAAACGTCGGCGCGGCCATAACCAGAAGGTCGCCTTCCTCGATGACGGTATCGCCGTTGGGCAGCACCGGGTGCGCACCGTCGCGCAGCACCAGGACCACCAGCATGTCCGTGACGCTGCCAATATCGGCAAGCGAGCGCCCGGCAAACGGATGGCCCGCGCCCACCTTGAGCTTGACGAATGACATACCGTCCTCGTCGCGGTAGTCGTTAAACGTGCGGCGCACGTCGCCTTCTGCATCGATCATATCGAGTTTCTTCGCCACCGCCGGCAGCAGCGAGCCCTGCACCACAATGCTCGACACAGCAATCACAAACACCAGGTCAAACAGGTCGTGACCGCCGGGGACACCGGCCACCACGGCAAAGAGGCTAAACACGACCGAAGCCGCGCCGCGCAGGCCCGCCCAGCTTACGAGCGCGACCTGGCGGGGGTTCGTCTTAAAGGGCGCTAGCAGCAGGCCGACGGCGATGGGGCGGCTCACAAAGAGCATAAACGCCATGAGCGCCAGGCCCGGCAGCAGCATTTGCGGCAGGCGGGCGGGCGTCACGAGCAGGCCGAGCAAAAAGAAGATGGTCATCTCGGCCATCTCGGTGAGGGTGTCGAAGAAGTGCGCCATCTCGACCTTGCCGGTGATGTCGCTCGCGCCTAGCACGATGCCGGCAAGGTACACGGCCAAAAAGCCGTTGCCGCCCAGATAGCTCGGCAGCGCGTAGGCGACGATTGCCACGGCGAACAAGAAGATGGTCTGCGCACCCTCAGCCGTTGCGTGCGCGCGCTCAATCAGGCGGCTGGATGTCCAGCCGATGACAAGGCCCAGGCCCACACCCAGGATGATTTGCTTTGCCAGCAGTATGGGAATGTTGATGTCGCCGCCAGCTGCGAGGGTGGCGAGTACCGCGGTGAGCATGTAGGCGACGGGATCGTTGGAGCCCGATTCGACCTCGAGCAGCGAGTCGGTGCCGCCCTTTAGCGACAGGTTGTGCTCGCGCAGCACGCTAAAGACGCTGGCCGCGTCGGTGGATGCCACGACTGATCCCAGCAGCAGGCCGCCGATCCAGTCGAAGCCCAGTACAAAATGCGCGAACGCACCGGTGACGCCGGCGGTGATGACGACGCCGAGCGTGCTCAGTAGCACCGCGGGCACGGCGACGGGTTTGGCACGGTCGATGTTGGTGTTAAAGCCGCCGTAGAACATGATGAACAGCAGCGCTGTGCTGCAGACGGTTTCGGTGAGCGCGTAGTCGCTAAAGTCGATGTGCGCCGGACCGTTGACGCCCAGTAGCATGCCGAGTGCGATAAAGATGAGCAGGGTGGGGAAGGGGAGCTTTTTGCCGACGGGTTTGATGGTCAGGCACAGAATAATGACGAGGCCGATAAAGAGAAGTATCTGGTTCATGGATGGTGTCCGCTCCTGGGTGGTTGGCGTGGCACGGTCAGTTATCTGCGGTTATTTGTACCCAAAGATGGTGGGTTTATGGGCCTGGATTGCGGGCATGCGCATTTTCGACACGAGGCTGCGATGCGAGCGTCGCTGGTCGGGGCGCTGGGCCAGACGGCGTGGCGTGAGCGGTGCGGGTTGACAGGCGTGCGCTGGCGACCGTTGACGGTATGCAACCCTTCCCAGCTTTATTGCAACGGAGTACAATGGGTAACGTTTAAGTTCAACTTGAAGTTTTAGTTGCGGCTCCGGGCTTCGGCCGCAAGTAAAGAGAGGCGTTCCATGGCGATCTATGTGACATCTGATGCTCACGGGCACGTGCGTGCGCTTGACGAGGCCCTGTCCAAGATTTCGCTGGCGTCCGACGACACGCTGTACGTGCTGGGTGACATGATCGATCGCGGACCCGATCCGGTTGGCGTTATTAAGCTCGTGCGCTCGCTGCCCAACGCGCGCGTGCTCAAGGGTAATCACGAGCAGATCATGCTCGACGCCATCATTGGCCAGGATCCGCTCGATGCCGAGACATGGGATATCAACGGCGGTTGGACTACCCGCCAGCAGCTCAACGATATGGTATTTGAGGCGTACGAGGAGCTCGTACGTTGGATGGCGACGCTGCCGCTCTATGCGGTGGCCGAGACTGACGAGCGTCCGTACCTGCTGGTACATGCCGGCATCCAGACCGAGGCGGCGCGGGCGTTTTTGCTTGAACATGGGGTTGATTGTGCCGATGGCGCGGGGGCAGTGGATGCCGATCGCGAGCTACTGCAGCAGATGCTTGCCGTGCAGTCGTCCGATGACCTGTTGTGGATTCGCCATGGCTATTGGGATGCGCCGACGGGGTTGCTTTCCGCCGAGGGCAAGGGTCCGGTCGTGGTGAGCGGCCACACGCCAACGGTGTCGCTCGGGCGTTATTGCGAGGTCGGCGGCCTGGCGGGGCTCGATGAGGAGTCGGGCCGCGGGCAGATCGTGCGCCTGGGCGGCGAGGACACCGCCGGCGTGCCCGACCGCATCGACATCGACTGCGCCGCCGCCACCGGCTCCGAGTTCGGCCGCGTCGGCATCCTGCGCCTGGATGATGGTGCAGAGTTCTACGCAAATATCAAGCCTGGAGAATAACCTTGTTCCGCCGTTCTACCGAACGGCGGTCACGTTGACGCTGCGCAGCCCCGAAGCACCCCATCTTGTCGCTCAAACCGTCGCTCGCGTACAGAAGTACGCGTAGCTCCTCTTTCACGCCAACCTGGGGCACTTCGAGACTGCTCGCTGTCGGTGCCAAAACATCGACGTTTCTTTTCTTCAAATTGATTCGAATTAGGCTCCGTACGGGTTCCGATCGCGTTCGATGCGCTGGCGGATGTGGGCGTACTCGATAATCAGTAGCACCAGGAGTAGGGCCATGATGGCTAGGTAGCTCACCACAGCGCCCATCAGACCCAGCAGCTTAATCAGGATCACCGGGAGCACCACGCTTACGGCAAAGCAGATCAGGTAGATCTTGGTGACGTCTCCAGCGTGGCGCAACACCGTGATGATGGCGTAGATAAAGTCGATTGCCGCGGTGACTCCGCCGGCGACAACCATTAGCAGTGCCAATGTGCGGTAGCGCTCAAAGTTGAGGCCGTACATAAAGCTCATGAGGGGAATGCCGGGGCCTGCCATAAATGCGGCGCACGCTCCGGTAATGACCACGATCAGTGCCATAACGGCAACAATAATCAGGTCAAAGCGGCGACGCTTGCGCGGATTCGCCCAAATGCTCGACAGACGCAAAAGCTGCGGTTTATAGATAAATCCGATGCTCAGCAAAATAGCCTGCGCCGGAAAGAACAGTGCATTAAAGTACAGCTGATATTTGTAGGCCAGCGTGCCTTCCATCACGAACTTGGGCATGCTCTCGATTAGGTTGAACAGGAACAGCGCACCAAAGAGCGGGGCGCACTGGATAAACAGGTGGCCAGCCTCGCGCAGGCTCACGCGGCGCGATTTTTCGGTTTCGAGCAGGGCGAGCGGGGCGGTGACCAGCACGAGCGAGGCAATCGCGGTAACACCCATGGCCATAGCCGCGATGGGCATGCTGCGCGTGAGGAACAGCGCCACGCTAAAGACTGCGATGACGCCGGCGGAACGCAGCGTTTGGCTCATGCCGGCCAAATAGAGCTTGTCGGCCTGCTGCAGGCGGCCCTCGTACACGTCGGCGATGCCATCGATTACCTTATAGAGGTAGACGCCCAGGCCGATCGTCGCCATCTGCGCATCGTAGCCGCGGGCGCTGCTGTACATGAGGCCGCATGCCAGCGCGAGCGCTCCGCAGAGCCAGCGGTTGAGCTGGTAGGAGGCGAAGGAGGTTTTTTCGTCGATGTCCGAGACCTGAAAGTTGCGCACGCCGTAGTTGCACGCGATCATGATGAGCGTGCCGGTGACAAAGGCGATGGAGAACTTGCCGGCTTCCTCGGCGCCAACAAGCTGCGTGGACACAATGGTGAGCAGGGGAAACGTGAAACCCCATACGGCGGTGCCCAGGGTATTCCAAAGGTAGTCGAGACGGGTGGCGTGATCTTCGTACTCGGCTTCTTGCGTGGAGAAGCCGCCGCCGTAGACAGCGCCGAGCAGGCGGTTCCACCATGCGTTAACCATGCGGTGGATGGGGCCGGGTTGGCGATCGCGCTCGCGGCGACGGCGTGTGGCCTGGCTGCTGTCGGGACCGCCGGCGTTACGCTGGCTTAGCTCTTGGATTCGTGCGAGCTCCTCGGCGGTGTGCGATGCGGGGAACAGGCCGTTCTCGATGCGTCCGCCTTGCCCGTGCGCCCCGCCCGATACGGTGGGGTCGGTGACGCCGTTGCGGTGGGCGATGGTGCGGCGGATGCTATCGAGGGGCGTGATGCTCAAGACGATTCCTTTCTATTGCTGTGCTCTAGTATAGCCGCGGTGGTATCGACTCGTGTTTTTGACCAGGTTGTTCAATAATTTCGGCGGCGCCATTCAGTAGCCGGCACTTTGGGAACGTCCCTAAGTGCCGGCATCTAGGGGCACTCCTTGGTTGATGCCTGTTCAAGAGTGTCCCCAACAGCTAGTCATTCAAGAACGTCCCCAATGACTAGGCCGCTTGCGTGCGATTTTTGACCGTTGGGCGGGCGCTTCGCCCTTGCCGCAAAAACGTTTTTGCATATCGGGTACAACGGGCTTTACGTGAGTAAAGTGCGCGCCGCGTCCACGTGTCGCGTTTTTAAAGGAGGCCCCATGCCTGGTGTTACCCCTGCAGAAGTTCTATCCAACTTTGGCATTACGCTGGTCGAAGATCCCGCCGAGAACCAACCCCGCCTGCTGGTCGACCTGCCGGCAGCCGAGCTCGTCGAGCATGCGATTCGCCGCGAAGAGGGCCGTATGGCCTCCAACGGCGCACTCGTGATCGAGACGGGGGAGCGTACCGGACGTTCGCCCAACGACCGCTTTATCGTTGACACCCCCGATGTCCACGACAAGATTGCCCGGGGCGCCGTCAACCGCCCGCTGTCCGTCGAAAGCTACGAGGTCATCAAAGCCGGCATCGTCGACTATCTCAACGAGCGCGATGTGTTCGTCACCCGCGGCATGGCCGGCGCCGACCGCAACCACACGCGCCGTCTGCTTGTCGCCTGCGAGCGTGCCAGCCAGGCGCTCTTCATTAAGCAGATGCTCGCCCGCCCGCTCGCCCGCGAAATCGCGCGCACCGGCGAGCCGGATTTCTGCGTGCTCGCCGCGCCGGGCTACCAGTGCGATCCCGCCATCAAGGGCCTCAACTCCAGCGCCGCCGTGGTCATCAACTTCCAGGAGCGCGTGATTCTGGTCGCCGGCACCGGCTACTCCGGCGAGATCAAAAAGTCCATTTTCAGCGTTATGAACTATCTGCTGCCCGTCGAAGACGATGTGCTGCCCATGCACTGCTCGGCCAGCATGGACCCCGTCACGCACGAGACCGCCGTGTTCTTTGGCCTTTCGGGCACGGGCAAGACCACGCTTTCGGCCAACCCCACGCGCCTGCTGATCGGTGACGACGAGCATGGCTGGTCCGACATGGGCATCTTTAACATCGAGGGCGGCTGCTACGCCAAGTGCGAGGGGCTGGACGCGTTCCACGAGCCCGAGATCTTCAACGCCGTTCGCTTTGGCGCCATTTGCGAAAACGTGGTGCTCGATGAGAGCCGCAAGCCTAACTACGATGACGTCTCGATCACGCACAATACGCGCGTGGCCTATCCGGTAGAGCACATCCCCAACGCATGGACCAAGGGCATGGGCACCACCCCGAGCGTCGTGCTGTTTTTGACCTGCGACGCTTTTGGCGTGCTGCCGCCCATCTCGCGCCTGACGGCCGACGCCGCCATGTACCACTTTGTGACGGGCTTTACCGCCAAGATTCCCGGCACCGAGGTCGGCGTCACCGAGCCCACGCCCACGTTCTCTTCGCTGTTCGGCGAGCCGTTTATGCCGCTCGATCCCATGGTCTACGCCAAGATGCTCGGCGAGCGCATCGCCGACGGCCGCACGCGCGTGTATCTGGTCAACACCGGCTGGATCGGCGGCGGCTACGGCGTGGGTCATCGCATTGAGCTGGCCTACACGCGCGCCCTGGTCGCGCGCGCCCTCGACGGCACCATCGAGGACAGCGAGTTCGTGCACGACGAAATCTTTAACGTCGACATTCCCACCACGTGCCATGGCGTGCCCGACGGCATTTTGGTGCCGCGCCAGTATTGGCAGAGCACCGCTCGCTACGACGAGGCCGCGCACAATCTTGCCGTGATGTTCGAGGAGAATTTCGAGAAGAAGTACTCGCACCTGCCCGAGTCCGTCAAGGCCGCCGGCCCGCACGCTCAGGTGCCCGCCGACGCCCGTCATCGCGGCCGCGGCCTGCTGGGACTCCGACACTAGCGTTGCTTCAGACCCAAAACCACCATAAAGGGGACAGGCACCTTTGTGGTGGTTTTACTCGCGCGGATGACTCGGGTTACAATACGCCTGACATATTGCCCCCTTCTCCGGATGGGGGCAGCGTAAGCGCTCTTGTGGCGGCACCGTAGGACTTTGAAGGTGGCCGTCGTAAGGGCGCTTTTTGTTTAGGCGCTCGCGTGGGGCGAATCGTGAAGGGAGCACGTATGAAGGGCTTTGTTGCCGAGAATTCGTTTTGGGAGCTGTTTCCGCAGGCGGCTATCGGCGTTGTGGTCGTAAAGGGCATGAAGCCCGCGGCCCAGATACCCCAGGAGGACGTGGATGCGATTGCCGCGCTGCTTGACCGCGCCAATATCGACGCGGAGCGCCATCTGACCAGCGATACTATCAGCGAGAACGCACCGGTCAAGGCATGGCGTGACGCGTACCGTCTGTTCAAGACCAAAAAGGGCGCGCGTTGCTCAATCGAGAACCTGCTCAAACGCGTGCTCAAAGGCAAGCCGGTGGGCCACATTACGTCCGCGGTGGACATCTACAACACGGTGTCGCTGACCTACGCGCTGCCCGTGGGAGGCGAGGATTTGCATGCGATCGAGGGTGACCTTCGCTTGAAGGTGACCGACGGTGGCGATGCGTTCCTGCCTCTTGGCGAGGAAGCGGACGACCCGACGCTGCCCGGCGAGCTCGCCTATATCGACGATGCAGGCGCCGTGTGCCGCTGCTGGAACTGGCGCGACGGCGTTCGAACGGCGCTGTCCGATGATTCGGCCGATGCGTTCCTGACGATTGAGTGCGTGGAGCCCGAGCGGATGGGGGATTGCCAGGCCGCGATCGATCGCTTAGCGGAGCTGCTCGAGCGCTATCTGGGAGCGACGGTTGTCGTTAAGACGCTTGTGACTCGCGACAATCCCTGCGTGGAGCTGTAGCGGCGCCTGCGGATCATGTTCGCCGGTCAAAACCGCCACAAAGGCGCCTATCCCCTTTGTGGTGGTTTTTATGTTGATGGGTTAACAAATGGGATATTTGGGTACAGGTGTTACCTTGTGCGGCTAAGATGTTTACCCGTAAGCATTATGCAAGCGAAAGGCGGTCGTCTCCCATGCAGCAGAACGACGAGACACGTTTCGAGGACTTTGTCGGACTGATCAGCGGGCTCTACAAGGAGATCCAGCGTATCAAGACGTCCGAAGGCGCAAGGCTGGGCCTCAAGGGCTCCGACGTTATGTGCCTGTACTATCTTGAGCGCAGCAAGGACGGCCTGACTGGCGCCGACCTCGCCCGCATGGCCGGCGTTACCCGTGCCGCCGTTTCGCGCACACTGGCACATCTGGAGGAGGGCGGCTACGTCGAGGTTGACGACTCGGGTGATGCGGCCGTCAAGTATCGTGCTCCGGTGCGCCTGACTGCCCTGGGCGGCGAGAGCATGAGCGAGGCCGATCGCATCATTCGCGAGGTGCTCGATACCACCGGCAAGGCCATGGGCGTGGAGCAGCGCGAGCAGATGTATGCATCGCTGCGCACGATCCTCAACACCCTGCGCGAGATCTAGAGCCGCGCTGGCGCTAGCTTTCAGCCAAGAACTGCATCGTCCCGTTTGAGCGCGTACGCCGTGCCGGGACATTGCTGTCAAAATTCCCTGCGCGAGACCTGCGCAAGAAAGGATTCGTTATGTCCGTCCGCATTATTACCGATTCCGCAAGCGATATGTCGCCGGCGGAGCACCCCGCTCTGCGTGTTCTGCCGCTGTCCGTCACCTTTGGCACCGATGTGTATATGGATGGCGTCGACATCGATCACCAGCGCTTTTACGAGATGCTTGTGGAGCGCGACGAGCTGCCCAAGACCGGTCAGGTCAACCCGTACGCCTTTTCGCAGGCGATTGCCGAAGCGCGTGAGGCCGGCGATGAGGCCGTGATTATTACCGTGGGCGCCAAGCTCTCGGGCACCAACCAGAGTGCTCGTACGGCACTTGCCGAGGCGCCGGGCGGCGACATGTTCGTCGTGGACAGCAATAACGTGACCTTGGGCGAGCGCGTGCTGGTCGAGTATGCGCTGCGCCTGGTGGACGAGGGCCAGGGCGCGGCTCAGGTTGCGGCGGCTGTCGAGGCCGTGCGCGACCGCGTGGTCGTCATCGGCCTGCTCGAGACGTTGGAGTACCTGGTGCGCGGCGGTCGCCTGTCTGCTGCGGCCGGTGCCGTGGGTACGCTGCTCAACGTAAAGCCCGTGGTGGCTGCCGAGGACGGTCTGATCGTGCAGCTGGGCAAGGCGCGCGGTTCCAAGAACGGACGTAACCTGCTCAACCAGAAGGTCGAAAAGGCGGGCGGCATCGACTTTTCCATGCCGCTGGCGCTCGGCTATACGGGCCTTTCGGATGCGGTGCTCAAGAAGTATATCGAGGACAGCGCGGCACTGTGGGCTGGCCACACCGAGGGCGAACTGCCCGTTCACACCATCGGCGCCACCATCGGCACCCATGTAGGCCCCGGCGCCGTAGCCGTAGCCTTCTTCCAACCCGTTAACTAGCCCACCTGCCAAAACCACCACAAAGGGGACAGGCGCCTTTGTGGTGGTTTATGCTATTCCGGGTGGAAGGGAGCGAGCAATGGCGTCTGAGGGCTTTTTTGAGCGGGTGTACGAGGTGGTCGAGCAGATTCCCGAGGGGATGGTCGCCACGTATGGTCAGGTGGCGCTGCTTGCTGGACGTCCACGAAGTGCGCGGTACGTGGGGTATGCCCTGCATGGCAATCCGCGCCCCGGCGAGATTCCCTGTCACCGCGTGGTGTTTGCCGATGGCCGCATATGCGATGGTTTTGCTTTTGGCGGTCCCGATGCTCAACGTGAGCTTTTGCTAGGGGAGGGTGTGGCGTTTAAGGACGACATGCACGTCGACTTGGCCGCCTGTCGCTGGCCTGCAGGGCTCTAGCGGCTCTGCCGTGGTTAAAACCACCACAAAGGTGCCTGTCCCCTTTGTGGTGGTTTAGTTTACTGGGGCTAACTTATGGAGAAGCTATGGCGGGCGATATTGATGCAGCAAAGTAAACCACGGTGAACTATATTGGTTTCAGCAACGGAGCAGGCAATAGGCGATGAAAAAGCCTGCCCTGTTGAGTTTGATTCGCATTCCTCCCCTCTGTGCGATTCAACGGTGTACTTCGGGAACAGGCCCGCTGGCAACTAACTGCCAGCGGGCCTGTTCCTGTTTGTCGAGGGAGTGCAATGGGCAGAGCCGAACCGGTCGGGCACCAAAAAAGGCGGACGCCGTAGCGCCCGCCCTATAGCAATCGAAAGTTCTAGCCAGCAGATCGATCTAGTACACCATGCCCATGGCGTCCTGAACCTCGGCCAGGGTCTGCTCGGCAATCTCGTTGGCGCGACGGTTGCCCTCGTGCAGCACGTCCTTCACATAGTCCAGATCGTTCTCATAGCGCTGACGACGCTCGCGGATCGGCGCGAAGTACTCGTTGACGGCCTCGGTCACGTACTTCTTGAGCTGGCCGGAGCCGCCCATGCCAATCTCCTCGGCAATCTCGACCTCGGAACGGCCAGTGCAGATGGCGGCGGTTGAAAGCAGGCCGGACACGCCGGGGCGGTTCTCGGGATCGAACGTGATCATGCGCTCAGAGTCGGTCTGGCTCTTCTTGATGCGTTTGGCCGTCTCCTCGGCGGTCATCGAAATATTGATGGCGTTGCCGTAGCTCTTGCTCATCTTGCGACCGTCCAGGCCGGGCAGCAGCGGGGTCTCGGACAGCAGCGCGTCGACCTCGGGAAATACCTTGCCGTAGCGGTTGTTAAAGCGGCGGGCGATGGTGCGGGTGAGCTCGATGTGCGGCAGCTGGTCGCGACCGACCGGCACCACATTGCCCTTGCAGAACAGGATGTCGCAGGCCTGGTGCACCGGGTAGGTGAGCAGAAGACCGGTAAGCTCGTGGCCCGAGGCCTCCATCTCGGCCTTGACGGTGGGGTTGCGTGCCAGCTCGGCCTCGGAGACCAGCGACAGGAACGGCAGCATGAGCTGGTTGGCGGCGGGCACGGCGGAGTGCGCGTAGATCATGGTCTTGTCGGGGTCGATGCCGCAGGCGAGGTAGTCCATGACCATGTTGTACACGTTGTCCTGGATGTGCTCGGTCGTGTCGCGGTCAGTGATGACTTGGTAGTCGGCGATGAGCACGTTGGTCTTGGCGCCCATGTTCTGCAGCTCCACGCGGCCCTTGAGGGTGCCAAAGTAGTGGCCAAGGTGCAAGCGTCCGGTGGGGCGGTCGCCGGTAAGCATGGTGAACTTTTCGGGCGTCTTGGTCAGGCCCTCGCGAATGGCGTTGCTCTTTTGCAGCGCGACTTCGTAGCTATTCTCGTTTGGCATGATTGCTCCTAACGTATGTTCATGGGTCAAGATGATAACGCGTTTATTGGAGGGGCGGGTCGTAAGTAGGCGAGGGGCGGGAGAGCGGCGGCTTGTGCGATGGGTGCGGCGTGGCTGCACGTTTGGCCGGCGGCGCCTGGGCGCATCCTCGGCAGCTTACCCTAGCGCCTGTGGTGGCGCTCCTCCTTGCGTTCTTCTGCCGCCTGCTCCTCTTGCTTAAAGGCGGGATCGTCGGGGGTGACGAGCTCGTCCTCGTGCGTGCGTTTGTTGTAATGGTGACGCAACACGGGCTCAAACAGATGTAGATGCTTGGCAAAGGCCGCCGAGCCAATGGCGAGCACGGTAAAGATGAGCACGCGCATGGGCACCTCGACCTGGTTGATCGCGGCGGCGCTGGCCGAAAGCATGATGCACCAGGCGTAGATGAGGAGCACTGCCTGCTTTTGGTTGTAGCCCTCTTGGATCAGGCGGTGGTGGATGTGGCCCTTGTCGGCTTGCCCGATGCTAATGTGGGCGCGCTTGCGGCGCACGATGGCGCTAAACGTGTCGATGATGGGCACGCCGGCAACGATGAGCGGGATGATAAGCGAGGTGAGCGCGGCGGTGCGGCTCACGTTGAGCAACGAGATGGAGCCCAGCGCAAAGCCCAGAAGCAGCGACCCCGAGTCGCCCAAGAAGATGCTTGCGGGGTTGAAGTTGTAGCGCAAAAAGGCCAGACAGGCGCCAAAGAGCGCAATGGAGAGCGCGGCGGCGTCGATGCGGCCCGAGAGAACGGCCATCGAAAACATGGTGAACGACGCGATACCGCAGATGCCCGTGGCCAAGCCGTCGAGGCCGTCGATGAGGTTAATGATGTTGGTGAATGCCACCAGATAGATCACGGTGATGGGGTAGGCGAGCCATCCGAGCATGATTTCGCCGGGGGCAAACGGGTTGACGATGACGCCGATCCGCAAGCCGCCGATACAGGCGATGAGCGCGGCGAGTACCTGACCGGCTAGTTTTTGTTTGGGCTTGAGCTGATAGACGTCGTCGATAGCGCCGGTCGCAAAGATGACGGTAAAGGAGAGCGCCAGCATGGGATAGCTAATGTGAAGGCGCGGGTGCGGCACCAGGGCGGGCGGCCAGCCTAGGTGCCAGGTGCCTAGTATTTGCACAATGCAGGCCACGACGAGGCCCAAAAACACCGCCGTTCCGCCCAAACGCGGGATGGGCTTGGTGTTGATGCGGCGCTTGGAAGGATAGTCGACGGCGTCGAGCTTAATTGCCAAGCGCTTGACCAGGGGCACCGTGAGGAAGGTCGTGATAAAGGCCGCCGCTGCCACGCATAGATACGGTATGTAGCTCGGGGATGAAGCCATGAATCTAAAAACCGCCAAGCGTCGAAGGAAAAGGTCAAAGGTTGCTACGCAAAAAGGCATAGCTGACCCATGATACTCGACCGAGGGGGTGCGGAGGTTTGCACCGTGCGATTATCACGCGCTTACCAGATATTGGGATGTTGGTGGGGATTCTGCTGGATGCCGCTGAGCGTCCATGTGGGGTCTGCAGCGGCGGTATTCAGAAAAATCGGCAAAAGAAAACCACCCCCCACGTTACGAAAATGAACCCACCTAAAACAGGTGGGTGCCCTCATCGACTGTTCCAGCGTCCTTAACAACGAAGGATACCTGTACTAGGTACGACTGTGTGGGCTCCCTAAATAAACGCGACGGTTCACCCAGTTGCTCCGCGGGGGGCGGAATACCTACATCATAAAGCGGCACTTTGTCGATTCCAGTCTTGACATTATAAAAATCGTGTCGGACGATTACGGCGCCTTGGGCTCGAGCCGTCTGTGCGGTTGGTCCCTTTACGTTTGAGCTGCTGAATCATTGTTTTGGAGCATGTTTTTATGCCGACGTCGTTGACCGAACTTTTTTCGCCCGCCTGCCATTTGTGTCCGCGCCGTTGCGGTGCGGCGCGCGACGAGGGCGCGCGTGGCGTGTGCGGCGCCGACAACACGCTTAAGGTCGCCCGCGCGGCGCTCCATATGTGGGAGGAGCCGCCCATTTCGGGCGAGGCCGGCTCGGGTACGATTTTCTTTAGCGGCTGTTCGCTCAAATGTATCTATTGTCAGAACCACGAGATCTCAACGGGCAATTTCGGTCTTGAGATTTCGCCCGAGCGTTTGGTCGAGATTATGCTGGAGCTGCAGGACCAGGGCGCCAATAACATCAACCTGGTGACGGCGACGCACTATGCGCACCTGTTGCCTGCCGCGATTGCCGCGGCACGGACGCGCGGGTTGGTCATCCCAATTGTCTACAACACGAGTGGTTACGAGCGCGCGAGTGCCGTGGCGGCGCTGGGCGACCTGGTCGACGTGTGGCTTACGGACTTTAAATATGCCGATGCCGGGCTTGCGCAGTCGCTTTCTCATATTAAGGACTACCCGCGCGTGGCCGTGTCGGGTCTGGCCCAGATGGCGCGCGAGATTGAGCGCCGCGGGGGAGAGCTGGTAGACGAGGACGGGCTCATGAGGCGCGGCATAATCGTGCGTCATCTGGTGCTGCCGGGGCATGCGGACGATTCGTGCCGCGTGTTGGACCTGGTGTGGCAGACGGTGGGCGACGTGCCGATCTCGGTCATGAACCAGTACACGCCCAATGCCCTCATGCGCGAACAAGGCGGCGACCTGGCGCGCGCCGTGACGCGCGAGGAGTACGAGCAGGTGCTCGACCATGCCGACGACCTGGGCTTTACGACGATGTTTTGGCAAGAAGGCGGCGCGGTAGACGAGAGCTTCACCCCGGCCTTCGACACCACCGGCGTCCTCACCAGCGCAGAGTAGCGCGTTCGCCGATGATTTTTCTGGGACGGGATTAAAAAATCATTCGGTACACAATGTTTTTTTAATCCCCGTCCCAGAAAAATCATCGAGAGGATCGCCTGCTCGAAAAGTTGTCAAAATAGCCGCGCCCCAAAAAGACTGATTATTGGGCGTTGACAGTTGGCGAGCCGTAGGTAAAATATCGACTTGTCCTGGGGACGTAGCTCAGTTGGGAGAGCGCTGCCGTCGCATGGCAGAGGCCGAGGGTTCGACTCCCTTCGTCTCCACCCTTGGATTTGATAAGCCGCTGACATTGTGTCGGCGGCTTTTTTTAAAAGAAAGGGCTGTACCATGGCCGAGCTTGAGTCCCAACCACTGTCTGCCGAGGAACGCGCCGAGTTGGAAGAGCTCCGCGCCGAGAAAGCTCGTCGCGAGGCCCAGGAAGAGGCACGCCGCGAGCGTGAGGAGTTGGCCGCCCTGCGTGCCGAGCGCGAGAAGGCCGAGGAGGCCGCTGCGAAGGTTGCATCCGAGCCCAAGCCCGCGCCCGCACCCAAGCCCGCTGCTGCGAAGCCTGCACCTGCCGCGCCCAAACCTCAGCCTAAAAAGGCCGCTCGTTCCAAGTCCGTCGATCCCAAGCCGAGCCGTGACGAGATGAGCTTTGCCCAGCGCATGGTTACCTCCAAGGAGCCTGCGGGTGAGAACGAGATCCCCGGTATGGCGCCGGCTCAAAAAATCATCATTGTCCTTGCCCTCATCGCGTTTGTCATCTTTATGGGCTACACGATCCTGACCAGCATGGGCCTGCTTTAGCCTGTTCGCGCTGGGCCCCATGCCCGCACGCCCGCCTCGCCAACCCTCAACCTCTGCACAACGCATCCGAAAGGTCGCCCCATGGCTTTGACCGACATCTCGCATCCCACCGACATTGCAATGCTCACTGATCTGTACGAACTCACTATGGCCCAGGGCCTGTGGGAGAGCGGCAAGGCCAATGAGCAGGGTTGCTTTACGGCGTTTTACCGCGACCATCCCTTCGGCAGCGCGTATGCCGTCATGTGCGGCACCGCCGAGCTGCCCGAGCTTGTCGAGAACCTGCGCTTTACGCCCGAGGACATCGACTATCTAGCTTCGCTCCAGGCTCCGGCCGGCGGCTCGATGTTTAAGCCCGCATTCCTCGACTACCTGCGCAACTTCCGCGCGCATGTGAACATTGACGCCGTGCCCGAGGGCGAGCTCGTCTTTCCGCGCGAGCCCATGGTGCGCGTCACCGGCCCCGCGCTGGAGTGCCAGCTGCTCGAAACGGCGTTGCTCAACATTGTCGGCTTCCAGACGCTTGTCGCTACCAAGACGGCGCGCGTGGTGCTGGCGGCGGACGGCCGTCCCGTTGCCGAGTTTGGCCTGCGCCGCGCCCAGGGTCCCGATGGCGGGCTGGCCGTCGCGCGCGCGAGCTACGTTGCCGGCTGCTCCTCTACATCCAATGTGCTCGCCGGCCGCCGCTACGGTATTCCCGTCTTTGGCACTCATGCGCACAGCTGGGTGATGAGCTTCGATTCCGAGCTCGAGGCATTCCGGGCTTTTGCTAAGTCGAGTCCCAAGAACTGCACGCTGCTCATCGACACCTACGACGTACGTGAGGGCTGCGAGCATGCCATTACGGTTGCCAAGGAGATGGAGGCGGTGGGCGAGCGTCTGTCGGCTATTCGCATCGACTCCGGCGACCTCGCCAAGCTCTCCAAGTATGTTCGTGGCCGTTTTGATGCCGAGGGCCTGCCCTATGTGGGGATCTCGGTTTCTAACGATCTGGATGAGTACACGATTCAGTCGCTGCTCGACCAGGGCGCGCCCATCGACAGCTTTGGCGTGGGTACCAAGCTTGCGACCTGCTATGACCAGCCGGCGCTGGGCGGCGTGTACAAGCTTTCCGCCCGCCGTGCGAGCGAGGCAGATCCATGGACGCCGGTGGTCAAGCTCTCCGAGCAGCCCTACAAGCGCACGATCCCGGGTGTGCAACGCGTGCGCCGTTATTATGACGGCTTTGGCGGCCCGGTCTGCGACATGATCTACGACGAGGACCATCTGGCGGGGGAGGGCACCGCGCGCGGCAATACCCTCGTGGCCGTGAATGATGCCGCCCTGGTGACCGACGTGTCCGAACTTGAGTATCGCGAGCTGCTGGTGCCGATCGTGCGCGATGGCAGTGCGGTGGCTCCGCGTGAGAGCATCCAGGACGCGCGCGAGCGCTGTGCTTGGGCGCTCGACCATCTGGACGCAGCTTTCAAGCGCTTCCTGTACCCGCAGACCTATGTGGTGGGTATGGAGCAGGGCCTGGCTCAGGTGCGCGACGAGCTCGTGCGCAAGAACATGGCCGCGGCCTCTGCCTTTCCCTGGGCTCACTAATTCCTTGGGCGGTAGGGGCGAGTCACGCTTCCCTTGCCGCCGGCTCGGCCGTTCGCTGAACAGTTGATTGGTTTGACGTATGACGACTTCTTATAAAACGATGGTGGTAAAGATCGGTTCGTCCACGGTGGTGGGCGCCGACGGCAAGGTCAACCGCGCCTTTATCGGCGGGCTTGCCGACCAGGCCGCAGCGCTGCGCGAGCTTGGCTGGCGCCTGATCGTGGTGAGCTCGGGCGCCATTGCCTGCGGCTATCCCGTGCTGGGCTTCGACCGTAAGCCGGTCGGCGACCTGCCGAGCTTGCAGGCCTGCGCCTCGGCCGGTCAGTGCATCATCTCGTCGGCCTACGACGAGGAGTTCCATGCGCGCGACCTGCTCACCTCGCTCGTGCTGCTCACGCGTCACGACACGGCGCGCCGCACGTCCTACCTGCACGCGCGCGACGCCCTGCTTCGCCTTGTGGAGCTGGGTGTGGTGCCGGTCGTCAACGAGAACGATACCGTCACCGTCGATGAGATCAAGTTTGGCGACAACGACACGCTGGCGGCGCTTGTGAGCTGCCTGGTTTCTGCCGATCTGTGCGTGACGCTCTCGGACATCGATGGTCTCTATACTGCCAATCCGCATGAAGACCCCACGGCCGAGTTTGTTCCTGTCGTGCATAAGATCGATGCCAAGATTATTGCCTCGGCGGGCGATTCTTCCACATCGGTGGGCACGGGCGGCATGATTACCAAGATCCGCGCGAGCCGCATCCTGATGACGGCGGGCATTCAGAGCGTGATTTGCGCGGGCGAGGAGCCCGATGCGCTCGTGCGTCTCGCCCGCGGCGAGAGCGTGGGCACGCTGTTCGATCCGCCGGCGGAGCGTCTGGACATCGCACCCCGCAAGCTGTGGATCGCGCTGGGCGACAAGGCACATGGCTCGGTGACGGTCGATGATGGTGCTGCGAAGGCGCTGGTCAGCCGTGGCTCTTCCCTGCTTGCGGTGGGTATTCGCGAGGTCGATGGCCAGTTTGCCGAGGGCGATGTGCTCGACGTGTGCGACCCGAGCGGCATGGTTGTCGCCCGTGGTATCGCTGAGGCCGATTCGGACGTGCTGGAGCTTGCAGCCGGCCGCCGCCAGGACCAGATTGCCAGCAACCGCCTGCTCGCAGACCTGGCCGAGAAGCCCGCGATCCATAGGGACAACTTGATAGTGTTTGCATAAAGAGAGGCAGCGCTGCGGCTCGTTTTGCCAGCAGTGCTGCCTCTCCTTTTCCGGCACTTGGGGACGTTCCTTATGTGCCGGCACTTTGGGACACTCCTTTGCTAGAAGATCTGGCGCAGGTCTCCGCGGTTGAGGGCTTCGTCGAAGAGGTGCTTGAACACCACGCTGCCGTGCAAGCCGTCGTGCTCGAACTCGTTGGTCACCCAGGCATGCGAGTTGCCCACGCGGCTGAGCGTATCGAGCTGCATGCCCGAGTCCACGTACATGTCATCGAAGTACACCGCGGCCTGCAGGGGCACCTCGTTGCACGCCAGGCGCTGCGGGTCGTAGATCTTGTCCCAGCTTGTGTCTTCCATCAGCAGGTCCATGGCGGGCTTAAATGGCTTAAGCTCGGGCATCTGCTCAAACATCCACGGGAACATGGCCTCGCCGGTAAACATGAGCGGGCGCGCAAGCGTGTCGAACTCGGCGCGATGGGCCTCCTCCTCTGCTGCGGCCCAGCGAATGGGCATGGTGTCGCCGTCGGTGTAGATGAACTCCTGAAGCGTCCAGTACAGCGGATTCGTGCGCGTGTTGGTGCGCTCGAAGGCGCGCATCAAAAAGCTGTCAGATACCGAGGCGCCGCAGGTCAGCGTGCCGTCGCCGTCAACAAAAGCGTGATCGATAATCCAATGCATGCGCTCAAAGCTCGGCTTCATGCCAAAGTCGCTGCCCATGAGCTGTAGGCGCTCGACCGTCATCGGCGAGCCGTCGGGCAGCACGGGCTTCTGAGCCTCGAGCGCATCGGCAAGAGCCGCCACGCGCTCGACGTCGGCGGGGTAGCGGTCGTAATACTGCTGTGTCTTGGCAGCCATGCGCGGGAAGGTGTGCGCGTAGACCTCGCTTGCGCTCGCCGGCACGTGGGGGATGCCGCCGCAGGTAAAGCTTGCCGCCACGCCCTCGGGGAAGAGCGACAGATAGCTCAACGTCAAAAAGCCGCCGTAGCTCTGCCCGAGTGTGACCCAGGGCTTGCCGCCAAAGCCCACCAGGCGCAGGTACTCAAAATCGCGCACGATGGAGCTGGCGACGTGGCGCTTGAGGAAGTCCGCCTGCGAGCGTGCTGTATCGGCGCCGGCAGTCGTCGCGCGCTCGCCCAGTGCCTTGATCGTGCGTCCGTCCACGCAGCTACTGCGTCCGGTGCCGCGCTGGTCGGGAAGGACCACGCGGAAGTGCTTGACGGCCTCCTCGATCCAGCCGTCGCTTGTGGGCGACAGCGGACGCGGGCTCTCGCCGCCGGGGCCGCCCTGCAAAAACAGGAGCAGCGGCAGATCGTCGTTGATGCGGTCGGGCGCGCAAACCACGCGGTAGAAGAGCTTGATGCTCTCGGGCGCGCCGGCGATGGGTGCCGGCATAGCGCCGCGGCGCATGGTGCTGCCGACGGCCAAAAGCATCGGCTCCAGGCCGCGCCAGTCAAGGGGGACGTCGATGCTGTGGTCCTCGACATACAGGCCGGGGACGTGGTACGAAGTGATGAGCGCCATGTGATGCTTCCGTTCGTTGCGGTGTTTCGGGTTGACCAATTCTACCGCCGCAGGTGAGGTCATGCGCAAATCGGCTACCATGGTTGCAAACTTCTAGGAGAAAGGGCCGCCCATGTCGGTCGATATAGCCACGTATGTCCACGATCTTGCCGTTGCCGCCAAGGCAGCGTCGGCCTCGCTTGCCACGGCGAGCGACGAGCAGCGCCAGGAGGCCGTGCGCGCCATGGCCGCAGCACTGCGCGATGGCGTCGATTCCATCGTCGCCGCCAACGAGCTCGATATGTCCGCCGCGCGCGATGCGGGGACCTCGGCGGGGCTCCTCGACCGCCTGCTGCTGACGCCCGAGCGTGTTGAGGGCATGGCCGCCGGCCTGGAGAAGCTCGCTGAGCTGCCCGATCCCGTGGGCTGCGTGCTCGATCACCGCGTGCTTGCAAGCGGTGTGGACCTGACCCGCGTGAGTGTGCCGCTGGGTCTGGTTGCCATGGTCTACGAGGCGCGCCCCAACGTGACGGCCGACGCCGCTGGCATCTGCATCCGCACCGGCAACGCCTGCATCCTGCGCGGTGGTTCGCTGGCCTATCACTCGTGCGCCATGATTGCCGAACTGCTGGCCGATGCGCTTGAGGCCCAGGGTTTCCCGCGCGAGGCCATCTCGATGATCGAGTCCACCGACCGCGAGGCCACCGGCGAGCTCATGAAGCTCCGCGGCATTGTCGATGTGCTCATTCCGCGTGGCGGCGCGGGCCTGATCCAGCGCTGCGTGCGCGAGTCGCTCGTTCCGGTGATCGAGACGGGCACGGGCAACTGCCACATCTACGTCCATGAATCCGCCGACTTCGATAAAGCGCTCAATATTATCGTCAACGCTAAGACGCAGCGCGTGGGCGTGTGCAATGCCGCCGAGTCGCTGCTGGTCGACCGTGCCGTGGCCAATGTGTTTTTGCCTGCGGTTGTTGCCGTGCTGCACGACCACGGCGTGCTCATTCACGGCGACGAGGCCACGTGCGCCGCGTGCGCCGATGCCGGGCTTGCCGAGGGCGATGACTACGTTGCCGCGACTGAGGAGGACTGGGGTCGCGAGTACCTGGCGCTCGAGATGAGCGTGAAGGTCGTGGCAAACGAGGACGAGGCCATCGCACACATCAATCGCTACGGCACGATGCACTCCGAGGCCATCGTTGCCGAGGATACGGATGCTTGCGAGCGCTTCCTGGACGCGGTCGATGCCTCGGCCGTGTACGCCAACGCCAGCACGCGCTTTACCGACGGCGGCGAGTTTGGCCTGGGCGCCGAGATCGGCATCTCGACCCAAAAGCTCCACGCCCGTGGCCCCTTTGCCGCCGAGGCCCTCACCACCTACAAATACAAGCTCCGAGGCACCGGCCAGGTCCGCCCCTAACGCCCGCGCAAACAAAAACCACCACAAAGGTGCCTGTGAACTGCGCCCCGAAACTTGGACTGAATAAATAGCGACTACGCCGCAAGGGCCCGGTCCCGGAACTCCTCCGGCGTCAGGCCCTTCAATCTTACCTGCCTGCGCCGCGTGTTCCAATGGGCTATGTACTCCTCCAGGTCGCGCTTGAAGTCCCCGAAGCTGCCCCACTCCCTGCCGCGGTAGAACTCGTCCTTCACGTGGCCGAAG
>NZ_JAQLDU010000029.1 GCF_028209625.1 Collinsella aerofaciens | reverse complement strand
CCTGCGGGGCATTTCCGATGCCTCCCTTTTCTCGAACCTTAATTTCAAAGTCCAAGAAATGGGATGCAGTTCAAATGCGTGAAAACGCTCATTTAAGTCTGTCCCCAATCAACATTGCGCTTAAAAGAAAAGCCTCCACAGGTTTCCCCGCGGAGGCTTTCGCTACAAGAACTATTTGTCGGCGTCGGTGTTGCCGTCAGCGTTGACAGCATTGCCATCGCCAGCATCATCGGATGCGGCTTCGGCATCCTCCTGCATGGCCGCCTGCGCAAAGGCCGCGGCATCAGCCGCCAGCTCCTCCTCGCTCATGCGAGGCGCACGCTTCTTGGTCGGCATGCCGGCCGCCTTGGCATTGCGCTCCTCCTTGGCCGCCAGGATATCGCCCTCGCGCTCAAGGTAAGCGTCCCACTCGTTGTCGAGCAGGGCGTTCACAGCGTCGCCTTCAACGGTCTCGCGCTCAAGCAGCACCTTGGCCATCAGATCGAGTTGATCGCGGCGGGCATCCAGGATCTCGACCGCACGGCGATGGGCTTCGCGCATGATGCGCTGAACCTCGATATCGATGCGGCGCGCCGTCTCCTCAGAGTAATCCTGGTGATCGGCGTAATCGCGACCAAGGAACACCTGATGCTGCGCCTCGCCAAAGACCTGCGTGCCCAGCTCCTCGCTCATGCCCAGGCGCGTGACCATCTCGCGCGCCATCTTGGTCGCGCGCTCCAGATCGTTGCTCGCGCCCGACGTGATGTCGTCGCACATGAGCTCCTCGGCAACGCGACCGCCCAAGAACACGGCGAGCTCGTCGAGCATCTCGTTCTTGGTCTTGAGGAAGTGATCCTCCTGCGGAAGCTGCAGTGTGTAGCCCAGGGCCTGACCGCGGCTGACGATCGAGATCTTATGAACCGGATCGGAATGCTCCAAGATGTGGCCCACCAAAGCGTGACCGCTCTCGTGGTAGGCAATCGTGGTGCGCTCGGCTTCGGTCATCACGCGACCCTTGCGTTGCGGTCCGGCAATCACGCGCTCCATCGACTCCTCGACCTCGTCCATCGAGATCACAGAACGATGACGGCGAGCGGCCAGCAGCGCAGACTCGTTGAGCAGGTTCGCCAGATCGGCACCAGTAAAGCCAACGGTCATCTGGGCGAGCTTCTCAAACTTAACGTCCTCGTCCATCGGCTTGTTCTCAGCATGCACGCGCAAGATCTGCTCGCGGCCCTTCACATCCGGACGGTCGACCGTAACTTGACGATCAAAACGGCCGGGGCGCAGCAATGCCGGGTCCAGAATATCGGGGCGGTTGGTGGCGGCGATCAGGATGACCGACTCGCTTTCCTCAAAACCGTCCATCTCGACCAGCAGCTGGTTGAGCGTCTGCTCGCGCTCGTCGTGGCCGCCGCCCAAACCGGCTCCGCGCTGACGTCCCACGGCATCGATCTCGTCAATAAAGATGATTGACGGAGCCTGAGACTTGGCCTCCTTAAAGAGGTCACGCACACGGCTGGCGCCGACACCCACGAACATCTCGACAAAGTCGGAACCCGAGATGCTAAAGAACGGCACGCCCGCCTCGCCGGCAACGGCCTTGGCCAGCAACGTTTTACCGGTGCCCGGAGGGCCCACCAGCAACACGCCACGCGGGATCTTGGCGCCCAGCTTGCGATAGCGATCCGGATCGCTCAAAAAATCACGGATCTCCTCGAGCTCCTCGACTGCCTCGTCCACGCCGGCAACGTCCTCGAACTTGACCTTGGGACGCGTAGCCTCGTTGGTCTTGGCATTGGTCTTGCCAAACTGCATGTTCCTATTATTGGCGCCCATCATCTGGCGCATAAAGTAGAACATGATGGCGATCAGGGCAATCGTCGGCAGCACACTCATCGCCAAGTCGCCCCAAAAATCGGGGTCGTTGGTGTTGACGATGTACTTGGTATCGGGGTGCTCCGCCATAAGCTCGGCAAGCGAATCGGAGCCGACATAGGTCGAGGAAAAGCTCTTGAGCTCGCTCGTATCGCCCTTGTCCTTTTTCGTCTTCCAGTAATGACCCGCCACGCTTCCGTCTTGAACCGTATAGGTCAAATCTTCGACGCGATCCTGCTTAATGGCGCTCACCATCTCGCTCGTCGCGAGCTTTACGGTATTGCTGGAATTGGCAAAGCCGGAGCCCATGTTAAAGAAGGCGTAGCCCAGAAGCGCGCAAGCCAAAATAAAATACAGCCAGCCCGTACGCGTGGGCTTCTTGCCTCCGGGCATCCCCGGGATCTTAGGCTCCCGGGGAGTCTGGGAATTGTTATCGTTACGGTCGTCGGGCATCTTACGAATAAACCTCCGGTTTCAAAATGCCCAGATACGGAAGGTTACGATAGCGCTCGGCATAGTCGAGGCCGTAGCCCACCACAAAGGCATCGGGGCAATGGGTTCCAACATACTTGGGCGTGACGGCCGAGGTACGGTCCTCAACGTCCTTCCACAGGAAGGCGGCGACCTCCAGAGAAGCGGGCTTGCGGCTCTCGAGGTTCTTCATCAGGTACTTGAGGGTCAGGCCCGAGTCCAGAATGTCCTCGACGATCAGCACGTCGCGACCGCGGATGTCGATATCCAAGTCCTTAATGATACGCACGATACCCGAAGACTTCACGCCGTCGCCATAGCTCGAAACAGCCATGAAATCGATGTTGGTCGGCAGCTCGATCTTGCGCATCAGGTCGCCCATAAAGACCACGGCGCCGCGCAGGACCGCAATCAGTACCAGATCCTTACCCGCGTAGTCGCGCGTAATCTCCTCGCCCAGGCGAGAAACGATACCGTCGATATCCTCCTGCGTAAACAGAACCTTCTCGATATCCGGATGTTGAGAAGCCATGACAACCCTTTCTTGTGTTTATCGCCCACACACCGCCGTATGGACGCGAACTACACATTCTAGCAGCGCACGGGGTATATTTTCCAGCCCGCGCACCATCAGCGCGGGAATACCGTCAACGCCGCACAGAAAAGCTGGTGCGAGGGGCTAATCCGCATCAACCACGCGAAGCAGATAAGCCACACGCGTCGCCGCCGTACACTTAAAGCGCTCGTCCGCGCGAACTCCGGCGACCCACACCACGGCACCCCCCGGCGCCGTCCTCACCATGGGCACGCCGGCGCGCTCGGAAACGGGAATGCGGGCCTCTCCTAGCAAGTCGGATACCTTCTTGCTTCGGCCACTCATCCCTAACGGGCACATCACGTCTCCCGGTGTGGGACCGTCCACCCACAGGCGCGCCAATCGCGCCTCGGCGGGAATCTCCCCACGCGAGCCCGCCAGGATCCGCTCGCTATCGCTGTCGGCAAAACCCAGGGCAGCCGCGTCTACCAAAGCTGTCGCTTCCCCGGCAGCCGCAAGCTCACGGGCGCGGCGCACGATATCGCATCCCGGCTCAACGGCCATCGGTTCTGTGACCAGCATACGTCCCCCGCCCAACGGCAAGCGACCGGGTACGGTAACCCAGTCCGCGACCAGGCCCTCGCGAGCCACCGGCGCCTTAAACGCCAGCATGCCAAACTCAACGCGTGCGTCAATTCCCGCCGGCAGTGTGACCGAACCCGAGTCTTCGGCGACACAGGCGAGCACGCGCTCCACATGTCGCATCTCTGGACGAGCGTCCGGATCGATGCGTTTGATCGCCAGCCTCACGATGCGCCGCGCGATTACCACCTCAGCCGCGGCCAGTCGACGAGCGTCAAGGACCAGTGCACCCGCCGCCTCCTTACGCAGGCAGTTTCGGAACGCCTGCGCGGAAAGCTGGGAAAGAAAGGCATCCTCATCGCCTAAGATCTCGCAGGCGGCGCCAATCGTCTTACAGACGCTCGCGTTGCGCTGCGCCACCACCGGCATCACCCGATGGCGCACATAGTTGCGCAAGTACGAAACGTCCTCGTTGCTTTCATCTTCACGCCACGGTTGACCATGCACCTGCAGATAGCCCACGAGCTCATCATGAGTCAGGTCGAGCAAGGGACGCACCACGATATTCCTCCGGCGAGGAATGCTCGATAGACCAGCGGGCCCCGAACCCTTAATCGCGTTCATCAAAAACGTTTCCGCGCGATCCGAAGACGTGTGCGCGGTGCAGATACGAGCCGCCGTTCGCGGTGCCCCCGTCTGGGCGCAGAGCTCGCGAACATATCTTCGCGCCGCGGCATAACGCACCTCGCGCGCCGCCGCCTCGATATTGCCCGATTCATCATCAAAATAGGCATGTTCAACACACAGCGGCAAGCCATATTGCGCGCAGAGCTCACGCACAAAGGCCTCGTCGCCATCGGACGCCTCACCACGCAGATGATGGTTCACATGCAGCACGTGCAGTCGCTCGCGCGCGATGGGGGCAACACCGCGTCCGTCTTGGATATCCAGCTTTGATGTGCACGCCATAAGGAGCAAAGCCGTCGAGTCCGCGCCGCCTGATACCATGAGCACGACAGGAGCAGCCTGCTGCCGCGTTGCCAAGGCTTTATCATCAGCCCACGATGCAGCATGGTGTCCATAATGCTGAGATACCGTTGGCATTTGCTTCCTCCTCTATTCGTTCGCACCCATTGTATCCTTTGGAATCTTATGTCTCGTCTGCACCTTCATATCCTCGGCAGTGGCTCAAAAGGCAACTGCGCGCTCATCGAAGGCCCCCGAGGGCTCATCATGATTGACGACGGTCTTTCTCGCCGCGAGACATTAAAGCGCATGGCAGAACTGGGGCTCTCGGCAGATAACGTCTCGGCTCTTCTCATCACTCATGAGCACAGCGACCACATCAAAGGTCTCGATGTCTGGTGCAAGCACTGGCACGGCCCCCTCTATGCCAGCAGGGGCACACTTTCGAGCAAAGAAAATCTTTCGCATCTGCCTGTCGAGGAATTCGATCCCGGTGACACCCTATCCATTGCCGGCATCCACGTGCAAACCTACTCAACGTCACACGATGTCATCAATCCAGTCGGCTATCGATTCGACACCCTCGATAATTCCATCGGCTTTGCCACCGACACCGGAGAGCTATCGAGCCAAGCCATGAACACCCTCAAAGATTGTCGAGTCCTCGCACTCGAAAGCAACCACGATGTGACCATGCTGCGCGAGGGAGAATATCCCCGCTTTCTTCAGGAGCGCATCCTGTCTGCAAGGGGGCACCTCTCCAACGACCAAGCCGCCGAAGCCGCGCGCGAACTCGTTACCGATCGCACCGAACAGCTCATTGCCATGCATATCAGCCAAGATAATAATCGCCCGAGCCTTACCGTCAAAAGCTATGCCAAAGCTCTAGCCGCAACCTTGGATGACGAGGTCGGCAGCTCCGCCACCCTTCTCCAAGGATCGCGAAAACTCTCGATACGCCCCGCAAGCCAGCATCGGCCAGCAACTATTCAATAACTGTCCTAAACAGCAAAAGGGGCCGGGAATCGCTTCCCAGCCCCTTTTGCTGTCTTTTAATAGCGCAGAACACCAACGAAGTTAGTCGATGGAGATCTTCGTAACGTTCTTCTTCTCGACGATCTTGGGAACCGTAACGGTCAGGATGCCGTCAGCGTACTTAGCCGAGAGGCCCTCGCTCGAAGCGTCCTTCAGATATACGCCACGCGTCGCGCTGTACGAGCTAAACTCCTTCTGCAGGAAGTTCTTGCCCTCGTTCTCCTCGTTCTCTTCGACATTCACGCTAATGGACAAACGGCCCTCGTTAAGCTCGACATCGATATCGTCCTTGGCGACGCCGGTCAGATAGGCCTTGACCTCATAGCCATCGCCCTTATCCTCAACGTCAACGGGGAACGCCTTAGAGGCAATCGAGTTGTTTGCAAGGTCGGTCATATCATCAAACAGATCGAACAGCGAGCTAGCAGAAGGACGAACGCCAAAAACCGAACGATAAGGAACCATGCTTGCCATGTTTACCACTCCTTTTAAGGACTGCCGAGTCATCTTCTAGGTGACTGGGACTTCTTTTGACGCTCATATATATGCCCAACCGCTTCTTATATATACATCGACTATAAAGTTTTTTGAGTCTATTGGTATAAGCATATCTAAGTCTATTTGACTAAGGTTTTGTCTAATAAACGGAATTTGAACGAAGGCTTAAATAATGTATGCAATCCCATCAAAACAAGACGGCTGGCTTACAATGGGCGCATACACGATATTGATGACGAACTAAGGGCATCATGGACGATCAAAAACAGGACAACACGTTTATGCCGGAGCAGGACGAAGTATCCAGCCCGCAACCGATTCGATTCCATCGCCCCCACATCTCGCAAGAGCCCATCAATGACCCAGAGCCCGAATATGTGACAAGAAACCGATATCAAACACTCGAAGATGCGCAAACGGGACGCAAGCATATGGGTGTGGCCTCGGGTGACCCTGTGTATCTGAAAGACGCACCATTATCTAAAAACAGCGCAAATAGGAATGAGCCGATGAAAGCATCCGCCGCTCATCGACAAAGAGGGCCTCGACCCAAGCAAACCTTGACGCACTCGGCTCGCTATCTCGAAACGCCAAAACAGGGAAAATCAATCTTCGTTTCGTCAAGTAAACGACGCAAGCAGCATCGACTGACAATCCTGCTAATGATCATTGTGGCCATAGCAGTTGCCCTCGTTATTCGATTTATTTTCTTTAAATAAAAGCTCAATACCAAAAACGATAAGATCGTCTGGTGTAATTGAGTCATTTACGCCCCGTAAACGCAAAAATGGGGGAGGCCGCGAGGCCTCCCCCTTTTCCATTCCATTGACGGCTCGGTGCCGTCCACCGGTCAGCGGCGCCCTGGC